>NZ_CP195119.1:956988-1275984 GCF_052056915.1 Methanosarcina sediminis | reverse complement strand
GCCAGGGGTTTGTCCAATTTAAGCCATAAAACCAACTTTCTAAATATTTCACATCTTTATATTTGTTTAGAAAAAAATATTCATGTTGATCTTCTTTATTTAGGGCTGAAAGAGCAAGTTGTGCAAAATCTGTTAGTTGCAAATAAATATATTCGTTATTATGTGTGGCATCATCTTCAGGAACTGCAGTTTTATCTATAAAGTAACCAGTTTCCCCATCTTGATAACTCAGAATATAGTTTGCTACTTTATCAGTGTCTTGAAAATGATCTAATTCATTAATTAGATCCAAACACATAACTCCAAAACAAGTAGAATAAAGATTACTTATTCTATTAGCAGGAGAATAACTGAAAGAACCGTTATTGTTGTACAAATTAAAAATAAATTTTTTCACATCTTTCATCATATCTGTCCTATTTTGTGTTTATAGTAAATTGTCTGAAAAATTATGTTAAACGAATGTATCATCAATGTAACCCAGAACACCCCTGTGAAACCGATCAGGTGAATGGATGTAACGTCTAGAATAACATTTAAAATACCACCCAACAATGTAGTCACTGTAATTATCTTGGCAAATCCAGTTGCAACAATAAAACTTTGAGTTTGAAATACACCCCAAATCTTAGTTGGGATTAAAAAGCTCAATATGAATATTGCTATTAACATTTCTTCAACGTAATATTCTGCAAAAAATAATTTAATTATTTGAGGAAATGTGAAATAAAACAATATCGCCATCAGAATTGCTAAAGGAATAATTAATTTCGTGAAAAAATTAAATTTTGTTCTGACCTTTGAATACTCCTTTTTTGAAAAATAGGTTGTTATATTTGGTGCAAGTACCTGTGCTAGTAAAGCAAAAGGTAAAAACATCAATTCAAACCCTTTGTTTATCAGTTCATAATACCCAATTTCCTTAACATATCCATAGTGACCTAGAACAATAATGTCGACTCTTGAATACAAATAGTAAGCAATGCTAGAAATTCCAATAATTAAAGAATAATTAAAAACAGTTCTCATCAGCTGCCTATCAATCTGAAAACATAAATTCCCATATACAAAAAATAATGAAAGTACCAAAAACAGATAAAATAAGCTCTGTGAAATTAAAGCTCCAATTAAACCATAATTCTCAACCAATAGATATACAAAGATAATAGAAAGCAAACCAATAGATAAAGATATTATTGCTAATTCTTTAAATCTTTTTAAACCTCTGAAGATTCCATCATATAGAGAACTAATTGGTGCTAAAAATAACATGGGCAAAACATATATGATATAAATATATTTATCATCAAGGATATAACTTCCAAATAATAAAGTCAATAAAGTTACAACAGCACCTAAGCTAATTGTAAGTATCAAAGAATTAAACAAGACTAATTTTAATTTATTTTTATCTGTTGCATTATATTCTGCAACATATTTTGATGTTGCAGTTGAGATGCCAAAATCCCCAAAAATAATTAAGAAATAAATAATAGCTAAAGTGTAATTATAAATACCAAAATCATAGGGTGTAAGGAGTTTTGCACATAAGATGAATATAAAGAATGTAATTCCCTGCTTCCCGAGTATTTGTAAAAATCTCCATGTAAAGTTATGGATTGTCTCTTTGTGAGAGAAATATGTTGATAAAAATAAATTAAGCATGATAACAAAACCTGTGTTAAACCTTTCTCAATATTTTTGAGATATCTTTTATTTTTTTAACGCTTCTTCACAGAGATTTAAATATTTTAAAGCTTGTTTTTCATTTGTAAATTTCCAAATATCTCTTAGGTTGTTTTTAGACATTTGTTCCATTTCTTCAGGATTATTCATTAAATAAAATATTAGCTCTTTCATTTTTTCAACATCTCCTGAAGGAAACAAATACCCATTTCTACCCTCTTTTATAATTTCTCGCATACCCGGGAGATCAGAAACTAGAATAACTAATCCTCTAGCCATTGCTTCTAAAATTACTAAAGGGAATACTTCTGTATAAGAAGGTAAGATCAGAATATTGTAATTATCGTAGATGTCATATATAATATTGTGATCCACATTGCCAAAATATTTGATATTGTTATAATTTGGGATATTCTTTGCTAAAGAACCATTCCCTACAATACCAAATTCAATAAGAGGATTATTGTTAAATAATTCAATTAAAGTTATTAGATCCTGAAATCCTTTAAAATAAGATAGTCTACCAACAAAAAGAACATCAATTGTACGCAAATTTTTCATTCTATCTTTTGAAATACATTTTTCATCTATGGAATTATTAATAACTATACTTCGATCATCAAATATTTTTGAGAAGAAACAGAGTTTTTTGTAGCCTTTATTTTGAGCATTTGTAAGAAATACGAGTTTATCACTAAGTAGCGATGCAAAATTTATTATTGAAGTTTTCCTCGTTTTATAGTAGATGTTCCTCAATTTACTTCCAGGGCCTTCTATATTGTTATGAAACACAACAATACTACATGTATTTCGGTTAAAAAACCTTAGCAAGAGATACGATATTAAAGAAGAATAGTTAAACAAATTATGATAAATAATAATATCTGAATTTTTAGACAACTTCAATAACTGAAATATACCACTAGTGAATATGAACTCTTCGTCTAAATAAACAGGAAAATTTAGTGAAATAATTCCCCTCTGATGAGTCTTACGGAATGAAACCGTAATATTTTGATATCTCGTATCCAATATTTCTTTAATATGGTTTTGTTGTTGTCTTTCACCGCCCATTCCCGTTTGAATAATGTGTAATATTTTATCTGTCATTTTCCACCCACAAACATTAGTTTGCAAAGTTTTTCAACATTCCTCACTATATCATGGTTTTCTTTTGCATAATTATAAGCATTTGATGATAGTTGAGTGTATTTTTGAGAGTTATTTAACAAATTTTGAATCGAATCACTCATGAACGTTTCATCTCCATCACAAGCAACACCGCATTCATATTTTGTGATGAAATTATCCGGATTTACATTTAAGGATATGATAGGTACTTTATTCATTGCAGTTTGAATAAATACCTGTGGAAAACCTTCATCATCAGAGGTATTAATTAACAATAAGGATTTTTGATAAATGATTGCCATTTCATTTTCAGATAAATGAGATAAAAACTCAAGGTTGGAAACAGCACTTGCTAACTCTTTAATGTGAGAATGATACGCTTCATTTCCAGTAGACTCATTGCAAACCATTACAAACTTATAATATTTATTTAAAGAAGCAAGCTTAATAAATTTTTCAGGACATTTCCATTTATCACATCGCCCAACCCATAATATATGTTCTTTTTTAACGTTAAATGATGTAACAATTGGAAATCCATTGTATAGAATATTAGTTTTTATATTGTACTTAGCTAAGATTTTGTCATACTGATATTTATTTTGAGTAATGATAATATCTGAATAATTAACCAGTAACTTTAAGATATATGCTCTCTCACGGCTTGTCTGATAGTAGCCATCAACTTCTACATCATGCGCAAACATATATACAAATTTGATGTTGAATAATTTACAATATAGTGGAAGCAAACAGGAAAATAGCGTCAAACCGTGTTGAATGATCACATCAGGTTTAGTTTTTTGTATCGCTTTGTGAAATTTGAAGATCTTTACACCAATGTTGTCCTCTTTACTGAAAGTATTACATATTTTTAACCCGTTGACAAATTCACCATCTTTTCGACCAAAATCAACCGTCAAGGACGTTACATCAATATCTTTATACTTGTTAAGTTCATTAGCTATCAAAAACATCTGAACGGTTGCTCCCCCGAAAGTTTCTTTTGAATTGGCATCAAAAATCGCGGATGAATCCTTGGGGAACACTACAGCAATTTTATTATAATCGAATCCTTTTTCCTTCATTTGATTACATCCGTATAAATGCTCACGTACTGCCTTGCGATGCCTTCCCAAGAGAAATTTTGTTTAACTCTTTCCCTGGCTTCAGCACTCATCCGGTTCAGGAGTTTTTCATCATTGATTAGTTTTAGAAGAGCATCCCGTATCTCTGCAGGACTTTCAGGCTCAACCAGTAATGCTGCGTCACCTACAACTTCCGAGCATGCAGAAGAATTGGTAGTAATAATAGCACACCCCGAAGACATAGCTTCGAGCAAGACCATTCCAAAACTTTCAGCAGAAGAAGGGTGTACGAATATAGACGAATTTTCAAACAAGTCTTTAAATTGAGATGATTTATTATCCAGCCACCCTACAAAATTTATTTTTGCCCTAATGCCCTTGGCTTTCTCCATTAGTGCTTCTTTATATGGACCATCTCCAACAATATTAACCTCATAATCAATCTCAATATCCTTTATTGCCTCTAAAAAATATTGAAACCCCTTGAATTCAACAAGACGCCCAACTAACAAAATCTTTTTCTCTTTTTTCTTTGGACTTAATTCAAATGAATTAAACCCGTTACTAATAACCTCTATATTATCCGTACTGGCATTTTTAATAATTAGATCTTTCAGGTATTCTGAAGGCGTTATTATTTTACGCGAACTATTGATAATCCTGTTCCATAAAGGTTTTACCAATTTGTGTTCGAAAGAAAACTTATCGGGATTATGGCCTGGCACATCACTTCCGTGAGATGTGATAATATATGGGATATTTTTTCTGTTTAAATAAGACACAATCCCTGTGGGGATAATAAAATGAGTGTGGTTAATGTCATATACATTTTCCCGAAGTAATTTTTGCAAAAATCTATTTGCAGAAATGCAGTATGATAACATTTCATATGATTTACATGCCTCTTTTTTTTCCCGCACACAGGAAAGCCTGTAAATGTTTACACCATTTATTACTTCGACCTTTTTTAAACCCTTAAATCCCATAGTCACGACATCAACAGAATGACCTGATGCTACTAATTCTTCAGCAAGTGCTTTAGTTGCATTCCCCCCACCCCCTCCCAGTGGAGGATACTCATAATTCAGCATCAGTATCTTCATTATACCACTTATACCCCTTTTTATGATCTGAAATTTCCTACACTTTTCAGGAACATACAATCTTAAATCAAGTAGTTCTTCCTTCCATTCTGACCGTAATAAATCTTAAGCAAAATATCCGCAAGGACACCGGTTGCAAGAAATTGCACCCCGACAATGATCAAAAGAATTCCTACAAGGAAAAGGGGCCTGTCACTTAATCCCATGCCATAAACAAGCCTCATAATTCCAAGGTACATGGATATCACAAAACCCGTAAATCCAAAAAACAGACCTGCGCCGCCAAATACATGCATTGGCCTGACTGAATACCTTTCCCAGAAGGTAACTACTAGCAGGTCTAAAAAACCCCTTACCAGCCGTTTCCAGTTGTATTTGGTTGTACCATACTGCCTTTCCCGGTGGTTGCTCTTGATTTCGCCTATTTTGTATCCTTTCCAGCCGAGCATTGCAGGGATATAGCGGTGAAGTTCCCCGTAAAGTTCCAGATCTTTTACGCATTCTTTTTTGTAGATGCGGAGGGTGCAGCCGGAGTCGTGGATCTTTTCACTGGTCAGTTTTTTACGGAGGCAGTTGGCGAACTTTGAGTGGATTTTTTTTGAAAAAGTATCTTTTCGGGAATAACGCCAGCCGCAGACCACATCAAAGTCTTCGGATTCCAGCTTCTGGAGGAGGGCAGGGATGTCTTTAGGGTCATTCTGGAGGTCTGCATCCAGGGTTATGATGTACCTGCCTTCGGCATGGTCGAAGCCGGCTCTCAGGGCAGCGCTCTGTCCGAAATTTTTCCTTAATTTGAGGACTCTTAATCGGCTGTCGGTTTTGCTGAGATCCTGAAGTTTCTTAAATGTTGAATCTGTCGAGCCGTCGTCTACAAATATGATCTCATAACTTTTGCCAAGAGGGTCAAGGGCTTCCTTTATTTCCCGGTAGCAGGGAACTACACTTTCCTCTTCATTATAAGCGGGGATTACGACTGAAAGTTCGACATCCATTTTGCATACCTCTCAAGGCCCTCTTCAACTGTTATTTCAGGATTCCAGGCAAGTTCTTTAAGGGCTTTTTCCGAACTTGCGAGAGTGTGCTCGGCGTCTCCTTTTACCGAGTCTGAATAAACAATCTCCGACTTGCTTTCATTGATCTCGATGATCTTTCTGGCAAGGTCATTGATGCTGATCGAGTTTCCGGCGCCGATATTATAGACCCCACTTCCTTTTTCCATGCAGATCAGGTTTGCCCTTACAATATCATCTACGTAGGTAAAGTCCCTTGTTTTCTCCCCGTCTCCGAAAATGGTAATGGGTTCGTTTTTCAAGGCAGCTTTCGTAAAGATGTTGATCGCGAGGTCCGGCCTCATCCTCGGGCCGTAGACTGTAAAATAGCGTAAGGACACGCTTTTCAATCCGTAGAGTTCTTCGAAGACCCTGCAGTAGTGTTCTGCGAGGAGCTTGGAAACGCCGTAAGGGGAAACGGGCTGGTTAGGATGATCCTCGTCAAAGGGGAGATATTCTACTCTACCATAAACAGAAGAAGAAGAAGCATTTATAACTTTTCGGACGTCCGAATCAAGCACGGATTCGAGTAGGTTTAATGTGCCCGTAGCGTTAATTTCGTGAGGTTTCATAGGGGCTTCAACAGAGATCCTGACCCCGGCCTGGGCAGCTTCGTGAAAAACATATTCGACCCCATCGAGGGTCTGGTTTAAGAGGGCCTTATCACGGATATCGCCTTCAACGAGTTTGAAATGGGCATTTTTCATGAAAGGCTCTATATTTTTCCCCTTTAACTGTGGAGAGTAATACGCATCAAAGTTGTCAAGACAGACAACCTCATGTCCAAGATTCAGTAAGTTCTCGATAATGTGAGAACCTATAAAGCCTGCTCCACCTGTTACCAAGCATTTTGTCATTTTCATATTTTTCAACATTTCATAAGACCTCAGCAGGAAACCCCCGGGTCTTTAGCCAAGGGGAGGAAGGCATAAATTTCCCGAAGTTTCGTTCTTTGAATTAGCGTAGTTGTCCTAGCCCTCAATCGTTTACAGTTTTTCTTAATATTAACACTATCGGAAATTTTGTTTCCAAATATATCAAAGAGTGAAAAATACCCGGATGACCGTTTTCCCCAGACGCACCCGATTCCCTTTTCCGTTTTTACAAGATCGAATTTCCTAAGCCCGAAAAGTTTCCCGGTAGGTATTTTCTTCTCTGATCTCTTCCCTCTCCGTTGCTGATAATCCCCCGCAGGAACATGTTTTTTGAAGTAGACCGTATCATCCGGTTCTACGGTTTGTTTGTCCCCACAACAGATAGCAAGCGCATCAAAGTAATGCGTTTTTTCGAGTCCCAAAACCTGTTCTCTCCGGAATTTTGTTTCGTAGCCGAAAACTTCCTCAAAGCTCCAGCCGGATTTCTTGATCCGGGACTTGATAATGCCAACTTCTGTGGCATGTTTCGTGTTTGACCTTCTCCCAGAAAGCTCAAATTCCCCGGAATGCAGGGCAGTGTGACAGGTATCACAAAGCACAATAAGGTTTTCCGGGGTATCTGTTCCCTTTTTTGACCTGAAAACGATGTGATGGCAATGTAGCCGGAAATCCTTTGACTTTCCCCTGCAATGCTGGCAGGTGTAGCCGTCCCTGTGCAGGACATAAGCCTTGACATTGTAGAAGCCTTTAAGGTCCCCTTCCTGATACCCTGTCCCGGAAACTTCCGGGTTTTTGAGCTTGTGAATATCAAAGGAAGCAAGTTCGACCTTCCACTTCGTTACAGGGAGCAGGGCTTCCACAAACCGTTTTTCCCTGAAATGAGAATCAAGTTTGCTTTTGATGGAAGGAGCTAACCTTCCTTCTCTCCTCGAATTTCCCCGGTTATTAAACCTTGCTGGCCTGTACCTTGTCTTCCGGCTTCTCCGGGTTCTCCGATACATTTTCCGCTGCTCCATCTTTTTCGAAACGTTTTCTCTCAGGGAGATTTCGGACTGATACAACACTTTTCCGGAAGCGATAGCGGCGCATCCTACGTTTTTCGATCCCGTATCCATCCCGGCAGTTACGGGTTGAGTGTAGTTACTGCTCTCGAAAAGTAACTTGATTGTGAAGGGCGTGGTTCGGACCACTTTTGCCTTTCCTTTTTTTAGCAAGATCCTCGCTTTTGCCGGTTTTGTGGGCATGAGCGGGGTTCCGTCTTTGCTAAGTACAAATACAAACATTTGTAATTGCTCCTATTGAATAGGGTTATGCGTATCCGGAATTGTGGACTTCCACTTTGTGAAGTGGAAGTGTTGCAGTGTAACTGCAACAGAGACAATCCCGGTTTCCGGCTTCCTCTCGATCAGATATGGAACGGTTTGTATGGTGCAAGCACTGTCCCTACCTCCCAGGACTGTTTAACCGGCATCCTTAGAGCCTGAAACTGAGGCGGCATTCCAGGGTAACTATGAAATTCGTTCCTATCGTTTCCCGATTTTCCTAAGCTCCGAATCGGGGATCTGGTCAACCAGGGCTTGTTAGACAAGCCTCTGAGTCTTTAGCTCAGGGGTAGTTGACTAAGTTCAATGTTTATAACTATTTTGAAAAGAATGTCTAAATACACTGCACACATCAAAGTATATGTAATCATATTCTATGAAACTTTCCGATACATCTCCTAACAGACTCAGGAACTTATTTCAATAGCGAATAATTTACATGTACTCCTATATATGACCCCACATGAATATCATAAGGCCCATATATCGAAGCCGTCTTTAAAACAACGGAAAAATTTTTTATATATAAGCAATAACAAGACCACAATCAAAAATCACTTTATTTGTTAAAATGCCACCGAAAACCCCGGCACAAATAATACAAATACGAAAGAGAATACAAATTCAACAGAGTTGATAATTACGAATAAAATCATGAGGTCTCCAGAGTCGAAGCAATCCGGTCACAATTCCAAACTCGGAATAATCTCCTTAATTGCGATTATCTCAGCCGCTTTCCTCATGCGGATGCTCTCCTACACCGCGGTCACCGCTAACGGCCGCATCACTCCTGTAGGCTTTGATGCGTTTTACCACATGCGGCGCATCCTTTATACTGCCTCTAACTTCCCTGAGTACATCCGCTTTGACTCTTACCTTAACTATCCTTCCGGTTTTGAGATCGGCTGGCCGCCTCTCTACGACCTGCTGGGGGCAGGCCTTGCTCTGGTTCTGGGGGCAGGAAATCCCGATACCCACACGATAGAGCTGGCAGGGGCTCTTTTACCGGTGCTGCTGGGAGCCCTAACGGTTATTCCTGTCTATGCGGCTGCATCGGCTCTGTTTAACAGGAAAACAGGGGTTTTCAGTGCTGCTGTTTTTGCCGTTATCCCGGTGCATGTGTATACTTCCCAGTTCGGGATGGTTGACCACCACGTGGCAGAGGTACTCCTCTCAACGGCGGCTTTTGCTTTTTTCATACTTGCCCTGAAAGCTGCCAGAGATGCCGGGCTCTCATTTGCAGCCCTCAAAAAACTGCCATCGGAGAGAAAAATTGCATTGCCCGTAGTTTTTTCAGTCTGCAGCGGAGCCTGTTTTGCCCTCCTTGTGTATACCTGGATCGGGGCACCCATGTTCATGGGGTTCATTGGCCTTTACTTTTTTTTGCAGTCCGTGCTTGACCTGAAAGCAGGCAGAAGGTCTGATTACCTGGTAATATGTTCCGCCTCAAACCTTCTTACGGTGCTCCTGCTCTCAGCCCCTCTTTGCATAGGAGTCGCGCGGCCCGGACTTGAGTTGAGTGCGATGTTCCTTTCCTGGTTCCAGGTCTGCTATGTCCTTGCCCTGCTCGCGGGAGTCCTGCTTCTCGGAGCTTTTTCCGCATATATATCCAGCAGGAAACTGGACTGGTGGTACTATCCGGCCCTTATTTTGTTTGCCTTTGGTGCAGGGCTTTTTATCCTCCGTAGCTTTTCAGGTGAGTCCTACGGCTTTGTAATCGAAGGGCTAAAGTACTTCTCGGGAAAAGGAGGAATCCTGAGTTCCATTTCCGAGGCAGGCCCCTTATTTTTTACCACTAATGGGAAGTTCACCCTCGCAGCGGTGATAGGAAACTTCGGGCTAGGCTTTCCGGTCGCACTTGCAGCTATTTTCCTGCTTGGCCTGGAGTGGAGAGGTGAAAAATTCCTGCCCGAAAGGGTATTTTTCCTGTTCTGGACCGGGTTTGCAGCATACCTTGCCATTTCCCAGAGGCGTTTTTCCTATCTATTCTCCGTGAACGTTGCCATCCTTACCGCATATCTTTTGATGGTATTGTTTGAATCCCTGGATGTTGAAAATGAAGTAAAAAAACTCTTCAGGACAGGGATAAAAACCGGAAACCTGCCTGAACCGAATCCGGAAACCGGGAAAAAATCGAAGGCAAGAACAAAGGCAAAAGGAAAGGCAAAAGAGAACTCTAAGGCAGAAACGAAAAAAAAGGCAAAAGCAGCAAGGAAATCAAAATCCCGGCTCGCAGCCTCAAAACCGGATTATTTCAAACTTGTCTCTGCTCTGGTCCTTATCGGGATCATATTTGTGCCCTGCATAGGAATAGTTGCCGGGTTTTCAAAGCAAGCTGTCCTGATTGACGAGAACTGGCAGGACTCCTTGCAGTGGCTCGAAACTTCCACGCCATCCACTTCTCATTACACGGAACCTTCCGAAACCCCTGAATATGGGGTCCTCAGCTGGTGGGACTACGGAAACTGGATCGTATACCTGGGCAAAAGACCTGCAGTCTCTAACAATTTCCAGACAGGGGTGGAGGACTCTGCTTTCTTTTTCACTTCCGGGTCAGAAGAGCAGGCAAATTCAGTTCTGGACAGACGAAATGTAAAATACGTAATTACGGATTCAAAAATGATAGAGGGGAAATTCAGGTACATAGCCGAACTTGCAGGAAAGAATGTTGAGGATTATTACGAGATCATGAAGGTAAAAAGTGGAACCGGATATCAGACAACTGCCACTATAAAAGAAGAACTTAAAGCCACGGAACTGTACAAACTGCACCAGCTTGACGGCGCATCCCTCGGAAACCTCCGGCTTGTTCACGAAAGTGTGAGAGGCACAGCTGGTGGGAATAAAGCCGGAGATGGAAATACAGTAAAAGTATTCGAGTACGTGCCGGGAGCAAAGCTGTCAGGCACTTTTGCCCCTAACCAGACCGTAAAAGCAGAACTCGAACTCAGTTCAAACACCGGCAGGAGCTTCCTCTACTACAACACTGCAACTGCAGATGAAAACGGCTTCTTTGAAATTGCCGTGCCTTACCCAACCGAAAACACCGGAAACGGAAACGAAGCAGGGAAAGGAAATGAAGTCGCAGCAGGAGACGGAGGAGTGACAGCAGCAACTACCTCAGGTTATACCCTGACCGCGGGGGAAAATTCCACCAGAACAGGAATCCAGGTCAAAGAAAGTGATGTGCTCAACGGCAACAGAATCGAAATTGAGTTTTCCTGAAGAGTTCTGATAAAAATCCGGAACTTTCGAGTAGATCTGAAACTTTCGAGTAGATCTGAAACTTTCGGGAGAAGCTGGAACCTTCAAAGAGATCCGGAATCTTCTGGAGGGACTGGAACCTTCGAGAGAATAAGGAATATAAAAATGATCTTCGGGATGAAAAAGGGTTTGAGAACTTTTTCATCCGGAAAAATTCTTAAAAAGTATCAATTTTCAAAAAGCCTTCAACCTTATTTACTCTCCTGCCTCTTCCACTCCTACGGCGTTAAGGAACTTCTTGACCACCGCCTCGTTGACAAGCCGGAGCAGGGTCTGCCTGTCCTTTGTGGCACTGAAAACGCCGAGAGGGATCTGGGCACCTGCGGCTGTTGCATGTCCTCCGGCATCTTCCCCGAAGGCCTGGCGCATTATTTCACCAAGGTTGATCCTTATATCGTTGCTGCGGCCTGAGATGAATATCCTCTCTTCTGTAACCCCGAAGACCACTGTCGTGGAGATTCCTTCAAGGCTCATGAGATAGTCCGCAGCCTGGGGGAGGGTGTCCCTGTCCCTGATATTCCCTACATTCGAAAGGAGATAACTCCCTATGACCTGCCGGTTCCGGATTGCTTCCCCGAGCACGTCCAGGGTCTCGATGGCCATAGAAGGGCGCTCAAGCTGTTCCAGGATCTCGTGGTCGGCAAGGGGATAGAGGTAAGATGCGGCCGAGAGGTCTGCAGGGTCGGTTTTTCGTTTGAAGTCCTGGGTATCGGTCCTGATCCCGTAGAGGAGGGCGGTTGCCAGGGTCTTTGAAATATTGATGTTGAGCTGCTGCAGGTACTTTGTCATGATGGTGGCCGTGGCCCCGAAGTTCGGGCGGATGTCGATATATTCCGCCTTGATTTCGGCATCTCCCGGAGGGTGGTGGTCGATTACGATCCCAACGTAAGAGTTGGGAGGCAGCATGTTGTTTACCCCCGGGATGGCACAGTCGATCAGGGCCATTTTGTCAAAGTTTTCAGGGTCGTGTTCTTCCATCTTGCTCAGGTCGATTCCCAGAAGGTTTACGAAAGCCTTGTTTTCCTGGTGCCCGATCTTCCCGTGATAGAGGATGTTTGCCTCAACCCCCAGGTTTTTTGAAATTTCCTTCAGGGCAAGCCCGCTGGAGATCGCGTCCGGGTCAGGGTTGTCGTGGATGACGATAGCAAGTTTTTTGCCTTTTGTTCCTTCCAGCCACTGGGCCAGCCTGTTGCCCCTGTGGGCAGACTCGGTCCTTTCCAGGGACCGGGAGAGGGAACTTGCAACGACCCTCGAGGGCATGAATACAAAATCAGCCCCTATCAACCCCATTTCTTCTTTCTTGATTATGTCGGAAGCCCGGGAAAAGAGGTGGACGTCAGGGCTAACAAGGTCTTTGAAATTTTCGATCCCTTTTTTGTTTACCTCGCTGTCGGAACTTAGGAAAAGGATTGCAACAATGTTCCTTAGATCGATCTGTTTCGGGAGTTCAGGGTCTGCAATGTCTCCTACGATTGCCTCATAGCCCTCTTCCCGGAGGGTCTCAACCTTTGCTTCATCCTTATCTACGATGATTACTGCCTTGTTAATTTCCCTGAGTTCTTTTGCAAGCGCAAAACCAATACTTCCGCTGCCAAGGATCAAATATCTGGGTTTAACAGTACTTTTCAGGCTATTATCCGAATCTTTTGAAAAACTAGACAAAAACAGTGCCTCCCTGTCTCATGTGCATCTGGACACTTCCAAAGGAGAATGAACATATAGCAAAATGTACAATTGTATACTATTTTACCGTTACGTTTCCAGCTATCAGAGCAGTACCTTGCTGGCAATCCCGGACTTCCGGGAACCGCTATAAGGTCCGGGAACCTTTCCCGGGGCCGACACAAATGAAGGTCTAAAAAGCCATTAGGTGCCGATTATTACTATGCTCAAGCCTATGTTCTTTGCAATTACTTTTCTCTGCAATTACTTTTCTCTGCAATTAACTTCGCATTTCTTTCTAGTATAACATGTTATATTGAAATGTACCGTATATAGTTAATGATACAAAAAATATTTTCTTTCCATAAATATAAATATGGACTTCATTCCGAACCCTGAATGAAAGTTTCACAAGCTGCGTTTTCAGCCAGGGTTGAAATCTGATTCAAGCATTTCTAAAACATATCGGTGAGAATCACCAGAAAAAACTAGCGGCGTTTAACATGAAAAGTATAAGTTCTTCATGGATGAGGGCAATCGATCGAAACTGCGCAGATCTGGGTCTGCTCCCGCTACAGCTAATGGAAAATGCGGGTGCAGGAGTTTCCCGCTGTGTAAAAGAGAAGCTTGAGACCGGGACGGTGCTCTTTGTGGCGGGCAGGGGGAATAACGGGGGAGATGCCTTTGTGGCAGCCAGGCAACTGGCAGGCTTTTCCGCTTACAGGGTCAGGGTAATCCTGCTCGGGAAAGCTGCGGAAATCGGGACCGAAGAAGCCGCACGTAACCATTCCCTGCTTAAGTTCAGCCGGGTGGAGGTCCTTGAGATAAGGGATTCCAGACAGCTTGAAACCTGCGGCTGGTTTTCCGAAGCAGACCTCCTGGTTGACGCTGTTTTCGGGACAGGGATCAACGGAAAGGTCCGGGATCCCGAATCCACAGCTATTGACCTTATTAACGAAGCCGGAAAAGCCGGGAAAACCGTGGTCTCGGTGGATATCCCTTCAGGGCTTGACCCGGACGGCGAATGTTTTGAAAAGTCGGTCCGTGCCGACCTTACCGTAAGTTTCCACCGCATGAAAAACGGGCTCCTGGGGGAAGGGGTAAAAGAATATACTGGCACGGTCAGGGTTGTGGGAATAGGGGTTTGTGCGGATGCCGAAAGTTATGTTGGGCCCGGGAACCTGCAGATGCTCCGCAGACGAAAGGCCGGAGGGCATAAGGGGGATTCCGGAAAAATTCTTGTTATCGGGGGAGGCCCGTATTCAGGAGCCCCGGCCCTTGCAGCCCTTGCAGCCCTTCGGACAGGGGCGGACCTCGTGACCGTTGCTGTCCCGGGACCGGTTGCAGAAACAGTTGCGGCTTATTCTCCCAACTTGATTGTCCGTAAATTGTCCTCAAGTGTCCTCTGTCCCGAAGACCTGCCCCTCCTTACGGACCTGCTGAACACAAATGACGTTGTTGTGCTTGGGCCGGGCCTGGGCAGAGCCCCTAAAACCCTTGAAGCGGTCCGGAAGGTCCTGCCCTTCTGCAGGAAGGCTGTCCTTGACGCCGATGCTCTCTCAGCCCTTTCTTCCCCTCTCTTCGAAACCCTTGCCGGAAACTGCGAACTTATCATCACTCCGCATGCAGGGGAATTTTCCCGTTTGCGGGGCAGGGAAACCCCGGCTGATCCGGAGCCCCGCAAGAAAGCCGTAAGGGAATTTTCGGAAGAAACCGGGGTCATAACCCTTCTTAAAGGAGCCGTTGATATCATTTCGGACGGAAAGCATACCCTCCTGAATAGGACAGGAAACGCCGGGATGACCGTAGGAGGGACGGGAGACGTTCTTTCAGGGGTTGCAGGAACCCTCTTTGCCCTGAATCCTCCATTTATAGCTGCTGCCTGTGCGGCGTACATCAACGGAGCAGCCGGGGACCTGGCGTTTGAAACTTTTGGAAACGGACTGCTTGCGACGGACGTGCTCGAAAAAATCCCCGAAATGATTAAAGAGGTGGAGAGGGGATAAACAAATACAGGGATTAAGTTCCATGGAAAGAGGTTCCATGGAAAAAATCCATATGGGAATAAATTCTTATGAAAAGTTACTTGGAGAAAGGTTTTTGAATAAATATTATGGGGAGGTAACGGAGTATGGTTCAGGAAAGCGACCGAAAAATCGAAGTTGAGATCGAACGGAACAGGGTAAGAATCGCGGTGTATCACGGGGAAGATGAAGAAATCATAAAGCTCACACTTGAGGAAGCGGGGGACCTGGCGGAAGAACTCAAGAAAGCACTTGACGACTATTCCAGGCGCAAGCAGGTGCGGATTGACTGAATAAGCCAGGAAGGTAAATACAAAGAAGAAGAAGTAGAAGAAGTAGAAGAAGTAGAAGAAGTAGAAGAAGTAGAAGAAGTAGAAGAAGTAGAAGAAGTAGAAGAAGTAGATGAAGTAGATGAAGTAGAAGAAGTAGATGAAGTAGATGAAGTAGATGAAGTAGAAGAAGTAGAAGAAGTAGAAGAAGTAGAAGAAGTAGAAGAAGTAGATGAAGAAGAAAAACGTGGTGATTTTTTGGAAAAAACTTTTACGCATATCGAAGCTGGCAAAGCAAGAATGGTGGACATCAGTGAAAAGCCCGATATTGGCAGGAGAGCTAAGGCAGCAGGGGAAATCATGCTTTCCGAAGGAACTCTCAAAAAGATAAGTTCGGGCACTGTTGAGAAGGGAAACGTCCTTGCGACGGCCAGGGTCGCCGCCGTGTTCGCGGTAAAAAGGACGCCCGACACTATCCCCATGTGCCATCAGATTCCGATTACGAGTATAGATGTTGATTTCGAGATAGGGGAAGAAACGATTGAGGCTGTTGTGGAAGTCAGGTCCGTGGGAAAGACAGGGGTGGAAATGGAAGCCCTTGCAGGGGTTTCGGCGGCCCTGCTTACTATCTGGGACATGGTAAAATCGGCAGAAAAGGATGCCAGCGGGAACTATCCCCATACAGCTATCCGGAACATAAGGGTGCTCGAGAAGGTCAAAGGCTGAGACAGGCGGAACAGCCTGCGGTCCGCTAAAAGAAGCTTTTTAAAGGATGGGATATATCAAGTCGGAAAACTGAGGTATCTAACTTGAAGATCATAGGTGGACCAGCATCACAGTTACTTGCAAGCCGCACAGCCCGGGCTTTAGGAAAAGAACCGGTTCTCTGCGAGTTTAACCGCTTCCCTGACGGGGAACTGTACCTTCGAATCGCCGATGAAACCGAAAATGAAAAAGTAACCCTGATCCAGAGCACCCCTACGGATTCGGACCTTGTGGCCCTGCTCCAGCTTATCGACGCCTGTGAAGGGGCAGCCGAAATAAATGTGGTGGTCCCCTACATGGGCTACGCCAGGCAGGACAAGAAGTTCAAGTCCGGAGAGCCGATCAGTGCCAGGGCGGTGGCCCGCTGCATCAATGCCGACAGGGTCTTTACCGTCAACATCCACGAAGAGAGCGTTCTCGAGTACTTCCCCTGCCCCGCCGAAGACCTGGACGCAGCAAAGCTTCTCGGGAAATACATTGCGGGCCTGGGCCTTGAAGAACCCCTCCTGGTCGCCCCCGACGCCGGAGCCGGGAACCTCGTGAACAATGTAGCAGGGGATCTTGGTTTTGCCTGTGACTTCCTCCAGAAAACCAGGCTCAGCGGGGATACCGTTGAAATCAAGACAAAGAATGTGGAAGTTGCCGGCAGGCACATTGTCCTTGTCGATGACATGATCGCAACCGGTGGGACCATGGCCGAGTCTATCCGCATGCTCAGGGGGCAGGGCGCAGCCGATGTCTACCTGGCCTGCGTGCATCCGGTCCTTGCAAGAAATGCCGCAGTCAGGCTTTTCAATGCCGGGGTAAAGGACATCATCGCCAGCGATACCCTGGAAAAAGCCGAGAGCAGGGTGAGTGTAGCACCCCTTATTGCAGAAGCTCTGCAAAAGCTCTGAGCTTCAATTCAAATTTTATTACCGTTAAGTATTTTTTATATTCTGCACATTACCAGTACTATGACACTTCCAGACGTCTGCCCTCTTGACAGTTCCCAAAAATGCAAAGGAAAAGAATGCCACCTTTTCTGTGTGGAATGGCGAACAAATGATCCCATTTGCCTGATCGGATACAGCTCGACCAGCAAAGTAAGCTCCGGAAGGGCCGGTCGTAAGAAGGACACCTATGCCGAAGAGACTTTTCAAAAGCTAAACAAGAAGCAGTCGCCTGCCCTGGCCAGCCGGTTAACCCGCTCCGAAAAAGGAGACTGGGTCCCCTCACACACGGTTCCCTCACAAGCTAGGCCCGAAGAACCTGTCTGGGGGACGGAGGATAAACCCGTCAGGGAGTCCGCGGGAACAGCTTTCAAAGAGGGATCTGCTGGAAAACCTGGCGGACGGCATCAGGAAAGTAATCCGGAAAACCTGAGCCCGGCTGAAAGGTTTGATCCCGATCCCCATGAAGCCGAAAGAGCTTCACTAAGGCTTGAATCCCGCTTGAAAAGGGAACAGGCAGAAGAAGCCGAAAGGGCCCTGGAAGTGAAAAAGGCCAGGGAAACGGAAAGTTTGCCTCCCAAACCGAAGTTGCAGGAAAGGGTCATTTCCAGGAACAGGAACGCAACTATCATTGAAGCCTGCGACGGCTCTGAAGAGCCCTGCGAGTTTTCTCCGGGTAGAGGAGACAAGCTGGGTAAGTCCGCAGATCTCAAGGAGAAGCGCGAGAAACTTGACAAAGTTATGGACCTCGATCTCCCGGATAACTACGAAGAGGAATTCTGGAGCTGATGTCGCTGGAGCTGATATTAGAAGCTCCTGATCTTTGATTTCAAAACTGTTTGATATTAAATCCTCCTGATGTTGGGAACTCCCATAAGGAGCTTTAAAACCTGACTTTTGGAAGCAGATACTATACTGTACCGGAAAATGCTGTAAGGGGCGCTTGCCCCTTAAAGAGGGTACGATGATTGAGGATGGACAGCCATACATACCATAAAATTTACAACTTACTGCATGATTTTGAGGACGTCTTCTCTCTCTCGGAAGAATACGTCGAACCTGTAGGTGTACTTGCCACAATTCTCAACCAGAAGGTTGTGAAAATGACAAGGTTCAGGCACAGGAAGATCTATTCCAGGGAAGATGAACTTTTTACAAAATGGAAATATGGGCATCCGATTCTTGAACTTGCAAAGAATTTCCACTTTCCTCCGACTCTTATGGCGTCTCTCATCATGAAAAAATGCGGTTTTTCAAGAAAGGCTACAAACTGCCTATTTAAATGCCCCGACGACATCGAGAAACGCCGCCTGAGAAAAGAAGTGAAAAAAGCCCTGGAAGCCGATTACTTCTTTTCCCCCCGTGCCCATGCCCTCCAGGGACAGAAAGGGGAAATGGGAGAAGACATTATCCGTAAATGGCTTGACCACAGGGAGCTTTCCTATCTCACGGAAAACGAACTCAGGGAACAGGGCGACGGCAAGACCCCCGATTTTGTGTTGAAACAGCCCCTTTGCATTGAAGGCCTGAACGTAAACTGGATTGAGAGCAAAGCCCTTTTCGGGGACGAGTTCGAACACAAACACTATTCCAAGAAACAGTTCAGGGACTATTTCGAAATTTTTGGAGAAGGCATGGTCGTCTACTGGTACGGCTGCCTGGAAGACCTCCCTGCAAACGGCTACCTGATTAAAGATTACAGCTTTTTTGAGGAATGCGAAGAGGAAGTCGAAGCCCTGTTCAACTACCTTGTATACTGGTAAATCCTCCGCAAACCTTTTTTGATCTGTTTTGATCTGTTCACCAGGTGCCTGCCCTTTCACTTGCCCTTGCGCTCGGCCAGGGGTAGCTTGGTGGCCCAGGCTCTCACTTGCCCTCTCACTTGCCCTCTCACTTGCCCTCTCACTTGCCCTCTCACTTGCCCTCTCACTTGCCCTCTCACTTGCCCTCTCACCGGCGACGAAACCGGAGGCTTTTACAAAAATTAAATCTGAAGATTGAATTCAAGCACAGCACCATTTTGGGTTGGAAATCCATCATTAAAGGAAGCTGTGTGGCCGAGAAGAATGGCATAATAATTTTTAAAGGTGCTCCGGTGACCTTTTAAGTTATCCCAGTACTGGGGTGAATAGGGGCATGACTGTGTAGGGTACTGGGATAACTTATAAGGTTTTCAAAATAACTTTCCAGGGCACCGGGGTGACTTAAAAGGTTCGCAGGGCGACTTTTAAAGGTCTCCGGATGACTTAAAAAGGTAGTCTAATGATTTTTCATAGTGCCCAGGTGACTTAAAAGGGTGTTCCAATAACTCTATGAATTGCATTTGAACACTCAAAAAGAATACCCGGGGACTAAAAAAGGATTCCGGTTTCAATAAAGGGATAAAACTTCATCGGCAGGAAGTTCCCATCCCTAACTGCCAAAAGCAGGAAGTCAGAAAATTGGGGAGGTGGGAAGGCAGGATGAAAGAAAGACAGGACGTGGAAATTTGCCCTGAAATTTATGTGCCAGTCGATTGTAAGCTGCATTCTGATTAATTTCCCGGCCAGCCTGTTGCCCCACTTTAAATTTCAGCGCCGGGAAATCGAGGACATGTTGGTCTGGGGGTCTTTTTCCACATGGAAAACGTGGTCTGCGGAATCGATCAGGGATTCGTCGTGGGAGACTACTATGATCTGGCCCACGCCGATGTTCCGCATCATATCGATGAGTTTGAGCAGCTGCCTTATGTGCCCGCGGTCCAGGAAAACGGTGGGTTCGTCCAGGATCATCGGGGGAAGCCCGTCGGCCCGGTCTCCTCCAAAGCCCAGGGCCAGCAGCCGGTAGATGGCGCAGCGCAGGATGAGGTTGAAGATGGCGCGTTCCCCACCGCTCAGGAGTTTGGGCTCAAGGGGTATTCCGTCCTTCCTGTAAACGGTCAGGTTGTACTCGGAGTCCAGCTCAATGCGGGAGTAGGCGTTGTTTGCGTACATGAAAGCAAACATCTCGTTAAGGAGAGTGGAAAGGGCGCCTATGTTCCGGGTCCTCATGTCCGCCCGGATGCGCATGTAGGTGTTTTCGAGCTCTTCGGCATTCCGGTACACGGCTTCCAGGTAGAGCCGCCTGTTCTCAAGGGCCCGGAGTTCCTCTTTGAGTTCCTTGAGGCGTTTTAAGCTGTTTTCAACCATGCCGATTTCTTTCAGGCCCCTGTCTTTTTCCTCGCTTATTTCCCGGATGTTTTTCATTATGTTTGCCTGGGCATCCGCAAACCTGGCGCGCATTTCCTGGAGTTCTTCAAGTTCGCTTCCTTCCGCTTTTCCCTCGAGCTGCCTTATCCTTTCACTGCGTTCCAGGATTTCCCGGTCGAAAAAGCCTACCTTTTCAGCAAGGTTCTTTATCCCGGTTTCGAGTTCGGAGACCCTGTGTTTTATGGAATCCATGCGGAGCAGGTTTGCCTGAAGCTTTTTGGCCTGCCCGAGAAGTTTTTTGCTCACCTCATGGTCCTTTTCCGCTGCTTCTTCTTTTTTCCGCAGGGCTTCGACTTCGAGCTTGAGTTCTTTTAACTTTTCCTTTACGTTGTTTTCCCGCTCCCCGATGCCCCCTGACTTTTCTTCCAGTTCCTTAATTCTCTGTTCGTAATTTCCAATCAGCGCCTGTGAAGTCCCGATTTTCCCGTTAAGTTTCTCAATTTCCGAGGAGGAATCGGCAAGTTTCTTTTCAAGAGCTTTCGCCTCGCGGAGCGTCTTTTCACTTTCCCCGTGGGCCTTTTCCGCAGCCTCGGCCCAGCCTTCCAGGGCCTTGATGTCCGAAAGGAACTGCTGCCTGCCGGATTCAAGTTCATGATTTCGCTTTTCCAACTTTTCGAGTTTCTTACTTTCTTCTTCGACCCGGGCCTTGTGGGTCTCCAGGAGCTTTTCCAGAGCTTTTGCCTTGTCCCTGAGCTTTTCGGTCTGTACGTCGTAGTCCAGGACTTTCTTCTCAAGCTTCCTCGCATCCCTGAGGCGGTTGAGCTTTTTATCGATTTCCGCCTGCTGGACCTTTATTTCCATGAGCTGTGCGGAAAGTTTCTCTTTTTCCTGTCCGGTTTCCTCTGCCGTGCTTGCAAGCTCCGAGCCTTTCAGTTCCTGCCCGCAGGTTGGACACTTCCCCTCGGCAAGAAGTTCCCGGTTTTTCCGGAGGCTCTTTTCAAGTTCCCTTATCCGGGTCCCGAGTTCGGCTTCATTTCCACTCAGCCGGTTTTTGGTCTCGAGCAAAAGTTCTCCTATATCTTCCAGGCTTTCGAGCTGTTCCTCGGAAAAACCAAGCCCTTTGAACCCGACAAGAGCTCCTGACTTCTGTTCCTGGACTTCCAGGACTGCCCGGGAGTTTTGCCCGAGTTCCTCTTCGAGAAGATCTATATCGGTCTTGCCCTTCCGGATCGTTTCCCTGCAGCCCTTCAGCTCTTTTTCAAGCTCATTTAAATTCCCGTCCCCGGCCTCTTTATCTTTCAGGGCAAGGGCAAGCTTCCCGGAAACCTCGTTTTTCCGGTCCCGAAGAAGGCTCTCCTTTTCTTCAAAGTCTTTTATCAGGGAAGGAATATCGACATCAGGGTTCCCTCCCCCGATATTTTCCCTTAGCCGCACACTTTCTTCTTCCAGCGTCCGGATATTAGCCTGATAATTTTTGATATCCTTCTTTGCAGCCTCTATGTCCGACCTGCACTGCCCGCCCGCCTTTTCGTTTTCCTTCCTTTCAGCTTCAAGTTCATCCAGGGCCTGCACCCGGGCTTCCTCTTCCTTCAGGAGAAGGGCAAGTTCCTTTGCGGCAGCGTTCACCTTTTCCTTTGCCAGGGATTCTTCTTTTTCTTTTCCGGCTAACAGGGCTTCGATTTCAAGGTCTCCGAAACCGCATTCCTCCCGAATCCCGGAATTTTCCTCTCCCAGTTCGAGCAAAGCTTCCCGGTGCTTCTGGATCTCCCCGGAAAAGCTCTCTTTTTCTTTGAAACACCCGGCTTTTTTCTCCTGGGACTCTTTTATAGCCTGCCTGAGCTTTCCTATTTCTTCAAGACGCTCCTTATGTTCCGCAATCAAGAGGTCTAGTTTTTCCTTCCGTGCCCCTGCGTACTCCTTCTTTTCGTTCAGCTCTTTTAAGGAGGCGTCACTTTCCTTCACTTTCTGCCTGAGCCGGTTCAGGGCTGCGAAAGGTTCCGTATTTTCGATTTCCCCTATTTCGGCTTTCGTGTCCGCAAGGCTGGTCTTTGCGTCCCGCTCAAGCCTGTTGACTCCGGTCTTTGCGCTGTGAACCCTTTCCCGGTACTCCTCAAGCTTCCCGAGCTGCAGCAGGTCGTCGATCATCCGCTGCCGGTCCTTTGGCTTTGCATTGATGAGCACATCGATCTCCCCCTGTCGGATGTAGGCGCAGTTTCGGTAAGCCTCCTCATCCATGTTCAGGAGGGCACAGACTTCCTCATAGGTCCTGGTGGCCTGGTCGATTACACTTTCCCCGTCCGCATAGAGCACACACTTCGAGTTTGACGCATTTTCGCTTTTCTGAGAATAGCGGAAGCCCTGTTCAATCCGGTAGTCCCGCCCCAGATGCTCAAAGTCAAGGGCAAGCTTTGCGTTTTCCGCTCCCTTGAAAATCATGTCCGCAAGCACGAAGTCCTTTGAAAGGATCTTGCTCCCGAAAAGCCCCATGAAACAGGCCTCAAGCAGGCTGGACTTTCCACTTCCATTCACCCCTGAGATTACGGTCACCCCGTCCTCGAAGGCAAGGTCAAGCTTCTTATAGCTCCGGATATTCTCGACGTGCAGGTTTTTCAACTTCACAGGTAATCACCAAGGTTGTACTGACGGAGGGCTGAAGGTTTGCCTTTCCCCTTACCCTTTTCCCTTTCTTTTTCCTTTCCGGGCTTCGCGGATTTTCCGGCATCTTCCGAAGACTTTTCCTGCTTCTTTTCCGGTTCCTGTTCAGGAAGCTCCCCTTTGAGACCTCCTTTATCCCCGGAATCCGATCCACCTTTAGCTTTCGGCTCACCCGCAATGAAACTATCCAGACCTCTGGCCGGAGTTTCGGGGCTTTTATTTTTGGAGGACCCAAAAGCCGTAAACGGGTCTTCTTCCCCGGGACCGCCTTTGACGGACGTTTCGGAAGAAGTCGTTCTTACCCCAGATGAAGCCGCAGGTTTCCAGAATACAGGGCCTTCGTTCTGCTCTTCCTTTTCGGGGATATTCCTTTCCTTTTCCGGAGGAACATTTTCAGGCACATCCGGCAAGTCAACTTTTTCTGGAACTTCTGGCTCTTCAGGAACTTCGGATTCTTCAGGAACTTCGGATTCTTCAGGAACTTCGGATTCTTCAGGAACTTCGGATTCTTCAGGAACTTCGGATTCTTGAAAATGCTCAACCGGTTCAGAGCTTTCTACCAGTTCAAGGGCTTCTAGAGATTCAGGCACCGCATTTGTCTCCGAAACCACGGCTTCGTCAGAAGGTAAAGCTGGTTCTAAGGGCAAAGCTGGTTCAGAGGATACAACTTCTTCGGAAACCACGGCTGATTCAGGGGTTTCAAGTGCTTCAGGAAAATCAACAGGTTCAGAGGCTTCGGCAATTTCAGAGCCTTCAAGAGTCTCGGTATTTTCATCATATCCGTATTCACTTTTAATTTCGGGAACTTCGGCCTTGTAGGAATCCTCTTTTTCGGAATCCTCTGCCGTCACGGGAACAGACTCCGGGGCAGGCATTTCTATTTTGAAACCGGGGTATTTGAAATCAATAGCAGAAATCAATTCTACAAGCCGGTTTTCTGTCTCTTCGTCTACCCTTGACCTGACAACGTTCGGGTTTCGGACGATTTCGTCAACAATCAGCCCACCATCGGTAAGGCTCATCTTTTTGATTTCCTCGGCAACCGCGTGGTCCGGGTCCGAGAAACTGATGCTTAAGGCTTCTTCCGGGACCGCTTCTTTTACCCTCAGGTCTCTTACCCTGGGTACGAGAACCCCTTTATTTAGCAGGTACTCCTCGATTTCACTGAAGGAAAGGACCCCCGTCGGTTCCCCGGAAAGTTCCACGAAGACCACGGATTCCGGCAGGGTCTCCTGGTACTCGTCAATGGCTGCAAAAATCTGTTCGTAAGGCTTTTCTTCCCCTTTCAGGTTTATGGAAATAAACACAAAATCCCGGGTTGGAATGGTGCGTCTGGAGATCTCGATCCCGGCTCCTGAAAGCGTGATGATGTTATAGGAACGGGGCTCACTTTCGGAGGCACTGTTCCTTTCGGTGCTGCCCGGGTACGTGACCCAGGTATCCACCACCTTTATTTTCTCGTACTTGTGATAGTCTCCCAGGAGAACCGCGTCCACTTTGAAGGGCAGGTTTTCGAGCACTTCCTCACAGCTCCATTCCCCATAGGGGAAAGGCTGCATTATCTGGTGCATTACGAGCAGGTTTTTCCCGCCCTCAGGGAGGTTTTCGGGGACCTTGAAATCCGAGTAGTCGAAGATAGGGATCTTTGACTTCGGGACACTGTCGATCCCGTAGATTGCGGCATCTCCGACCATGCAGGGCTTTTTCCCGAGCCTGCATGCGATGCCCATCCCCTCGAAAAGGTCCAGCCACTGGGTATTCTGCTTGCTCTCGTGGTTCCCGACAATTGACAGAAAAGGTATGCCTGCAGCCTTCAACCTGGATATGATATTGATCGCATCCAGGAGGTCTTCCAGGGTCGGGTTCCTGGAATCAAAAAGGTCTCCCGCATGCACGACAGCGTCAACCTGCATCTCCAGAGCGTCGTCCACGACGTTTGAAAAAGCATTAAAAAAGTCCTGCCTCCGGACCTCGCTGTGGTACTGCCTGTATCCCAGGTGCGTATCTGCGGTGTGGAGTATCCTGATTTCCCTGGTCATGGTATCGTCTGTTTCTAATTTTTTGTGTTATAAGGATTTGTATGTTAGTATTTAAGGGATTTCCATGGGGTGCCCGGGAAGAAACAGAGAAGCTTAAAAATATAAAGGAAAAAAGAAGGAGTGAGAAACAGAAGAAGGGTAAAGAAGAAGGGAAAATAAATTAAAAAAGAAAAGAAAAGAAAAGCAAAGAAAAAGCAGAAATGCTTTTTATTAAAGCATCTGCCTTCTCACGCAAACGGCCGATACAGCCAGTCCGGCAGCCGCAAATATTGATCCGAATCCGGGAGAGCCTTCGGATTCCTCTTCTTCCGGAGTATCCTTATCTGGGGCTTCTTCTCCCAAAATTTCATCTTCCTGAATTTCCTGTTCTTCGGGAGTTATTTCCAGGCCGGACCCATTCCCATCCACAGTTCCCGTGTCCTGCTCGGTTACGTCCGAAGCTTCACTGTTACTGATAATAACAGCATGGCCAAAACCATGGCCTCCGTTATGCTCTTCGGGTTCAGCCGGGATTAGCTCAGGGATCAGTGCCCCTGTCAAAGAATAAGAACTCAAATGTTTTACCTTGACCCATACCGAGCCCTGCCCGTCGCCTGTTAGCGGAGACCTGCCGGCATCAAGTACCCATTCGGGGCTGCCTTTTAAGAGCTTTGTCCAGTTGCCGCTCGTATCATTATACCAGTAAACAGTTAGGGAAGCTTCATCGATGTCTCCGGGTCCGATTTCTCCGTTCCCGTCCAGGTCAAGGTCGTCCTTACTGTAGAAGAGGGATATACGCACATACCCTACCTGGGACTCGTTCGAGCCGTCAAGGCCTCCGGTAGCATTTATTTCAACCATTTTGCCTACCGCAAGTTCCCCGAACACCGAACTCGAATTATTCAGGCTTTCCATCGCTGTTTTGTTTGTTATCGCGGTTACTGTGAAAGTTACATTAGTTGCGTTAACATCCGATACAAATTCAATTGAAGTTCCGGTTTCATTGACAGAATCAATTTCCACTGCTTCACTTTCATTGACAGAGGAAACCGCTTCCTGCATGGTATTATTTTCGACGTACACTGTTTTGCTGGAGATATTGGTATTGCCTGCTGTATCGCATGCAATTAACTCCAGAGTATTCAGCTGTTCGGGATAGTATTCCACACGCTCCCTGAAGCTGTTGTCCGGCAGGATATTGAGTTCATACCGGCTCACCAAAGCATCCGTTTCGTTCTTCACGAGCAGGGTGGCCGATTCAAAGTTGGAATCCGAGACCGTACCTTTTACAATATTGTCAACGAACCAGGTCCTGTCCCTGGCTGGCTCTGCAATATTCAAAACAGGAAAAGTATTGTCAATTGTAACATTTACTGCTGCTGTACTGACATTGTCTTCAATATCCATAACTGTCAACAGGACTGTGTACTCCCCGTCTGCCAGAGCACCTGTATCCCACTCAGCCAGTTCTCCGGATAATCCGGTAGATGAACCAAATATTGTCGAATTAGTGGTGGAATTCAACCATTCCACCGTGTAGTTTTTGAGATTTTCATCATCCGCGGACCCATTGATGCTGATGTTCCCGCAAACATGTGCACCTTCGATAGGTTCTGCTATTGCTGCTATCGGAAGCTCGTTATCAACTTTGACGTCTGACGTACTTGTTTTTGTATTGGACGCTTTATCGGTAACTGTCAACCTGACGATGTACTCCCCGTCTGTCAAAGCAGTTGTGTTCCAGACGGCAAGGGTTCCTTCACATGCAGTTGTTGAATTGTATATTTCCGTCCAGTTGACCCCGGAGGCATCCGACCAATCCACGGAATAATTATTGAAATGGGCTTCATCAGTTGCATTTCCGATGAGCTCGACAGTCCCTCTGACACAGGCATTGTTAACAGGCGCACTTATTGTAGCTGTGGGCAAAATCGTATCCAGAACTATCAGGGTAGTGTTAGTCCCGATGTTCCCGGCTTTGTCCGTTGCAAGCACGGTTATGAGGTTCTCTCCCTCCACCAGAGGCAAGCCGGTTGCGGAATATGAATTATTCTCCTTATTTACTGCCGCAGAGACACCATTAACAACTATTGAAGCAATGCCTGCCCCTTCCTCAACAAAAGTCCCGTTGATGACCTGAAAGCTGGAGTCGGTTGGGGAGGCCACAGGGTCGATGGTTATTGTCGGTATAATTGTGTCCACAAGGAAGTCCAGAGTCTTTTCGCTGGTATTTCCTTCAGAATCCATTGCATAAACCGTGATATTGTGCATTCCATCATCAAGCTGCGGTAATGTAACGGTCAGATTGTATGTGTTAGTTTGATTGGTTCCGTTATTCCCGTCAAGTACGTACCATGCCAGAGCGGCCGGGTTAAAAGTTTTTGGGTTAAAAGTTGCATTTAACAGAGGAGTGCTGTCATTTGTGATAGCCTGCGGAGAATGTATTTTCACCGGATTAAACCACAGAATGGTGTTATGAAGAATTGTCGGGTAATCTCCGGTCCACTGGTAATAATCACCTGGCCATGAGTTGATCCCGACTACCGAGTCTTTTGTGGCAATAAATTCCTCTCCGTCGTCCCATTTAGCTACCAGTTCCGCTCTGGAAGTCAGTTCCACGCTGTCCCGGTAATAATCAGACACGGAATTCACACCTTTCATGATGGGGTGAGATGCATCATACAGGCCAAGAGAAGCATCTGAAAAGTGATTGCCATTAACCCCGTCCTGTACAAATGGGCTGTATCCTTCTGATATTATCCGTCCCTGGAGGCCAAAGTCAGGTCCATACCAGGAACCTACCTGGATAATCACGTTTCCGCCGCTATCTACATAGTCTGCCAGTACATCACCGAGTGCTACTTTGTCGTAATAAGGGTAATTACTCCATACTATTGCAACATCATACTGCTGGAGTTCGGCAAGAGTCGGAGTTCCTTCGGCAGCGTTGAAGAAGGTCACCGTTCCGATGTCAGGGAAACCTGTCAGAATAGATGTAAGCGAAT
The DNA here is from genome assembly GCF_052056915.1 of Methanosarcina sediminis. Lineage (GTDB taxonomy): Archaea > Halobacteriota > Methanosarcinia > Methanosarcinales > Methanosarcinaceae > MTP4. Next base: position 1,247,969 of record NZ_CP195119.1, on the reverse strand, counting down.
TAGCACTGTAATCTGCCCCTACCAGTAATACATCCAGCTGTGAACCGGAAATACCGAAAGTATCCATTTCCAGAGTCCGGGACTCAGGCCCTGATATTTCTGTAAACAAATCCGGATTATTTTCTGGCACAGGATTTATAATTTTAGGACCATGAGATATTGCCATGGTAGTTACGTCCCGGACTTCATCATCAGTTACATTCACGCTTATAGCTGATACAGTACATGAAAATAAGGAGATTAACATAAGTAATGTACAGCAAGCTGTTAAAAATTCAAATCCAAATTTTTTAAAATTACTGCTGGAATTTTCAGCCATATTTTTCACCACCTTACAGGAATCTTCATTTCTACCCACACTTAATTAACTATTTTATTAACTTACTCTACGGGTCTGTTTTTTTCATGGATTTTTGATGAAATAAGCCTAGATAATATGGAAATCTGTTTTAACTTTTAATCACTTTTATAACAGATATTAGAATGGATATAATTTAGTAGTAATAATATAACATTAGCATATAAAAGTTATGAATATTATTAAGGAGTGTTGAAAATAAAAATATCATGGACATAAATATGAGATAGTTTTTCATTCTACAGGTTTGCATAGAAAGAGCCCTTATGATGGCGTAATTAATGGCAAATTTTGAAGAAATCTAAATATATAAAAAACCAGGGTAACTATTTATTACAAAAAATCCCTGGTCTATATATTAAAAATTTATTAAAAGTAAAAAGAGGATACGAAAAGAGTTTAATTTTTTGAAGTACCAATATATACTTTCAAAAAATTAGAAAATCATTAAAATTTTTCCGCTTTTTTCTTAAGCGCACGGTTCATTTCTGAAAAACTCCGCTTCGTACCTTCTTCGATAGACCACGAAGCAGTGATGATGGGAATAGCCAGGCCGTTGAAGATTTCTTTCTGGATAAAGCGAACTCTCCGGGTCCCTGTTTCCTCGAGGATTAAACTGTGCTCCCCGTCAAGCACCCCCGGAAGAAAGAAACTTCCTTTCCAGGTAAGCTCTTTTCTGGGTTCCAGGCGGAGGACCCGGGGATGGAGGGTCGTGCCCTTTTTTTCCCATTCCGGTTTCATGTAGACTTTCAGTTTTTTCCCGACTTCCGCATCCCCGCTAATTTCCTGAATGTAGGGGTTCCACTTAGGATAGGCCGCAAAATCCATGAGAATTTCCCAGATGCGCTCGGCAGGGGCGAAGATTTCGATTTCGGTGCTTATTTCTTTTGTGAACCGGCTGATTCCAATCCCTCTTTCATTTTTTATTTGGAATTATTTCTTCCCTTCTTGATTCAGAACTATTAATTCCCTTTCCTGCTAGCAGTTATGAAGACAAACTTCTTAACCTTGCTTATTTTAACCTGCTGAAAAGAAGTTTCAGGAAAAAGCAGCCCCTGATTCAGGCAATTCCAAAAATTTTTTTCCGGGCCTTCCTTTTTGCGCTTCCGGCCATCTGTCTGAGGATTATCGGAGTCGGAGACTTTTTCCCGGCAGGAGAAACTTTTCCTTCCTGGATCGCCTGTAGCACGGCATCCACCGTATTTTCTAATGCGTCGATTTCCGTGTACGCCTGCCCTACCATCTCCGGGATATGGGAATCACTTCCCGCAACAGGCGGGATGCCGAGCCTCTCGGCTTCGAAGAGGGCTTTTTTGTTTGCGCCGTTGAAGAGGCAGCGGGAGTTAAAGACCTCGGCGGCATCAATGTCAAGCCCCTCGAAACTCCCGATCCCGTGGGAACTCTTCTTGAAGGGATGGGGAATAATTACCGTTCCCCCGAGTATCCGGGCTTGCCGGATTGTTTCTTCAGGGCTCATCATGGGCTCGATATCCTGTTTTATCCCGAGGACCAGAATATGCCCCTTCGAAGAACTTACCTCGACACCGGGAATAACCGTAATTCGCATCCCCAGTTCCCGGGCTCTCCTTGCACAGGCAAGTCCACCATCCACTGTATCGTGGTCGCAGATTGCAAGCCCTTCAAGCCCCCTTGCCTTTGCAAAGGTGAGGATGGCATCCAGGTCCGAGTTGCTGTCCCTTGAATAACGAGAATGGACGTGAAGATCGAATTTCATGCCGGGGATAAGAACGACAGGAGGATTTATATAAATTTTGAACGGCCGCTGAGGAGAAGAGGAACAAAGGGAAACAAGGGGGAACAAAGGGAAACGAGGGGAAACAAAGGGAAATAAAGGAAAATAAAGGGTAACAAAGGAGGAAACCCGGAAGTCGTAAAAGAGAGCTAACAAAAAAGGAATGCGAAAAACGTGAGAAAACAACATCATGGAGTTTATTTAAAAAGAAATATAAAAAAATAGTTCGCGAACGGCTGGGATATGGGGATCTTGGGGATAGTTAATGGGGGTATTGGCTCCAAAAAGAAAATTTCCGTCCGCATTTGTATAATAGTCAATATATAATATATACCTTTCGCTTACTCACGAACAAATGAAGTTTTCTAAGGGAATTAGCTCGAAGGCTCTCATTTTTAAAAATTATTTTCACGTTTCGATCTCTTTCTTACATATTTTTTATACAATTTTTGCATAATTATTATTAATTATTTACATATTTTTTTATTTATATTTGCATACTTTTTATACCTTTATTATTGATTTCTTGCATGTTTTCCATGCATTTTTCATGTTTTCCCGTAACTCCCTTTGAGAGCCAACCCTGCACCAGGACCTCGGGATGCCAGCAAAAATCCAAAGTCAGGAACTGTTTTATCCGAAAAAGAATCCCATGCTTCCGAATCTTACCCGGAGGGAAATAAATAATGAAAAATATGGCAGGAGGAATGTGAGAGAAGGGAAAATGAGAAGAAATGGGGTAGAAGAAAAGAAACTCTTAAAAAGGAAAACTGCGAACGGACCAGATTGAAAAAAATTGGTGTAGGGGTAGTTTAGGATATTAGGAGGGTCTGATGTCTTCCAGTAGATGGCCCGTTCGTAAATATACAAACGACTTTCGTATATAAATACCTTTCGTGGTTATACGAACTATATTCGGGGGGTGGAATCTATGTGCTGGAGGGAAATATTGAAAAAAAGTCATGGTAATATTCAACTAATTTTATATAAAATTGGAAAAACTTTAATTTCATCCGCCCGGTCTGGATAAAGTGGAAGAGTTCTTTAAAGGGATTCCTTCTCCCTGGACCTGAAATCTATGCCCTGAGCAAGAATCTTAAACAGAAACACTAACCTCACATCTCAACAGAAACACTAACCTGAAACCTCGAACCACCAGGCATTTCATTCTGCAAGGTCCCGCTCCAGATTCCTGGCCCTGCGGATGATCGAGGCTCTTGCTTCATAATCCACTGAAATTTTTTCCCCGTACTCCACGTTGTGCACGATTCCTTCCTCATAAAGCCAGGAGAGGGCAGACATCCCTTTAGGGGAATTAGGGAGGGTAAGGGAGCAGGTCTTCCAGGGGGGGAGGTGCCTGAATATTTCGGCTTTAATCTCCGGGATGCCAGTACCATTTTTTGCGGAAACCAGAATGGGATTGGGGGCAAGGTATTTGATCTGCTCCAGGCGGGTTTCCAGTTCTTCTGGGTCCAACCGGTCGGTCTTATTCAGTACGGTGATTACAGGGACGCCGTTGATCCGGTCCCAGAGGGTATCGTGGCAGGTGGCAAGCTTTTGGTGGACGATTTCGGGTTTTTCGCTTACATCCGCAACAAGGAGGATGATATCCGATAGGAAGATCCCGTCCAGGGTGGACTTGAAAGCGTCCACCATCCAGTGGGGAAGTTCCTCGATAAAACCTACGGTATCGGTAAGAAGCGCCTTTCGCCCGCCCAGGTCCAGCGCCCGGGTCATGGGGACCAGGGTCGTAAAGAGCATGTTCATGGCTTCGGACTCTTCGTCCACCAGGGTGTTGAAAAGGGTGCTTTTCCCGGCATTAGTGTATCCGGCAAGGGAGATCAAAGAGAGACCCTGCCTGCGCCGGAAGACCCGCAGGGACTCGTCGTCCTTTTCCGCGGTTTCCAGCTCGCTTTTTATCCGGGTAATCCTCTTTTTCAGGTCCTGCTCGTAGGAATCTTCATAGCCCCCGAGCCCCATGAACCCGGGTTTCTCTTCCTTTTTCAGGATGGATACGACAGCCCTTGCTCTCGGGAGTTCGTATTTGAGCCTTGCAAGTTCTACCTGGAGTTTGGAACGGTGGGTGGTGGCCCTTTTTGCAAAGATTTCAAGGATAAGCTGGAACTTGTCAATTACCCGGCACCTGCAGAGTTCCGAGATGTTATAGATCTGAGTTGTGGAGAGCCTGTTGTAAAAAATGACCTTTTCCGCCCCCGTGATTTCCACAAGTTCGGCAAGTTCCTCGACCTTTCCCCGTCCCAGCTGGTATTTCCTGTCAGGAAATCTGGTCTGGGAAATTTCTCCCACGGAACGGTAGCCTGCAGCCTTTGCAAGTTCCCTGAGTTCCTCGAAAAGGTTTGCGTTGCGTTCCCCTTCCGAGCGGGGGTTGTCTCTTTTTACGAGAATTACCCTAATCCCGTTTCCGGGCTGTTTTTCTGGATTCATCGCTTTTATTGTCCGGCCTCAATGTTAAGTTCAGTTAAAAGTAAATTGCGGGTACTCAGGGAAATGTGGTGGGCAAGCTCGATAGCTCGCCTTTCCCCAATTGACTCCTGGTACTTGAACGCCAGGGTAAACATGCTATCAGGCACCCACTGGGGCTCGTTATACATGTCCCCTTTTTCCGTCACAATCGTGCCCTTAAAATCAAGCTGGGCCACCGTATCCTCGATCAGCTGCACGATGTCCACCAGGCGGGGGGCTTCCTGGAGCCAGCGCGGCTGGATTTTGACCTGTTTTATCTTTTCTATGTGGGATGCGGAAATCTTCAGGGCAGCCGCAGCACAGACCATGTAGTAGCCGTCCTTTATCCTGTGCCTGCCCGAGATGTCCACTGCAATTATGTCCCACATGGATCTTACCTTCATTACCTTCTTTTGGCCTGTCTCTCAGCTCTCAGCCTGCTCTTAGCCTGAATCTTCCCTCTTTACCTGTTATTTAACCTGCAACTTAACCTGTTTCTTTCTCACAGGCCTTACATTTTAACTCTGCCGATATCGAGATATTCGACTTTTTCCTCTCTTTCAACCGCAAAAAGCATCCTCTTCCGGACACTGTTTGCAAGGCGCACGGCTCCGGACATTACAGGAAGCCTGAACTCAAAATCCGCAGGTATGGCGTCTACCAGGTACTCAGAATGGGGGATCTTTTGCACGGACTCAACCTTCCGATAGACCCTGAAATGGGTCCCGAACTTAAAGCCGGTCTTGGCAACATTTCCCGAGTCCCTGAGATCTTTATACACGTTGTATTTTTGCAGGAAAGATGTTTCAATCCCCGAGGCATTCTCCACGAATTCCCCGAATGTAAGTTCCTTCCCATTCCTGTCTTTGACCGCAATGGCCTCTTTAGAGAAAAGGTAGAGGGATTCCACGAGGGAAAGTTGAAGCCGTTCAGTATCCAGCATTTTTCCGAAAAAGCCCCTGTTATAGAGGGATTCGGAAACAGACGGGTCCCAGACAATCACCCTGTCTTCAAGAAAAGTCGCTTCGGAAAAGACTTCAGGGTACGGTTCTGCCATATCTCCCTTAGGGGCATCACTTTTTACTTCATAGAAGGTGATGTCGCTTTCCCCGTCCACTACAGCAAGGATCAGCTGTTTGTGCACGTTTTCTGCTGATGCCACAGCCTCCTGCAGGGCCTTTAGCGGAAGAGGCTGCCTTTCGGACTGGACCTGGACAAAAAGATTTGCAGCACTTTTCCCGGGATGGCTGCCTCTGGGGTAGACCCTGAAGTCCGTGGTCGAGGGCTGGACATAGTACCCCCTTTCCTTCAGGTCCTTGTAAACAATATACTTCAACTCAAAATTAGGCTGCCTGAGGGAGGCCTGTTCGAAAAAGGCCCTGAAATCCAGGTTTTTTCCCTCCAGCTCGATCTCGAGCTTCCCGCGGTACAGGAGAAATGCAGCTTCCACAAGCCGGAGTTCAAGCCCGTCACCTTTGGGACGCCCGAAATAGCCGGTTTTATACAGTTCGTTGACAGCTTCCTTGCCGGCCCGGACTCTGTCTCCTTTCAGTTTTGCTTTCAATAACTTCACCTGAAAATAAAATATAAAAATGAATAAAATCAGCTTTTAGTGATTAATTCCAGCTTTTAGTATGCTTTCATTTATATAATTCTTCACTTACTTTTCCTCTGCTCGGTATTTCCTTACCGCTTCCACAAAGGAGCCTGCCAGTTCCCTGTAGGCTGCCCCGTGCAGGTGGGCGTAGGAGCCAAGGGTATTTTCAACCGTGAGCCCGTCGAGGTCGTCCTTGATGCCGGTGCCCCGGGACAGTTTTATGGCAAACTTTGCGTCCCCCGGAATTTCCCGGATTTCGGAGTGATGAAACTCATGTCCCTTGAAGGTGTTGCCTTTTTTCCCTATCACACAGTCCCCGGCAAGGGTCCCGATGTTATAGCTGACAACCCGGGTCTGCCCCATGATGGTATGCCCCGGGAGTGCTCCAACCATTTCATATGTGGACTCCGGCATGCTGGCATCGTGGTAGGTACCTTTTCCGGGAACTCCGGTGCTTATTTTTTCGGTCAGGTACATGAGCCCGCCGCACTCGGCATAGATCGGCATGCCCGAAGCAGAAGCTTCTTTGATTTCCCGGCGCATGGACTCATTGGCTTCCAGTTCGGAGGCGAAGAGTTCTGGGTAGCCGCCTCCTATGTAGAGGCCGTCTACATCTGGAAGCCGGGAATCTTTCACAGGGCTGAAATAGACGATTTCCGCCCCGTCCAGTTCAAGGAGATCGATATTGTCGCGGTAGTAAAAGTTAAAAGCCTCATCCAGAGCGACCCCGATCCTGGGTTTATCAGACTCTGGAATCGATTCAGGAATTGAACCTGGAATTGAAATGGAACCTGCCCCGGACTCAACTCCGGTAAATATACTGTTTTCCGGGGATTCCAGAGGTTTTGCGCTTCCTGCGATGGCAAGGAACCGGTCTATATCCACCCCTTCTTTGATGATCTTTTCAATTCCTCCGAGCCGTTCATCGAAGTCCCCGAGCCTCCTTCTGCCTTCAAGGGCGGGCATGAGCCCCAGGTGGCGCATGGATATCTGCATGGACGGGTCTCTCGGAATTATCCCGATAACCGGGACCCCTGCGTAGTATTCGATTGCCTGTTTTGCCTTTTCGGCGTGTCTGATGCTCCCGATATTGTTCAGGATGACTCCGGCAATTTCCACCTCGGGATCAAAATTTTTGTACCCGTTTACAAGGGCCGCACTCGAACGGGTGATGCTCCTGGCGTTGATTACGAAGACCACGGGACATTTGAGGAGCTTTGCGATCTGTGCAGTACTCCCTATGTCGCTCAGGCTCTCGAAACCCTCGTAGAGTCCCCGGACTCCTTCGATAATCGCTATGTCCGCACCTTCCCCTACTTCGCAGGCATGGGTGTAAACATCCAGGATCCCGTTTTCGTCCATCAGGTAACCGTCCAGGTTCCGGCAGAACCTGCCCGTGATTTCGGTATGATAACTGGAGTCGATGTAGTCCAGGGCGACTTTGAAGGGCTGGACCTTATAACCCCTGGAGGCAAGGACAGCCATCAGCCCCATGGAAATGGTTGTTTTCCCGGAGGAGGAACGGTCTGCGGAAATAAGGATCCTGGGAATTTTACCGGCATCCTTTCCGGCCTGCTGCTCATCCATTCCGGCCTGCTGTTCTTTCGAGTGCATGGTTTTTCAACGCCTTTGCGGCTTTTTAGTCCCCTTAACTTCCGTATTGGGAACTCATTTTTACTTTGTCAATTCCCTTAACCTCTCATCGGTAAGGGAATCTGCCATGACCTTCTTTTCGTTTTCCATGATCGCTTTTCCGAGCCTGCGGTAGACGTTGGCGATTTCGGAATCGGGGGCTTTTTCCATAACGGAGTAGCCGTCCCGCTCACAGTCCTGGACTATCTGGCTCTTAGGGATGAAAGCCATCAGCTGGCTCCCGATTTCCTCGGAGAATTTGGTAACTATTTCCTCTTCCCGGCTGGCGTTTCTTGAGTTGCAGATTACGCCGCTGAGAGGCATGTTGATCTTGGTAAGCCCCTTGCAGATGTTGTTTGCGGCGTAGAGGGGCATGTATTCCCCGGAAGTCAGGACATAGGCCTCGTTTACGTACCCTTTCCGGATAGGGGCTACAAACCCTCCGCAGACGATGTCCCCGGGCACGTCATAGATGATCAGGTCCTGCTCTTTCATAAGCTCCCCGGAAACGCTTTTCAATTTCTGGACTGCCACAATGATGCCCCGGCCCGCACAGCCGATCCCGGGCTCGGGCCCTCCGGCTTCTATGCATTTGACACCGGCGTAACCTTCGAAAACCATGTCTTCTTCCGTGGCTTCAATGCCTTCCCTCAGGAGGTCAAGAATGGTTGGGATCCTTTTCCCCCCCAGGAGGGTGATGGACGAGTCGCTCTTCGGATCGCAGCCGATGATCATGACCTTCTTTCCTGCTTCCGCACAGGCTGCTGCCACATTGGACGCGGTACTTGATTTACCTATACCGCCTTTCCCGTAAATTGCAATGATCTTTTGTTTTTTCACAGGATCTTCCTCCCTTTTCTAAAATATTATCCTTTTTATCCCGAATTCGCCTTTTTCAGCCTTGAACTTCCTTTTCAGGTTTCCTTTCAGGTTTCCTTTCAGGCTTCCTTTGCAACTTCCCTTAAGGTGGCCCCAAACTCGGATTCCACGATGCTGCTGACCCCGAGGGTCTTCGGGTGGAGGTCGATTTCCACCATAACGTAGTCGTGACCCAACTCTTTCATGGGTAGGACCTGCCTTGGCCCGTTTGTCACGGAGATAAGTTCCATGCCCTTGAGGTTATCCATGGGAATTGCGTGCGGGACGCCTGTGATTATTGCAAAATCGTAGTCGCTGTACTTCTCCTTGATCAGCTCGCTTACCATTTCCCCGGCTATGGGGTACTCGTCCATACCCCCGATGATCTCGTGCATTTCAACGCCGTGAGCTTTCAGGTCCCTCATGATGTATTCGGCATGCTGCCTGACCCTGGGCAGTCCCAGGTTCTCGTCCAGGTTTGCCATGTTCACGATGGAATCCTTTTTTCCGAGGGAGGCTGCGACTTCATTTACCGCAAGGGTGATGTCGGCAAACATGTAGCCGGTCTCCTTCTTGGCGTTCATGATCGTTATTCCGCGCTTGCCTTCCTTCAGGAGTTCGATGACCCTCTTTGCAACCTTATACTTGACATCTCCCCTGGAAGGAGCCAGGTATTCTTTGCTTGCGGCCCCGAATTTCTTCTCGACTTCCGTTGCTTTTGCAAGCAGGTGCTCCTGCCTTTCGAACTCCTTATGGTCGATGATCCCGGCATCAAGCGCGGATTCCAGGGCAAAGATCACGCCTTTTGTATTGTTGTGGTAGCCTGCGTGCACCTCGACCTCGATGACAGGGACATCGGGGTTTGCCTCGAGCACGGCTTCGTGCATCTCTTCCCCTATGATCATGCTGGCACAGGTCCCGACAACGCCGATAATTTTCGGGGAGAACAGTTCGACGGACTTGTTGATAAGCTGCACCAGCCTGTCATGCCCTCCGAAGACAAAACCGTTCTCATCAAGGGCGGTGGTCACCACATGAATCCCGTCTTCCTCGAGAAGCCTTGCATGTTTGAAGGAGCATCCTGGAGGGCCGTGCAGAATCGCAACATCGACGTTCAGGTCCCTGAGGGTGTAAAGGGCCGCAACGATAGAACTTGGGCGGGGGTGAATGATTGAAATATCTTTTCCGGTCATGACAAATCCTCTGTGTTTTGATTTATCGGGATGTTGATATGCATTTCCCTTAGTCCCCTGCAGGAAAACGGCAGTGGAGGGAAAAAGCAAGAGCCGTTAAAAGCCCGATTAAATTGGCAGTGGGTTTGAATAAAATTGAACAGCCAATAGGTTTGAATAAGCAACGGAAGAGTGCTTTGGACAAGCAATGAAATTTAGGCCTAAATAGCAATGGAGTTTTAGTTTGAATAATCAACGTAATTGTGTTATCAATGGAAACGAATACAGATTGTAAGACCTTCTATAAAACAATATCATAAAAATATGGAAAATAGAGGGTAACCCTAACAGAAACCCCCGGAAAAACCAGCTGAAAAAATGAAATATCATTTTTATTTCATCCATATTATTTTACCTATTTAATCCGTTTTATTTTACCGGAAACACTTAACCGAAGAGATTATAATGTCAGCTTTCCCTGCGAGTTTAGAAGCTTCGGAAAGTCCCTCCGGAAGGCTTGCCGCATATGTTACATTTCCTGCCTTTATGGCTCGCATCCGCTCGCCTACCAGGACGATGCGCTCGAACTTTTTCCCGTATTTTTCCACAAAGCCCTGCACGGCTTCGGGGGGCAATCCTTCACAGACCTGGGCGGCTTCTTCCCCCAGGACAATGAATATTTTCTGCTTTCGCTCATCCTTTTTCTTCAGGAGGGCATATTCGAGAGCCTTTTCAGCCGAGCGGATGTCCATGCCAGAGTTGGAATTGTCGATCAGGGCTTTTCCTTCCAGCTCTTTTTCCTGCATCCTGCCTGCAAGCCCCCTGAATTCTTCGATTGCTTCAACCATGGTCCTGCTTTCGACCCCGAGTTCCAGGGCTGCGGCAGACGCTGCCACGAAGGCTGTCCTGTAGGCCAAACTATTGTATCCGGGCTGCAGGCGGGCGGTGAAGAGTTTCTGGCCCCGACAGAGGCAGTGGATGTTACCCTCTTCGGTTTCCAGGACAAAGTCAGCGCTTTCCCCCGATTCGGGGTAGAAAGGGTCCCTGAAAGTGATTTTTTTGACTGCTTCTGGGATTTTTTCTCCTGTATTTTCCAGAGCTTTTTCCACAGCCACGTTGAGGACGAGGGCCGTTCCGGTTTTTGCCGTGCGGACGAGCTGGAGCTTGGCCTCTCCTGCAAGGGAGCTATTGTTTGCGATCCCGTAGTCAGGGGTAAGGGTTGTCAGGATCCCGAGGTCGGCATTTCCAGTGCCCCCTATCGAAATTTCAAAAATAAAAAAATCAGGCCTGATTCCGGCTTCAAAGGTCCTGTCAATGGCGACAAGGATACTGCCCGGCGTGATGCTCAGACCTTTGCGGATTTCTGAGGGCATGCCCCCTTTCCAGGCTTCAAGCCCCCGGGAGGTATGGAGGACTACCTGGAGCTTGCGAGAGAGCATGTCCGCAAGCAGGGATGCGGTGCTGGTCTTTGCCTTCACGCCTGTTATTTCAATCGTCCGGGTCCCGGCCAGGCGCGGGTCCTTCTCAAGAATTATTCCGACAAGCCGGTGGTGGGAAAGGACAGGTTTTTGGGTATTCCGCGCTTCGGCAAGCATGGGGTAAGCCGGGTCAAGATGCACTGGCGCCGCCAGCAGGTCGAAAGCCCCGACCGGCAGAGGCTCTCTGGAAGTCCTTATCCCGTGCTTATCTTCCAGTTCCGAGAGGGTTACGGAGTCCACCGTATTGTACACGTCGACGGCAGATACTTCTGCCCCGAGTTCTGCCAGTTTGATAGAAATAGGAATTCCGCCGTGCGTCAGGTCTAGCACGGCGATTTTTTTCCGGTCAAGGTCCATGAAAAATTAGACGAAAGTTCAGGCAGTTATATTTTGCGCTTCCAGGACCCTCTTGAAAATGAGGTCTGCGATCAGTTCATCGGCCCCGAGGGGTTTTGCGTAGCAGACAGGCACGCCCTTGCCGTCGATATCGAGGGTCCCGCAGCCGGACTCGTCCAGGTCAAGTTCTCCGGGGATGTCTTCGGTGAGGTGGACTCCCGACGCAATAAAGACCGGAACGGCGGCGATCCTGGTGACCCCTGTGCCTGAGAACTCTTTTACAGCTTCTTTGATTTTCGGGTCACTGTGCTCCACGAACCCGACCCTGATAACATCCTCTGGGTGCTTTTTTGCAATAATATCCGCAATTTCCAGAATTACTTCTTTGTTGTACTTAAGCCTGCTTCCGTGTCCTATTACCAGTATTCCGAGTTTTTCATCCATCTCTAATTCCTCATTTTTCGGGTCTTTAAAGGCCCTTTCGGCTGTAGCATAAATAAAATTCAAGTAAACTTTAATTGATAATTATAAAAATCCAACCTATATGAGTATTTTCATTACACTGCCGCAAGGTAATACTGAAAACAGTCTGGAAATTCTGGCCTTCATGGAATGCAAGCTAACTTGATTTGAATCCCAACAGAGTTAACGGAGTAAACAAAAAAGAAGAGGGTAGAGGGGACGAGAAAGCTGCAAAAGCTAACTGAAGAAAACGGAAGAACGGAATGGGAAAAATAAAAGGCTCCGGGACAAAAAACCCGATGCCTGGAAAAAAATTGCGGAATAAAAATTCCGCGGTATGGAATGTTTAGATTGCTTCTTCTACTCTCTTGTAGACGAGGTCTGCGATCAGTTCGTCGGCGCCCAGGGGCTTGGCATAGCAGATGGGAACTTCGTTCCCGTCAACCATAAGTGTCCCACAGCCGTTTTCGTCCAGGTTCAGAATACCGGGGATGTCCTTTGTGATGTGCACACCTGAGGCTAAGAAGACCGGCACAGCTGCGACCTTCGTGATCCCTGTCCCGGAGAAAGCTGCAATAGCTTCGTCCAGGGTAGGCTCGCTATTCTCCATGAAACCGGCCCTTACGACCACGTCAGCGTGCTTCTGTGCAATGTAATCAGCGATCTGTGTAACAACTTCTTTGTTGTAAGGCAGCTTGCTCCCGTGCCCGATGGCCAGGATTCCGAGTTTTTCTGTCATTTTCATAACCTCTTCATTTTTGTAATTAACACGATAATTTCAATTTGTAATATCCTTGAAAGTTTTAGATACTTGGAATTGATGGAATATAACTTTTTTGAAAGCCGAAAGTTTCAAATAAAATTTAGAACGAAGTGCCTGTCCCTTAACCTCAAAACTCAACGAGCCCGCCAGGATAGTATGCGACCCTTGCCCCTTCCAGGTACATACCTCCCGGGTGCAGGTAGCCGTTCGACCCGCTCCAGTCAAGGTTCAGCCAGTACTGACTCTCCCCCTTTTCAAGGTCCCGTTCCGAATACCAGATGCTTTCCGCATAGGAATAGCGCCCGTACACATAATACAAAATTTCATATGCCGTATCCTGATCGTCTCCGATATAAATCTCGGGATAGGCATGGCCGTAAGTCTCTGTCCTCACCGTAACGATCCGCGTATTGAAACCCATGTTCTCCATCAGCGTGGACATGACGATAGAATAGTCATCACAGTCCCCCTCATACCCGTCCCTTATCGTCTGCGCCGCCCCGAAGAAAAACTCGGAATTTTTGTCATACCTGTACTCCCACTTCCCGTTCACATAATCAAAAACAGCACAGACATCTTTGATATCGTACCCCGAGTCTTTCCCGGTTATCCTGTGGATCTCCCGGGATATTTCCTCATCCTCGGGGTCAACTGCCCTCTTAAAATTCAACGAAAGTATCCGGTAGTCTTTGGGATAAACCGCACTTGATATTTCCTCGGTGTAAGTCGGGACTCCGGGTACTTCCACTGAGGTAGAAGAAGGAGATGACGGGGCAGAAGGGGAAGAAGATGGAGATACCTCACTTTCCGGTGTCCCCTCTTCGATCTCACTTCCTCCGGTTTCGCCGGAACCCGCCTCATCCTCAAGGACATGGTCCGTCTGGCCGGCTACGAAACGCTCAACTTCCCCGACAACGATATTCTCCACTTCAGAAACCGCCTCTTCGGCTTCATCCGTTGAAATGGCAGGGAAATCTATGCAACCGGCAGTGAGAAGGAGGAGAAGGGTTATTGAGATGAGTTTGAAGGAAGTTCGTCGGGGCATGGGGAAGACTCGCTAGTACCTTTCAATGAGTATATGGTTTTGAACGTATTTGATTTATTTCAAATATCAAGTTTACTTCAAATATCAAATTTTTTACTTCAAACACCTCTTTGCCTCAACTTTCAAATTCAAACAAAATTTCGAATTCTAATATTTCAATAGGTGCGTAGTAGCAATAAATAGAACTTGAAGCCTTCTTATTGCGGGAATCCTGAAGCCTTTTCCAGATGTCTTTTACACTCACTTACACTCCTCCATTTCTCCATCCCCGCGATTTCAAAATATCATACGCTCCTAATACAAACAAAAACGCAATCATCTGGCCTCATGCACTTCCACACAAACGCAGAGATAAATAATATGCCACAAAATTTATCATCAAAACCTCCTGAGTGCCAAGGCCGTAACAATGTTTAATAAATAAGACAAAATACTTGTGAAAACATTCTTTTACCTGGGAGAGAGAATAGCGCAAGCAAACCGGATATGCCGGTGAAATGGGAATATGGGGGGAGATTAAGGAGCCTAACGTAGTATGGGGGTACTGCATAGGGCAATTCCAACCTCCCTTCATCTGCCACCTTTCCTCTGCATTAAGTAACATTCTCCTCATTTTTCCATAGCCATAGCCCTCATATCCTGAGGGAGTTTTTCAATCGCGTACCTGAGTGCCGTTCTTGGCATATCTTTCTTGTTTTTCATCACATATTTGAAGACTTCCTCCCGGTGGGCTTTGCTTGCTTCTTTGAGCAGCCAGCCGTAACCCTTCCGGACAAGGTCTTCCTCATCCTGCAACAGGCTGTCGGAAATCTCAAAAATATCTTCCAGAAACTTGCCTTTCCGGGCAGGCAAAACCAGAGTCACGGCAGCAGCACGCCTTAGCCACATGTTCCCGGACTTTGTCCAGGTTTTGAGCCGTTCTATGTACCCTGGGAACTGTTCGATAAAAGAGGCTACGGCATGGTTGCAGAGGGTATCGCACTTAGCCCAGTTGTTGACGTATTTTTCAATCCAGCTCTCAAAAACCTGAAAATCTTCCTCATCATAATTCTTTCTTAGCTGATACGCCCACTGGAATGCGATAAAAGCCTCTTCGCAGTAGTCCGACTTCAGAAGCTCTTCACACAGAGAAAAGATATCCTTTTTGTCTTCCTGTTTGATTTCTTCAAAATATTTCTTTGCAAGTTTTCCCCCTACGGAACTCTTCACCCCGTAGCATTTCACCTCTTCCTTAAAAAAACGCTGATAATTGTTTTTCGTTTTCTCGTCCACGTTTTGCACTAAATCCTCTTTAATGCTGGAGATTATATCATCGGTCATGTTTTAGTAATTATTTAAGATGTTAAATATACTTTATTTAACGGGCTCATTCAATGGTACATTCAACAGATTTATCCAGCGTAATAACCTCCCGACATCACTTCCTGACAGAACCCACTAACAAAACCCGCTGAAAGAATCCATCAACAGAACCTGCTGGCATCAATCTTCTCTTTCTACCTTCCCTACTCATCTCTTTTAAAAAAATACAAAAAAATTTATAATTGATTCTGAGTAAAATAGTTCATAATTAAAAAAATTGAATTTGTAAAATATAACAGAGTTAAATCCGGCAAAAGGAAAAACAGGGAATAAACGATGAGGAAAGATTAAGAGGAAAAATCGGGAGGAGATGTAAAAAATGGGATGGAAAGACGTTGTTTTCGGGGTTGCGACCTGCGGCCTGTATAATATAGGAAAGGCAGCCTACCAGGGAGGGAACGCTGCAGAAGATATGGGAAAGGCTGCGGAACAGGCGGGAACGGCTATTGCGGTTATCGGCTCGACCATCGAGGCGCTTGGCGAGCAGCTTTCCTCGCTTCTGGAAGAGACCGAGGAACTGATCACGATCAAGAGGATGAGCCCGCGGGACGAGGACGAGCTCTGGGATGAGGAAAAAGAAAGGCTTGAAGAACTCAGGGAAGAGAGGGAAAAGATCGAAGCCAAGCTTAAAGAACTCGGGGTGGACAACCCGGAAAAGGTCGACTTCAACTTCTGGGACATGCTCACGGACTGGTCGAACATGCTTGAGACCTTCCAGCTGCTGGCAAGACTTACGGCAGTCAACAGTGAAATTGCAGGAATCCTCTATCAGGAACCCGGAGTGCTGACCGAGGGTATCTACTGCGCAAAAGAGGTGCTTGAACGCTTCAATACCCTGGAACAACCCAAGATCGAGGACATTCTGGACTCCCTGGACGACAACCTTGAGGTTAGCGAAGAAGTCATGCAGGAGGTAAAAAAGCTCTTTGTCACGAAAAAGAAAGTGCCAATCCCGGAAATCGAGCTCTCCCCGGACGTGAAAGATAAGCTGGGAAAGCTTGAGCTTGACAAAAAGTACTACGAGGGACTGCTCGGCAGGAAAGATAAACTGGCCCTCCAGTTTGCCGGAGCAATGGAAAAGCTTCCCGAAAAGAAATTCGAGATCAGTGGCAGCGGGATAAAAATTGTTGAGGCAGGCCTTCAAATTCCGGGAATTGAGGGAATCCCAGAAATCGAAGGAATTCCGGATATCAAGGAAATCCCCGGAACTATTGAAATCCCGGGAATCGTGAAAGACCCTGAAAAGTTTTCGGACATCATAGGCAGCTTAAAGGTCTCGGAACTTTCTGGAAAAAGCCCGGACGAGGTCGTAAACGCTGCAAAACTCCTGAAAGAAACCGCTTCCATGAAACTCGCAAGCAGCGAGGCAGGAGTAAAGAAGGCAGAGGTAAAAGATGAAAAAGTAAAGGAGCCAGCAGTAAGGGAGGCGGAGGTAGAGAAAGAAAGGACAACTTCCCCGGAAATGCCAAATCCGGAAGAAGAGCCGGAACTGAGAAATGAAGTTGTGGATCCCGCTTTTGCAGAAATAAAACCGGAAATTCCGGAAGGTCTGAAATTCTCACTTGCCGGAATGGAAAATGCTCCGGTGGGGATCAGGCAGCCCCAGGCTGCAAGGATCTCGGCAAGTATGAATACGAAATTTGACGGGTTCCAGAAAAATTACGAGTTCCTTAAAGCCCAGACCACTTTTTACGAGAGACAGCTCCTGAAACTCGACCGCAGGTTCGAGCTCCTGAACCATAGATGGGAAGATGAGCCCGGAATAATTCCGCAGACCCTCGATGAAGTACACGATGTGCTTGAACGCCTGCACACCGAAGAACAGCCAAGAATCGATGCGGTGCTTGACACCCTGAACGCGAACCTTGAAGGGTCAAAGGAAGCCATTTCAACCCTGAAAGAAAATCTGGAGGAGTCAAAAGATGTCCTCTCGACACTCAAAGAAAACCTTGAGGAATCGAAAGAAGCTATCTCAAAGGTGAACGCTTCCCTGGATTCCATGCAGGGCGGTTTATCCTTCTTTGAGAAAAACTCCGGCATGCTCAGGACAGGTGCGCTCGTGCTGGGGGGGCTTGTGGTGCTGAACCTTTTCTTCGGGCTGATCGTGTTGTTCAGGGCAGCCCTGGGAATTTGAATAATTCCCCCCACTTTTTACTCATTTTTTACTACGAAGCACGAACATACAATTCTGGCAAACATTTTTCCGGACTTAAATCTATCTGTCTTCAATGCCGAAAGTAAGAATCCGCCCCCAGGAACTTTCTGATGCAGAGCGTTTTTTCGAAATCATCATGAACACGAACATGGAGTTTCTGGAAGTCCCTGTAAAAACCTTTGAGGATGAGGAGTGCTTCATACAACTAAATGAAATAAAGCGCAGGAAGCATTTAGAGTACAACTACAGCATCCTCCTGGACGGAAAGCTGGTGGGGGCATGCGGGCTAAAAATTGACCAGCACAGGCCCTACATAGGAGAGATCGGGTACTTCGTGGATGAAGCATACCAGGGAAGGGAGATTGCAACTGAGGCGGTGAAACTTCTGGAAAAGATCGGGTTTGAACAGTTTTTGTTGCAGAGAATCATTATCCTGCTGGATGTCCGGAACCGGGCGAGTGAGAGGGTAGCGCAGAAGTGCGGGTACGAAAATGAAGGAGTCCTGAAAAAAGTCCACAAAATCGGAGAAGAGTTTTACGACTGTTTCCTGTATGCGAAAACAGCGTAAACCCCATGTCCCGAAAAATCTTTTTTTCAGGCCATCTTAGAACCAGCCCATGGCCTGAATGAAGCTGTTCCCATACCAGACGACCATGATATTGTTTACGGTTGCCAGGATCCCTAAAAATTCGATAACGTGCTTGGTGAAAATCCATTTGGCAGGGAATAGCTTGATTATGGGAAAGATAAAGAAAAGGCCAAAAACCAGAATTATTTTCAGGACCAGGAGAGAAAAAATCCCATAGTGTTCCAGAATTAGCGCAGGAAGCGGGTTGAATTCCTCACCGTAGGGCATGGCATACCATGTGGAAGCCCAATCCCCTATTATGTAGAAAATGATGATAAACCTGATCTCGTGTACGAAAGAATGGAATGATACCTTCGAATAGTTAAATTCCAACAGACTCCCCCCGAATAAATTTCTCTCTTTAATTCTAATGTGATTTTATTTTATCTGATTATATACTTGCAGGAAACAAAAATATTGAAGAATAATTTTCCTTATCTCAAAGATTTCCAGAAATTTGCAAGTTTTCCCGGGAAATATCAGGCTCTATTAGAAAATACAAAACAGAATGGTCTGACAAAATGATCTGACAAAACGATCTGACAAAATGATCTGACAAAACGATCTGACAAAATGATCTGACAAAACGATCTGACAAAATGATCTGACAAAACGATCTGACAAAATGATCTGACAAAATGATCTGACAAAATGATCTGACAAAACGATCTGACAAAATGATCTGACAAAATGATCTGACAAAATGATCTGACAAAATGATCTGACAAAATGATTCTACAGGAGAGAGCGTATTGCGTTGTGCCTAAAGTGGGGATGTGTATCGAGTTCTTAGCGCCAATGCCTTGATGATTCAAGTACTCGAGGGAAGTACCTCCCTCAACTCCGGAGGAGGTAGGGAGGGGTAGTTCACTCATAAGTTACAGAAAAACTCAACTGATTCAAAAAAAAATGTCGGGTCTCCCGATAATAAACGGCCCTGTCCGGCAAAGGCCAGCGGAGACCTGGCCCTTTCTCCGGACAGTTTATATTTCAAGGTTTGCGCTTTTGCAATTTACAAAGCTACATTGTCAGCTACTGCTGCTTTATCAGCCTCGAAGAACATCCCCTTCAGCTGACCTGCCGGGTCCCTGAGTTCTATTTTTGAGTTTGAGTAGTAGCCAATCTCGATGTCTTCCGTGTATTCCCTGGTTGTCGGCAGGGATGCTGCACCCATAACCCCGCCGATGCCAAGAGCCCAGAAATGGTGATCCTTGTACGTTGGGTTGTAGTTGATAGCAGTGGAGCCGATCAGATATGCTTTGTAAACAATCCTGACCTTCATCACCCCTCTGCTGGCTGTGAGCTGGGCTTCAACCGATTCCCCGGGTTCCAACTCAACCTTGACTCCCGAACTCGATCCGACCGTGATGCTCTTGCTCTCAGAGCCACCCTGGCCCCAGGAATGGCTGTAGGACATGGATGTTTCTCCCCCTCCGCCGGCTCCCAGGAAACTGACGTTATATGTAAACTTCTGTCCTACCTCGATCGTGTCCGTTTGGGACCAGTTGCTCTCCACAGTATTGGTGACCTGGTCCGAAATGCTGGCATCGAAAGTTGCTTTTTTACTGCTGCTGTTGCTAAAAGTCTTTGTTGCCACAATCACAGGCTCCGAGGTAATCCCTCTTATTGTTGCACTCTGGACGACGAGCACTGTCTCTACTTCAGGCCAACCATATGTTTTGTAAAGGTCGTCCCAGGGGGTAGGGCTGTGTAAATATGCATCATTTGGTCTCTTCCCGAAATACTTGTTAACGGCATCCTTAAGACCCCCGTCCTGAATGCTGAATGTCGTTCTTTCTTTATCGGTGATTATGTGCTGTACGCTTCCTGAGGCATTGACACTTGAAGTAGCTGTGTCTGACCCCGCATTAACACTAATTTCAATACCCATAACACTTCTTATGTCCTGCACAGTATATTAATTTTTTCCAACAGTCTCGGGTCAAACTTCTGTGTACCCTATGAATATCGGTTCAAAAAGATCGCTAAAAAGAATACCGGTGCTTTCTATTTAAACGCAAGAAAGAAAAATGTTAAAGAATATTACTCCGAAACCGAAAAGAACAGAACTGGTAAAAATGATCGAAAACATACCCCAAACCCCAGGGGAAATTCCTCAAACCCCGGGGGAAACCCACGAACTTCACATGAACGCTGAGTACCTTCTGGAACTAAGGAATGTCACGGTTGTCCGGGGAGGGAAAAAGATCCTGGACTCGGTATCCCTCTCAGTGAAGCCGGGGGAACACGTGGCGATCATAGGGCCAAATGGCTCTGGCAAATCCTCCCTTATCAAGACTTTCATGAAGGAGTACCACCCCCTGGTAGGGGCAGAGGGCACTGTCCTGAAAATTATGGGCAGGAAGACCTGGCACGTTTTCGAGCTCAGGAAGATGCTCGGGATTGTTTCGGGGGATCTCCAGCAGACCTGCTGCCGCCCTATCAGGGTGCTGGACGTCGTGCTCTCGGGATTTTTCAGTAGCATAGGGATCTATTACAACCACAAGGTCACTCCGGAGATGGAAGTCAGGGCAAGGGAAGTTCTCTCCTTTCTTGAAGTTGCCTGGCTGGCAGACAGGCTGATGAGCGAGATTTCCACGGGCGAAGCCCGGAAGGTGCTGATCGCAAGGGCGCTTGTCAACGACCCTCAGGTCCTTATCCTGGACGAACCCT
This sequence comes from Methanosarcina sediminis, assembly GCF_052056915.1. GTDB lineage: Archaea > Halobacteriota > Methanosarcinia > Methanosarcinales > Methanosarcinaceae > MTP4. Next base: position 1,227,234 of record NZ_CP195119.1, on the reverse strand, counting down.
CAAACAGCCTGGACTTAAAAGCCCTCCACACCTTTCGTGAGAGTGTCCGGAAAATTGCCTACTCGGGAAAGAGCGTTGTCCTCGTTACCCACGACCTCCAGGACGTCATTCCCGAAATCAGCCGTGTGATCCTTATCAGGAACGGACGGGTCTTCAGGGACGGCAAAAAAGAAGAAATCCTTACCGACGCCAACCTTTCGGAACTTTTTTCCCTCCCCGTAAAAGTCCTGGAAAATGAAGGGTACTATCAAGCCTGGACCTGATTAAAGTCAGGAAATAACAAACAGGTGATGGAAGAAGCGGGAACCCAGGAGAATAACCATAAAGTTTTCCAGTGATACGATTAACCCCATCCCTGCAACCGTTTTCCGGGTAAAATCCCAGAGCCAGGGAAAATTCCTGATTACCTGGTAAGACCTGAACAATAAAACCATGAACAGGAATTTGAGAAGCAGGACATAAAAAATCCCGTATTTTGCTATCACTATTGCAGGCAGGATGTTTCCTTCAAAGCCGTATTCAAGGGCATACAGCGTTGTCATCCAGTCTCCAAGGACGTAAAATAGAATCACGTAGCGTACATCATATAAAAATGATGTGAGCTCTTCCTTCCGCAGGCAATCTAGCATGTACCATACCCCACTCCTTAAGTTCAACAGACGCGCCCGGAAAAGCACACCCCCAGTGCCGGACAGCCTGTACTGAGATGACGACCTTCGAAAACTTCGTTATATTCAAGGTTCCCTGACCTGTTATGATACAGCCAGCTACACAGTATGTACTGGCAGGCAAAATTCAGGCCATCAAGCTTTCCCCACTCAACCTGATTATTATCCGATAAACTGACTCAGGAAGGATTCATTTCGGAACCCTACATTTGCAATCATTTTTGTGTGTGCTGCTACTTAATACTTTTTATATGGGGGTATCATCTATAAAAAGTTTAATTTCGTACTTAATATATAAATTGGAAGTGTATTAAATTCATAATATCCTTTGAACATGGAATAATAGTAAATAATACAGAGCAATAACCGGATGACAATAAAGCTGCAGAAAAATAACCGGATGACAATAAAGCTGCAGAACAATAACTGGATAACAATAAAGCTGCAGAACAATAAAGCCAGATAGCTGTGAAAAAAATAAAAAAAGACGTTTTACCGGAAAATTTTCAGAGGATTAGATTTGAACCCCGGAAAGGTTCTGTTCCAAAAACTGTGAAAATAACTTCATCTTCCTGGTTAAAAAAACTTCGTTTTTCGCTAAGGATCATTAGCTTTCCCGCTAAGGAAATTGTTTAATAGTTCGGGGGTAAGCATATAAGCATGACAGTTCTGGGCATAGTAGGCTGCAGAATATTCGAGGACGAAATTGTCCATGTGCTGGTAAATGACCCTGAAATAGAGAGGGTCTACCTTGTAGAAAACGAAGAGAACAGGTACCTTCTGCAGAAACTTGAGACTACAGGCTTCAGGCCGGAAATCCTTCCTTTTTACGAAATAAGAGACAAATTGAAGCAGAACCACGAATTCAGCGTCGTTATCCAGCTCCAGGGGATGGGACTTCACGTAGACCCGGCCCGGCTCAAGAGTAAAACATATACGAACGTGAACATCATGTCCCGGCTTGCCGACGGGATCCTCCTCTTTTACGGGCTCTGCGGGCAGGCATTTTCCCGGATAAAAAAAGATTTTCCCTACATGGGATGCCCGATAAAGCTGCTGCAGGAAAGAAGCGTAGGGGAAAAAAACGGCCCACTTGAAGACTGTGTTGCCGCTGCCCTCGGAAGCAACGCTCGCTACCGGGAAGCCCTTAGAACGCACAAAGATGCCTTCTTCTTTACCCCCATGTGGGCCGCAAACTGGAGAACCGTATTCAGTGTAGGGGAAGAACTGATGGAGGGTTTTGAATTCACTCCTGACCATCTGAGGGAACTCGGGTACCGGAAGGTTGCCAGGGTAAAGACCGGACTTTCCTATGAACCTGATTTCGAGAAAAATATCGAAGAATTCGCACAATATTTCGATTTCGAAGTCATGGAACTTGAAGGCAGTGCTAAAATTGCCATGGAATCATATAACCATATTCGAAAAATACTTTCCGATCCGCTTGAATGTCCTCTAATAACCGGAAGCACTGAAGCACTGAAGCACTGAAACGCTGAAACACCGAGGTCCCGGAGATCTCCGGGAATCTATTTGTTTAATCAGTTTTTATTTTGTTAAGTAAGATTTATTTTCTTTAAATCTGATTTATTTGATTCAAGTAAGATTTATTAGATTCAAGTAAGCGTTATTTTGCCCAATTAACTTTTCCTTTTTTAATAATATGGCAATAATATATTATTTAACAAATAAACTCCATAAACCTGCATACAGCTCACAATTATCAAGATTTCCAGATTACTCCCTGGAAAAATGCCGATTCGCCTGGATACCCTTCGGGTTCCATACCTTTCCGACTCTTCAGGCAGATTTCCCGGAAAAAAAGGAAGTGATCCTCATGCCGGTTATGACCATCATAGGGTGCAGGATGTTTGAAGATGAGATCGTGCACCTCATAGAAAACGACCCTGAAATCGAAGAAGTGATCGTTGTTGAAAATGAGGACTGTGAAGGGCTCAGGACAAAGTTAGGGGATATAGGGATTTCATACAGGGTGCTTCCATTTGAAGAAATCCCCAAAAAATTCTCAGGAGAATGGAAAAACGATTCCAGCCCTGACAGGTTCATCCTTATCGTGTACATGCTCGAGCTTGCCCTGCACGCAATCCCCGAAAACCTGAAAAGCACCGTTTATTCAAAGGTTGAGAACGTGGCCTCCTTTTCGGACGGGATCCTCCTTTTCTACGGGCTCTGCGGCAACGTGCTCGGAAAAATCGAAGAAGACTTTGAGGCTCTCGAATGCCCTGTCCATATCCTGAAAGAAGAGGACGGGGAGATTGTGGACGACTGCATCGGAGCCGTGCTCGGAGGCAGGAAACAGTACCTTGAAGTCCTGAAAAGCTGCAAAGGAGTAGGCACTTTCTTCCTGACCCCTATGTGGGCTGCAAACTGGAGAGAGATGGTCAGGACCGCAGGCCTGAGCCAGAACCCCGACGACATAGAGATGTCAAAATTCGTCTTTGATTATGCAGGATACAAAAAGATTGCAAAAGTGAACACCGGCCTCCCCTATGAGAAAAACTTTGAAGCCTATGTCCGGGAATTTGCACGGCTTTTTGACTTTGAAGTGACAGAACTTGAAGCCACACTGCATCTTGTGGAGAACTGCTACAAAAAAGCAAAAATCGAAACCTTTGAAAACCTGAAATGAAAAGCCAGCTTTCCCGGTTTCCATACTTCCTTTTGGCATGAAAGTATGTGTATGCTTTCATTTATTTGGGCATGTTATTCGAAGAATATCATGTGCGTTTTTCTTATTCCTACCTTTTTCTTATTTCTGCGTTCCTCATCTACAGGGTATCCGGGGTTGTTTATACTTTCAATATATTTCTTCAAAATAATCTCCTTTTTCAATGAACAATGTGGAAAGATTCCAGAACCTTTTGCCCGAGCTCAAGACGTTATAAAATTCCAGAATAGAAGAAAAAATATGGAATGTTTGGGTTATATACATGCGATTACCAACTGATTACACGGGATCGGCAGCTTTTTTGATGATACTTTTTAATAGCTATAGATAAATTAAAATAGGAGAATTAAAATCGTAAAATTAAGTGACCTGGGGGGATTCAGGTTTGGGGAACAATTTTGTAATAATTGCCGGGGAAGAAGCAGGCCCGAAATCAAATAAAATGGGCGGAATCTGGAACGTCATAAACGCAGAAGCGCATACTCTTGCGTCCCTTTTTGAGTCAGGGGCATTGAAAGAAGAGGAAAAACCTCAGATCCTGATTGCAGGTCCCTATTACGGGCATTGGGGTGCGGACTGGAACAGAGGGCTAAACAGGATCACGGATATGGGGGGACTTAACAGCCTCAGCGTTGACGGGAAACTCCTGAAAAGCCTTGAAGCCCTTGAAAATGCAGGAATGAATGTTTTTACAGGGGAAAAACAGGTCGGAAATACAAAACTTGCTTACCTGCAGTTTCAAACCGACAACTTCGGGATAATCCGAACTGTACACAAAAAGCAGGAGATGACACTTGAAAATAAGGTCAAAGCCGAGGCTTTTGAATTTATCGGCCTGGATTCCATGAAATACGAAAGTATGGGAAACGGAGCCGAATATACCCATTACCTTAATCTCTCTTATGCGATTTCCGAGTTTGTCCGAACCCTGGTAATCCCAACCCCGCAAACAGGAATGGAAGGAGTAAAAGGAGACGGAGCAAAGGGAGAAGGAGTAAAAAGGGGAGAATGTGAAAAAATTATAAAAAAGGGGGTAGATGCCTGGAAAGCTGTCTCCATGGAACATGCTCTTCCCTGTCCCAGGGTATCCCTGCACTGCCACGAGTTTGGGACTTTTTACGCACCCGCCCGGCTGAAGAAGCTGGGAATTCCGGTCAGCACCATAGCCACCCTGCATGCAACTCTTCCAGGGAGGGCTGCCGGGCACAACTCGATTCAGAAGATAAGGAATAACGACAGCATCTGGTCTTCGGGAGTCCCCGGTAACCTCGCTGCTCTGGAAGTCCTCGCGGCATACGCCGATACGGTTACCGCGGTGGGAGAGTCCACACGGCAGGAAGCAAAGCTCTTTTACGGGATTGACGGGATCGTTGTCCGGAACGGGATCAGGATCGAAACCGATAAAATCGACTGGGATCGAAAAGAGCGCTGCCTGGCGAATCTTCAGAATTTCCTCTCCGAAAAGCTATACAGGCACTACGATGGCGAACGGATAAACCCGGAAAAGTTCATCCCCATTTTCACCATCTCTCGCATAGAAATCGAGAATAAGGGTTACCCTGACCTGCTTGATTCCCTCCTGGCCCTGGAACATATCATAAAAAACAGCATTCTGGAAGGGCACATGGAGGAAGGAATGAAGGTTATCTGTTTCCTTGTCACGGCCGAAGGCCCGAAAACAAACCTCCCCGAAGATTTTCCGGTTCACATTTCAAAAGAAATCCTCGTGGGAAACGAGCTCAAGATCCAGCAAATGATTGAGGAAAGGGAGCTTGACTGCTCAGGGCTGGTGCGGGGAAAGCGCTCCGTGGCAGCGATTCTCTATCCCCAGATAATCTCAGCCGATGATGGAGGGCTCTGCATGGGAGTTGAGGACTTCATGGCAGGCTGTTGTGCAGGAATCTTTCCCTCCCGCTACGACCCCTTCCTCCTCACGGGCCTGGAAGCCGGGAGGGAGGCGACCCCAAGCGTGGTGAGCCGGGTCTGCGGCTTCAGCGATGCAGTGAAGACCAATGAGTCCCTGGTCGAGGGTCTGGGGGGAGTAATCGTTGTCGATAACATAGATCTTTCCTACTATGAGGCGGTCCTGGACTACGCCCTTGCAGCAAGCTACTTTATCCGTAACTTCGTGGATGACAGGGTGAAATACAAACTGTTATGCCGGGAAGCCTTTCTCCTTGCAAAGGATATGGGCTGGGAAAAACCAACTGAACACTACTACGAACTGATCAGTGGAGTGCGGATCTGCGGGGAAATATAAAGCAGTCCCCGTGAAAAGTAATGTCCGGAATAAAGTAATGTCCGGAAAAAAAGCTGGAAAAGGCTGAAAAAACCGAAAAAAATACCGTGAGGAATTTCCAAAAATGTCCGAAATCAGAAAACATTACTTTCTGCCCGAATACTGCATTATCGCAGAGGAAAGGGGTAAAAGACCTTCTGACTTTGCAGATGAAGCCGGAGACATGGGGCAAAAGGGGCAAAGGTCCGGGCCTGAAAACTGTGCCTTTTGTGGGGGTGCCGAGGAAAAAACTCCACCTGCGGGAGCAGTCTATAAAGAGGGAAGAATTTTTGCGGACACTAAAGAAAAAATAGTTCGCAAATGGGACTTTCGATGTTTCCAAAACCTTTTTCCTGCCCTTTCTCCAATACCTGCCTTTTCAGAACTTTCGGGGATGGGGGAGGGCGCAAGTCCGGGTTTTGGTTTTCACGAGGTGATTGTGGAGTCCCCTGTGCATGGAAAGAAGCTGAGTGATTTTTCAGCCGCCGAGCTTTCGGACCTCATGCAGGTCTACAGGGACCGGGTCTGCCACTACCGTGCCCATGAGAGCATCCGCTATGTCTCCCTTTTCAAAAATTCCGGGGAAGCTGCAGGTGCATCCCTTGACCACCCTCATAGCCAGCTACTGGCCCTGCCCTTGCTTCCGCCTCTCCTGAAAACGGAACTGCAGGCAATAGGAAAAGAAGAAAAATGCCCTTACTGCGCCCTCCTCGAAAAAGAGAAAAAATCGACACGCCTTATCCGTGAAAACAGGGAGTGTGTGGCTTTCACTCCTTACTGTTCAAAAAATCCTTTTGAAGTCTGGATTCTCCCAAAAAAACATGTAAACTACCTGGGAGACTGCAGCAAAGAAATTCTCTCGGAGCTTGGGGAAATGATCGGATATGTCCTCGACTCTTATGGAAAGGTTCTTGGGAACCCGGCCTACAACTACATGTTTTACCAGCTCTTCGATGCCCCGGAATATCACCTGAACCTGCGGCTTCTCCCGAGAATTTCCCTTGTTGCCGGTTTTGAGATGAACACCGGGATTTATATCAATACCGTATCTCCTGAGAGGGCAGCCTCCTACCTGAGGGGAGACAAACTGCCGGAAGAATGAACGCCTGGAGAGATAGAGAATTAATAGAGAATAAGAAGAGACGAAAACAGGATAAAAAAGACAGTAAGATTCCAGAAGAAAAGGCCAGTAAAGATCAGGAAAAGGTAGGACAATAAGAGAGAAAAAAGGTAGAGGAAAAGTGGAGGTCAAATTGAGGGGGGGCTAAAAAAAGTCTGAAAGTTATCCGTATTCAGAGAACGTAGTAAAAAATTTTGCAGATATATTTATCTACAATCAAAGAAAATAAAGCTTGAGGGTTTATTAGGGGTTTATGGACTTGCACATTTGCTGGGAAGCCAGCATGCACAGTTTCAGCGTTTTTCGGATCGGAGTATCCTGCTTAGCGTCCATTTAGGCTCACACTATTAGAGAAAATCGGATGCTGCAGAGAAAGACTTCCTCGAATGGAATTCAAAGCTAAGCAAATTCAAAGCTAAGCAAATTCAAAGCTAAGGACCCGTCACACAACAGCTTATGCACAGGTTTTGATTGGATGCATTGATTTTCCAGATCATTGGCACCAATTGAAAATTAACTTTACAATTAATATGCCTAAATTATTTTGTGATAAATCCTAAGCAAATTCATATTAAATAAATTAAACCACTAACCGAATTTGACAATCGGAAGAGTATGAGATGAAAAAGCTTCGAATCGGAATGTTTACGTGGGAAAGTTTGTATTCAATAAGGGTCGGGGGGATTGCACCCCATGTCTCCGAACTTTCAGAGGCTATCGCGCGAGAGGGGCATGAGGTCCATTTATTCACCCGCAGCCATGAAAACAATGATGAAGATATCAAGGGGGTCCATTATCACCGGATAGCTAGCGGTCAGCATGGAAGTATCATAGAACAGATGGATCGGATGTGTGACGCCATGTACTGCAGGTTTCTGGAAGTGCGGGACCAGGCAGGGGAGTTTGACGTTCTGCATGGCCACGACTGGCACCCCGTCAACGTTCTCTGCAGGATCAAGGCCCAGTTTGGGATTCCCTTCGTGCTTACATTCCACAGCACTGAATGGGGACGCAACGGAAACCGCCATGGGGGCTGGTGGGAGGCAAAAGAGATCTCGCACAGGGAATGGCTAGGGGGATACGAATGCGCTGAAGTAATTGCGACTTCGACAATACTGAGAAAAGAAATCCAGCACATCTACAAAATCCCCGACTACAAGCTCTCGGAAATCCCGAACGGCATCTATATGGGAAAGATTGGAAAAGAGGTTGACAGGGGTAAGGTTAAACAGAATTACGGAATCCACCCCTTCCTCCCCGTGGTGCTGTTCACGGGCAGGATGAGCTACCAGAAAGGGCCGGACATGCTCGTTGAAGCTGCAGCTAAGGTCCTGAAAAAGAGGGATGCCGGTTTTGTGCTTATCGGGGAAGGGGAGATGCGCTCCAAATGCGAAAATCGGGCACATGAGCTCGGGATCAAGGACTCCTTTCGCTTCCTTGGATATGCTCCGGATAACACGGTCAGGGACTGGTTTAATGCCTGTGACCTTGTCTGTGTGCCGAGCAGGAACGAACCTTTCGGGATTGTCGTGCTCGAAGCCTGGGATGCGAAGAAACCCGTTGTTGCGAGTGAGGCAGTAGCACTCGTGGATAACTTCAGGACAGGAGTCGTTGCCTACAAAAACCCGAAATCCATTGCCTGGTGTCTCAATTACGTGCTTGAGGGGCTCGACCACAACAAAATGGGCGAGAAAGGATACTCCCTTCTCAAAAAAAGGTATAACTGGAAAAATATTGCAGAGAAAACCATTCTGGTTTATGAGAACGTTACCGAGGGTACGTAAAAGTACCCGGGTAAATCCTGTAAAATGGGAACATTTTCCTTATAATTGGGAGCTTTTCCCCCTTTAATTGGGAAACGTTCCCCTTTAATTAGGGGATTTTTCCCTTTTAATTGGGGAACTTCCCTGAAAAACATGTCCGGCATAGCTATAGCTGTAGGATATGCCATATAAAAAACCGCAGAGCTCCTGCACCCTTGTAGCTCTTTCTTCTATAAAAAGAAATATTTTATAAAAAAGGAATTATTAAAAAAGTTTCAGAGGGTAGTGTCCTCATCATCTTCTTCAAATTCCTTATAACTGTCACTTCCGACCATTGCAGCAGCTATGGAGTCGATTCCGTCGAGCCATTCTGCCACTATGCCGTAGGGAAGTTCGGCCATTATTTCATCGGGCAGGTTTTCTCCTTTGAGCACGAAGGCTCCGCACTGGGCTGTATAATCAAGAGCCATCTCGAGATCATCGGTTTCTTCGGCAACAATGGCTGCTTTTATAAGCTCCTCAATGCTAATACCTTCTTCATAGTCGCCCATGACATAGCATTCGAAGGCGGCAAGCGCCCCCATGAGAGAGGTCTGAACCGAATCGATCATAAGGTCAATATCTTCGGAAATAGGCTCAACCTCGTCAAGCACGAGGTTCCGGATCTCCACTAGAATGTTCAGGGAGTTTTCTGCTGAGAGCATTCCGTGCTCGAAACGTGCGCTTACCTTGAGGCAAGCAAGGATGACATCGTCAACCATATTCACGAATACAGCGCTTTCCTTCCCGGACTCGTCTTCCGATTCCTTAATCTCAAATCCGCTCTCTTTTGCCCGGGCGAGCCAGTTTTCCCAGCGCTTTTGGGTATAAAATTCGTAGGGGATCTGGTTCATTTCCTGTTCAGGCACGTATAACACCGCTTCTAACCTTTTTTACTAATTAATAATCAACATTACTATTACTAAAAGATGTTGTTAGCATCACCAGGCCAGTTTTACCTTTTTCAAGGAATAACCGGCATCACAAGCAGCATCAAGGCTTTCTATGACCTCGACAATTTTGCACTTGTCTCCTCTAATGAGCCCTTCCGGATGGCAGGTTTCGTACTCGCTGCAATCCTTCTTGCCGCACTTTGGGGACTCATACATAATCTTTGCCCCGTCAACGGCTTTTCTGGACTCCACGGTAGCTTCGACCGGAGCCCGGCTAACGTCTACCGCAAGCACGCCGCTGTCATGCAGGAAACATTCGTGGATTTCGTTGTTCCGAATTCTTTCAATCCTGTACCTGCGCCCACGCTCAAGGTTCAGGCAAGTGTTTTTCAGCCGGCATTTATTGCACTCCGGCATCTCACCTTTGAATATGAATTCCAGCCCTTCCCTTGCAAGCCGTGATCCGATGAGTGTTATTTTTGTATCGCTTTCGATCATAATTTTTCTCCTATAGATTTATTCTCGGGCCTGTATCCCGTTTTCTTCTGGTGATTAATTATTGGAATTGGGTGTTACCCCATAATTATCGGGATTAAGTATTACCCAGATTATTATCTGGAGTGTTTTATTAGTTTGAGTGTCTTATTAGTTTATCAGATTGCTTATTTCCCTGATCCTGATTATCCGAACCGCTAATTGTCCTGTAAAGCGGCTCCGAATTAAATTATCCTTGATAAATTATCCTTGAAATACACTCAGATAAATTTGAATTAAATCCTTTAAATCATTTCTGATTGTGGGGCCGGAACTGTCCGAAAATGAACAAACTATCTCTTATTATTTATTTCGAGCTTCGTCCATTTTAAGTTCAGGGTTTCAACTTATTAAGACCTTAACTTCTTACAATTTATAACCTTTTGGGCCTTAACTTCTTTCAATCTATAACCCCTGTTATCTTCGCAACTTTCCTGGCGGCAGAGGGGGTCAACCCGCTCCCCAGGATGGTGTAGCGTTCAGGGCGGATGCTGTGTGCATGTAACAGGGCTTCAATTATATATTTATCTTCTATGCCCAGTTCTCTTGCGGTTGCGGGGGCTCCGATTTTCTTCAGGGCACCCCGGATCTGCTGCCAGTTCCCGCCATGCAGGTACATCATCATGATACTCCCAACCCCACACTGTTCTCCATGAAGGGCCGGTTTTGGGGCGAGTTGGTCAAGGGCATGGCTGAACATATGTTCGGAACCTGAAGCCGGTCTGGAAGAACCTGCAATGCTCATGGCAACCCCGTTGGAGACCAGGGCCTTGACAACGAGCCGGGCTGAATTTTCATGTTCGGGCTTGATTGAGTCTGCGGATTCTATGATTACCCGCGCCGCCATGCGGGAAAGGGCTGCTGCGTATTCCCCGAAGTATTCATTCCTTAGCCTGCTGGCAAGTTCCCAATCCAGCACAGCCGTATAGTTGGAGATTATATCCCCGCAGCCAGCCGCAAGGAAACGGAAGGGTGCAGCCGAGATGATCTCGGTGTCCGCAACAACGGCCATAGGGGCCTGTGCCTGCACCGAAGCCTTTTTCCCGTTATCCAGGATGGATGCCCTGGAGGAGACAATTCCGTCATGGGAAGCAGAAGTCGGCACGCTGAAGAAAGGGAGCTCCAGCCGTGTAGAGGCAAGTTTTGCAATGTCAATGGACCGTCCGCTCCCTACTCCAAGAAGGTAGCTCGAATCGGTCTCAAGGGCTCTTTCCATTACCCTCTCGACTTCTTCAATGGTAGCTTTGCTGGTGAGGACCATTTCCACACTGCTGCCCGCAGTTTCCAGACAGTCCCGGATTCTCTTACCCGCTACTTCCCGGGTGGTACTGCCGGTTACGATCAGCGCATTTCCTTTCAGCTTCAGGTCTCTGCAAACGTCTCCTACCTGGTCCAGAACACCATGTCCTACCAGCACATCCCTGGGAAGCTGCATCCATTTTACGCTGTTTTTGCTTTCGGTCAATTTCATACCCGCATTAATATTTAATCATGATAAAGGTATATGTGATTGGATATTATGTACAGCCCTGATACTGAAACCTTTCAAAGGGTATTTTCAGTTCAAACCCGGGCCGACAATCTTTAAGTTTTTCAACGTATTCACAATCTCCGGTATATCCCTAACATAGGTGAATTTGATTCATTAACTTAATTGCCAGAATGATTTAGTTGCCAGATTATCCATTTACTGGAGTTTACATATAAGTGTTAAATGTGAGTGTTAGATAAATGTATATTTTACACATGCAAATTATATATGTCTAATTATATAATTCATGCGTACATTCAAGGACCAAACTCATTTGCAGAACAAGAACTACTGAATTTGAATGGAAGGAACTGGCAGTCTTGCGCCACCTCAAATCCTTAATTCAATATATAAGTTCTGAGTATGTACAACAGTAAGTATTAATTATATTAGGATATTGCCATTTTGAACGGTATCAGATAGATAACGGTATCAGATAGATATTACATTTTAAATGAGATAAATGAGATTAAAAATCTCCACGTTGAATAGTATTGGACATTGCCGCTTTGAACGAGTGATATAATGAGTTCTCCTCTTGATGCAATTTCACAGTTTATAAATACCTATTACCTCGACCCTATCCGAACCGATGCGGGATATAACCCTGTCAACACTTTCACCTGGGCGGTGGTGTTAGGGATCTGTATATTCGGGATCTTCAGGCTCCTGGAAAAATTTAATGTGAAGGTAAACTCCCGATTTATCCTTTCGATCATCCCCTTCGTGCTTGCAGGCTCATCCCTTCGCGTACTGGAAGATTCCCCTGCAGGAATAATAAACCCGCCTTTCAGCTACCTGCTCATAACCCCGAACATCTACTTCCTGGTCTTTGCGGTAACCGTATTTTGCCTCTGGCTGGCCATCAGGCTGGAGAAGGCTGGGTTTGTGCGAGACTTCTATTCCACTTTTGCAGGGTTTGGGCTCATCTGGTTTTTTGTAAACCTGATAACTCTCCTGTATTTCGAGGATGTGGTGGCTGCTTATGTGCCCGTTTTCGTGCTTGTGGCAGGAACTGGATTGACTTATATATTTTACAGAGTTGCCCTCTATTTCAAATCCGAAATCTTCACCAATCCCCTGAACCTTTCCATCCTCATGGTCCACCTGATGGACGCCTCCTCAACCTACATAGGGGTGGATAAACTCGGATACTTCGAAAAACACGTACTTCCCTACTACCTCATCGAACTTACGGGCACCGCATTGGTTATGTATCCATTGAAACTTATTATCTTCATAGGGGTTCTCTATGTGCTTGATACCCAGTTTGAAGACGACGAAGAATCCGTGAACCTGAAGATGCTCATCAAAATGGTTATCCTGATCCTGGGCCTTTCCCCGGCAACCCGGAATACACTCCGGATGATGCTCGGAATCTGAAAGGACAGAATAGAGTCTAACGAAAAATTGAAGACAAGTTGAAGGTAAGTTGAAGGTAAGTTGAAGGTAAGTTGAAGACAATTAGAGCGGATTAAAGGAAAAATAGCGTTTTGCAGCGCATGGAACTTCAAACAGATTGCGGGGAATGCAAGCAAATTAAACAGGAGGGAGGGTTATTCCGGACATGAATATGGAGAGAGGGGAAGAGTATTATTCAGAAGCGGATGCTGATCCGCAGGGTAATATGGAAAAGGCAGATAAGGAAAAGGCAGATAAGGAAAAGGCAAATAAGGCAAATGAAGAAAATGCAGAAGTTCCCTTAGATGAATCGAAAAGAGAGATGAGGGCAGAACAGGGGGCAGAGGAAGAAAGTGCAGAAAGGGAAAAGGCCGGATCTCCCGGTTTAGGACGGGACGCAGGTTCCTACTCCGGCTTCACCTTTGATTCTAACACCGGTTCAACTACAGGTTCTGGTTCCAGTTCCGTTTCCAGTTCCAGTTCGAGCTTTAGTTCCGTAACCACTACACCCGAAAGAGATATGTCCGGTAAAGAAGGCTTTTTCAACTACGTCAATCATATCCGGCCTTACGTCCTGATTATTACCTTTGTGTTTTTTGCATCCGCTTTTGCAGGGTATGCCTATTCTGCAAGCACCCCTGAAATCTCCGAGATGGTCATGGAGGAATTCGAAGCCCAGTTCGGAGGGATCCTGAACTTACATCCCTTATTGATCATGCTGATCATCTTTCTGAACAATGCTTTCGTAAGCCTGCTCTTCCTTGTCATGGGGCTCGGCCTGGGGATCCTCCCTGTCCTTTTCGTAGCCTTCAACGGTTATGTGGTAGGGGTACTCTCCCACCTGGTAGCTGAAGAACAGGGTCTGCTTTTTATCTTCCTTGCCCTCCTCCCCCATGGGATTATTGAACTGCCCATGGTTTTCCTGGCAGCGGGGATCGGGCTTCGTCTGGGCCACCAGGTCCTGGCTGCCCTTATAGGCAGACCCACTGAATTAAAAAGGGAATTCAAGGATGGGATAAGGTTTTACTTCCGCTGGATCGTGCCCCTTCTTTTCGTTGCCGCAGTAATTGAAACGTTTATAACACCCCTGCTTCTGGGAATTATTTGAAAAACTACTCCGAAAACCCTTTTTTGAAAAGCCGTAAGAGTCAGATAAAATAAGTAAAAGGGAAGAATAAACGTAAAATCTTCCTTACCCCTCAACTTATAAATGATTACTGTTATTAGAAAGGGTTTTAATGGGTAAAGCCGTTAATGAGAAAATTCATGCCCTGACTGATGCAGGATACCCGTTGATACGAATAATCCGGCACGCTTTGAGAGTTGCCGGTAAATTCCAGCAATGAATTCCTTATCACTGGCCTTTTGGCCACAACTACATGATCATCGGTCACCTGACCATCCGTGATTTGACCGTCGAATCATCCGTGATTTGATTACCTTTCATACAAGATGCTTCATAAAACGAATCATTCCCTATTTCCGGAAAAACCGAGGGACATTATATATGATTGACAGGAAAGAAATTAAGGAAATTGTTGAAGACTATTATGCATACGCTGATCAGGTCAAGGTAGGAACCATTGCCTCCCACTCAGGCCTTGACGTCTGTGACGGAGCCGTCGAAGAGGACTTCAAGACCCTCGCCGTCTGCCAGGCAGGCAGGGAGAAGACCTACACTGAGTACTTCAAGGCCCAGAGAGACCCCTACGGGAAAGTCACCCGGGGACTCGTGGACGAAGCCGTTACTTTCAATAAGTTCAATGAAATCCTCCTGCCTGAAAACCAGCAGAAACTGGTTGACAACCGTGTGCTCTTTGTCCCGAACCGTTCTTTTACCTCCTACTGCAGCATCGACGAGATCGAAGAGAATTTCAGGGTTCCCCTGGTAGGAAGCCGGAACCTGCTTCGCAGTGAGGAACGCAGCGAGCAGCAGAGTTACTACTGGATCCTGGAAAAAGCAGGGCTCCCCTTCCCGGAAAAAATTGAAAATCCGGAAGACATCGATGAGCTGGTCATGGTTAAGCTCCCCCACGCAGTAAAGAAACTGGAAAGGGGTTTTTTTACGGCTTCAAGCTTCAAGGAATACCAGGAAAAGGCGGAATCTCTTATAAAACAGGGAGTCATTACCCCGGAAGCCCTTGAAAATGCCAGGATCGAGCGGTATATTATTGGTCCGGTTTTCAACCTGGACATGTTTTACTCCCCTATCGAACCCAAAATGAGCAAACTGGAACTCCTCGGGGTTGATTGGCGCTTTGAAACCAGCCTTGACGGGCACGTCCGGCTCCCGGCTCCCCAGCAGATGGGCCTGGCCGAGCACCAGCTTACCCCGGAATATACGGTCTGCGGGCACAACTCCGCGACTCTCAGGGAATCTCTCCTGGAAAAGGTCTTTGAGATGGGAGAAAAATTCGTAAAAGCTACCCAGGAACATTATGCTCCGGGAATTATCGGCCCCTTCTGCCTTCAGACCTGCGTGGACAAGGACCTGAACTTCTATATCTATGACGTCGCGCCCAGGGTCGGCGGCGGGACCAATGTCCATATGTCCGTCGGGCACTCCTACGGCAATTCTCTCTGGAGAAAACCCATGAGTACGGGAAGAAGGCTTGCCTTTGAGATCAGACGCGCCCTGGAGCTCGAGAAACTAGATCTGATCGTCACATAAGTTTATTAAGGCTTTCCGGCATTAGTAGATATGAATTGTGCAGGGACACCGTAAACTTTAAAAAATATCCCCGGAATCTGCAAGATTCATATCACAATCTAAAATTTACTCTCAAAGTTTGCCTGGAATTCCGACCCCAAAGGTCCGAAACCTTGCCGGGGAACCGGAGCTGAAGAGAGGGTCTATTTTTAGATAGAATCCTCGGGTCGGATGATAATCAAAAAATCCGGGAAAACAACTTCAAATCCCGCTTACATAAGAGGTTTCAGACCGGAAATTTTCAAAAGGGGAATTTCAGACTGGAAATTTTCGAAAAGGAAATTTCAGACTGGAAATTTTCGAAAGGGGAATTTCAGAGAAAGAATTTCATAAGGAGATTTCAGACCCGAAATTTCCAAAAAAGAATTTCATAGAAGATATTTCAAAATATTATACTTGTCCTATATCGGATTATCGTCATTCAACTGGAGGAAATTATAAATTGAGTCAGCCCTGTGTAAATATCGGCATGGTAGGTCATGTCGATCATGGAAAAACCACACTTGTCAAAGCCCTATCAGGCGTGTGGACGGATACGCATAGTGAAGAAGTAAAAAGAGGTATTTCTATCAGGCTCGGGTATGCGGACTCAGTGTTCATGAAATGCCCGAACTGCCCGACTCCCCAGGGTTATACGGTGGAAAAGACCTGTCCGAACTGTGGAGAAAAAACGGAGGAGGACAGGACAGTGTCCTTTGTGGACGCCCCAGGGCACGAGACCTTGATGGCAACCATGCTTTCCGGGGCTGCAATTATGGACGGAGCGGTACTGGTAATTGCCGCAAACGAAGACTGTCCCCAGCCCCAGACAAAGGAACACCTCATGGCCCTGGACATCATGGGGATGGAAAACATAGTGATCGTGCAGAACAAGATCGATCTGGTCCCAAGGGAACGGTTGATCGAACACTACCATCAGATTAAGGAATTTGTCAAAGGCACGGTTGCCGAAAATGCCCCTATTGTCCCTATCTCGGCCCAGCAGAATATCAACATCGATGTCCTGATCGATGCCCTGGAAACCCAGATCCCGACTCCTGTCCACAAGATGGACCTGCCTGCCCACATGCTGATTGCCAGGTCCTTTGACATCAACAAGCCCGGGATCACTGTCGAAGAGATCCGCGGAGGGGTCATAGGAGGCACCCTGACTGAAGGAGTACTGACCCCGGGATCCGAACTTGAAATCAGGCCAGGGCTTAAAGTCACCACAGAAGGTAGCACGAAATGGCTTCCCATTATGACAAAAGTCTCCTCCGTCCACGCAGGGGCTACCAGGGTTGAAGAAGCAACTCCCGGAGGACTGCTTGCAGTGGGAACCCTGCTGGATCCGACCCTTACCAAAGGTGACTCCCTTACAGGACAGATCGCAGGTGTGCCCGGCACCCTTCCTGAGACCCGGCACAAGTTCACCATGGAACTTCATCTGCTGGAACGGGTCGTGGGAGTTACCAGGGAAGAAAAGATCAACGAAATCAAGACCAGTGAACCCCTCATGCTTAATATCGGGACTGCCACGACCGTAGGAGTCGTCACCAGCGCCCGGAAAAGCGAAGCCGAGGTGCTGCTCAAGCGCCCGATTTGTGCAGCGCTTGGGGCAAGGGTCGCAATCAGCAGGAGAATAGATTCCCGCTGGCGGCTTATCGGGGTAGGTGTTATCAATAGTTGAAAGTTATAATTGATACTAATGGGCTGATGATCCCTGTCCAGTTCGGAGTTGATATCTTTGAAGAACTGGGTAGGTTGGGGTTTGACGAATTCCTCGTGCCGGAAGCGGTTATATTTGAAATTGAAAAGCTCATAAGGCGGGAAAAAGGGTCAGACAGGATGGCTGCAAAGATCGCAAAGTCCATGGCAGGTAGGTGCAAACGGATAGACGCCAGAGGGCCTGCGGATGATGTAATTCTTGAGCTCGCCGGAGAAACTGGAGCCGCTGTCCTGACCAATGATATAGGATTGAAGCGCAGGTTGACTGCAAAAGGAATCACGGTGGTAATCCTGCGCCAGAAAAACAGGCTGGAACTGGCCTGAAAATCCAACGGGGTTTTCGGTGCCTGCGTTTCAAAGATTGTGTTTATTACGGGTGATATACAGATGTATAAAATGATGAGACTCGTTGATACGGTCCGCATACCTCCCACCCTGCTCGGGGAAGATGTGGCTCCTACCGTAAAAAACGCGTTAAGGGAAAAACTTGAGGGGCAGGTCGATAAGAAACTTGGCTCCCTTGTCGCAGTATGCAAGATCGACGAGATCGGAGAAGGGCATATCCTTGTCGGAGACGGGGCGGTCTACTACGACGTGACGTTTGAAGCAATCATGTTTGTCCCCGAACTTCAAGAAATCATTGAAGGAGAAGTTGTGGAAGCTGTCGGTTTCGGGGTCTTCGTAGGTATCGGGCCCATGGACGGGCTGCTCCACGTCAGCCAGATCACTGATGATTTTATTTCGTATGATGCCAAGAACGCAAGGCTTGTCACCAAAGGCGGAGGCAAGTCCATTTCCGAGGGTGACCATGTAAGGGGCCGGATCGTAGCGGTAAGTATCAACGAAAGAGAACCAAAAGAAAGCAAGATCGGGCTAACCATGCGCCAGACTGCGCTTGGAAAACTGCAGTGGCTTGAAGAGGCCCGCAGAAAGAAGCAGCAAACTGAAGCTGCACCAGCAGAAGAAGCTGCCTGATTAGGAATAACTCAGGCAGAAATATAAGAGGATTTGATTTTCCATGGCAGAAAAAGTATGTCGGCACTGCTTGAGGATCCTGGAAGGAAATTCCTGCCCCATCTGTGGGACGTCGGATCTCGCAGAAGAATGGAGCGGCCTTGTTATTATCCTGGATCCTGAACGCTCGGAAATCGCTAAAAAGCTCGGGGTAGACATCCCGGATAAATTTGCTTTGAAGGTGCGCTGATTTGAGTGTTCACATCGAACTTCCGAAGGAACTTCGCCCACTCATGAAAAAACCCCTGGGTAAACTTTACAGGGGTTCGGGCAGGGATACCATCGAAAAGTTTGCCGGGAAGCTTGCAAACCCCACAAAACTTATATCCGTAGGAGATGTTACTACCTTCCACCTGCTCGAAGCCGGAATTTTTCCGGACCTCTGCATAGTGGATAACCGGACAAAAAGAAAACCTGTCTCGGAAGATGTCTCGTCCAGGAACAAGGACGGGGACTACACCGAAGTCACGGTAGAAAATCCGGCAGGGCTCATCACCGATGAGTTGATCAACTCCATTTCCGAAGCGTTTGTATCCGGAAAAGCTCTCCGGATCTTTGTCCGGGGAGAAGAAGACCTGGCAACCCTTCCTGTGATCCTTATGGCCCCCTTAGGCTCCGTGGTTCTCTACGGTCAGCCCGATGAAGGGGTTGTTTTCGTAGAGGTCACGGAAAGCAAAAAGGAAGAAATAAGGATCCTGTTTGAGAAGCTCATCAGCCAGGAGCAGGAAAGTGAATTATACAATATACGGAGAATATTGGATGGACATACAGATTATTGAAGATAAAAACAACGTGCTTTTAAATAGAAGGGAACTGGATTTCACCGTGAAATATGAAGGTCCTACTCCTTCCAGAAGCGACATCAGAAACAAGCTCGCAGCAATGCTCAACGCTCCCCTTGAACTTCTGGTCATCCAGAAAGTCGACACTGAATACGGAATGCAGGAATCCAGGGGCTACGCCAAGCTCTATGCGGAAGAAGCACGCATGAAAGAGATCGAACACGAATACGTCCTGAAGAGGAACCCGGCTCCTGCCTCGGCAGAAGAAGAAGCCGCAACCGAAGAGTGAGGTGTGAGCAATGGCAGTCAAAGATTATTACAAGGTAGAAGGCGATTCCGTAACCAGAGTCAAACAGTTCTGTCCCAGGTGCGGACCCGGTGTATTCCTTGCCGAACACAAGAACCGCCTTGCCTGCGGAAAGTGCGGCTACACCGAATTCAAGAAATAATTCGTTTCACGAATTCCCATCAAACTTATTTCTCAATCTGAACCACAGATTTTCTGTGGCTTCTTTTTTACTTATTTTTCAGTTGAATTTGAAGTACATTTTTTGGTGCCCGGACATTTTGTCCGAAACCTCGGTGTTCCGAGTTAGGCGATTTTTGTCAGAAAAATCTATATCCCGGATGATTTAGCTCCAGCAGACGGAAAACCGTTTATTTCTTAAATATTATATTTACATCGTACCGGCAAAGACCTGCGGCAAGGAGAAAGCTGACAGGCGAGGAACGGGGTAAAAAACTATGCCAGAGAAACACATGAAGAAAGTTAGGACAAAAATCATCACGATAAAGGACATGAAAATTGAGAATTTAAGGGTAAAGGGACCTGGAGGAAGAAAGCTAATCATAAGGAACCTGACTTTAAAGGATGTCAGGCTGATTATTAAGCTGCCGGCGGAAAAACAACCTGCCGCCGAAAAACAATAAAATGAGAGCCATTCAATTAAAAAGCCTTTAATCTCTTGAATTACCTGTCATTCAAATCAGGCTTCGATGAAACTTATCTTAAAAACCATTTTTCTCTTTTTCTATCTCCGCAATTTACTGAAAGCAATTCAGGAACTTCCTTTTCTTCATATATTATACATATTAGAAAAGATGTTTATTAACTAGAATCAGAAGTTATCTTTTTTATAACTATATATATCATAAATATAATTTTCAATTAACTAGGAAATACTGGCCCTGATTATGTATTGCAAAGAAAATTCAAAGTCTGAATCATTTAATGAGGGTTTAAATCTCTACGAAAAAGGAGAATATCATAAAGCTCTAAATGCCTTTGGAGAGAACCTCCAAAAAAATGAAAACGACCCAGATATACATTAGCAGATAGGGCATATTTACTGGGATCTTGGGGAGTATTCGAAAGCATTAGATAAATTCACTAAAACAACAGAAATTGATCCAAAGAATATAGCTGCTTTTTATTATAAAGGGTTAGCTTTCAAAGAACTTAAAGATAAAAGTGAGGCAGACAAAGCATTTGGAAAAGCCACACAGATAAAACCAAACTCTGAACATCCATATGAATTCTATTTTAAAGATCTTGCTTTTCTTAAGGGTCGTGATTATGGGAAATATGAAAAAGGGGAACAACGAGATAAAGAGTTTTAGGAGTTAAAAGAAAAATATCTTAGTGATTTAAAAAAAGTAGTTGAGATTGAGCCGAAATCTCCTTATGATTGGTACTTTATAGGCCTTTCTTTCAATGACATCTCAATTCTTAAAAGTGATGAAAAAAAAGAGTATCTATTAAAAGCAAACGAAGCTTTTGAAAAGGCAAACGAAAATTTTGGAAAAAAAAACAAACGTGAGTTTGTTTCTGCCTTATTTGACAAAGGTTTGGTTCTTAAAGAACTTGCTAATACAGAAACAGATGAATCTACCAAGACCAAACGATATGAAGATGCGATAGAAGCTTTAAAAAAAGCCACAACAATAAATTGCAAACATCAAGATGCTTGGTTCAATAAAGGTCTTGTTTTGAATGATTTTGCGAACTTCAAACGCGAAAAACTTATAAAAGAAACTCACAATTATTTGGGTTTTGAGCTTTTTAAGGAGAAAGTAAGAGAAATAAATGAAAAATATGAAGAAGCAATAAAAGCGTTTGAAGAAGCGATTAATAGTGGGCCAGAAAAGTATTATATTTATTATAATAAAGGTCTTTCTTATTTCAAACTCAATAAATTAAAGGAAGCAGAAGAAGAATTTGAAAACGCTTTGAACCTTAATCCAAAAGACTTAGAGTCCAGAAATCAAAAAGCGGACATTTGTTTAAATCGTGGAAGATATAGGGAAGTAATCAGTTTCTTAAAAAATTGTGGAGACAGCGACGCTTACTATTACAAAGGGCGTGCACTTAACGAAATTGGGAAATATATTGATGCAATTGAAGCTTACAATAATTCGATTAAAGCTTTAGAAAAAAGTACAAACTCTGATGTCTCTAATGAAATTCACTTTCGTATAGGGCTTTCTCTTAATAGCCTTGGAAAATATAAGGAAGCAAGAGTCCATTTTGATGAAGTTAAAGACAAAGACATCATTAAAAAACAAGCATTCTATAACAAGGGGATTAGTTATTACGAAAAGTCTAAAATTTATGAAAAGCCAAATGATCTCCTTGAAAAAGCAAAGTCAGAATTTGATTATGCCATAAAAAAAGACCCAAATTATACCGATGCTCTATACCACAAAGGTCTTGTCCTATCTAAATTAAATAAAAAGTATGATTCAATCCAATTATTTAAAAAAGTATTAAGAAGTAAACCTGTTTCTGCTGACGGATATAATATAAAAGGGATAACACTCAATAGTATGGGTAAATATCTTGAAGCAATTGATGAATTCGAGAGAGCGATAGTTATTGAACCTACATATACAAGTGCGTTGAACAACAAAGGTAAAATCCTTTATAAGCTTGAAAAATATGATGAAGCAATCGACTCTTTTGATAGTGCTTTAAGAATAAATTCGAATGATAGTTTTGCATGGAATTGTAAAGGTCTTGCTCTCTTCAAACTTAAAAAGTATTTACAAGCTCACGAAGCTTTTAAAAAAGCTATAAAAATTAATACAGACAGTTATAAAGGATGGAAAAAGAGGATTGAGGGCTTCAAATACAACCCTAAATCGAAGATTATCCGAGATTATTTGGAGAATTGTATAAAGTATGGAGACTCATTGTATAATGAAGGTTTGACTTTATGTAAACTCCTCAGATATAAAGAGGCATTAGAAAAATTCGACGAAGCTTCAGAAAAATTTGATGAAGTAATTCAATTTGAAGGTAATATAAAGAATGGAGACCCCAAATCCAGTTTAAATTCAAAAATTGCGGAAGCATGGATTGGTAAGGGACTTATTTACCTTGAAATTGGACAATATTCTGATGCTTAGTATGCATTTGAAAAAGCTAATTGTTCTCATGTAAAACCTGATGAAGCTTTATATTTCAAAGGTCTCTCATTTTACAACCGGGGAAAATACGAAAATGCCATCGATTCTTTTAATCAAGCCACAGAAAGCAATCCACTATGTGTTGATGCATGGAACTACAAAGGACTTGTTTTGAAAGAACAGGGATATTATGAAGAATCAATTGAAAATTTTACCCGATCATTAAAGATTGTTCCTAACAATCAATTAGCCAGGATAAACTTGATAATACTTTTGTTGAAATTTGGGGATTTCATCAATGCTTCAAAACAAGTCCAACATGCTCTATCGTTAAACAAAGATAATCCTGATCTTTGGTGTTTAAAAGGCCAGATTGAAATTGAAACATCCAGGATCGAGCTTGCAACAGATTCATTTAGGAAAGCAATTTCTTTAGATAAGCTTAACCCTCACTACCTATTATGGAATGCTTATTCCAGGTATTTAAGTGTCGAATTTTCTTCTGAAAGCTCAAACGATTTTGATAAAAAGATCCATGACACTAATGGCAAAAATGAAAATATAGGAAAAAGCGCAAATGTGAAAGAGTATGGATATAAGAAAATTAACAAAAGACAACAGGAGAAACTACTTTCAATTATTAGAGATTTAGAAAGGTTGCTTATGCCTCTCGGCGAGTCAAATGGCTATGACAAACAGTCAAAGAAATGCGGTGATGTTAATATTAATGCTGAATTATGTTTAAAAAATTTAAAAGTTTCAGCTTTTGACTATAAAAAGAAAAACGAAAATAACTATGAAAACAACTGGAAAGAAATTCAAGCATATACATCATATTTTACAGGCTGTTTTTATTATAAAATAGGAGATTTTTTTGCAGCAAAGGAAAAGCTTGAGGAGTGTAAAAAATTAAAATCAAAAATATCATTGGAAAAATCTGCAGATTTGCTGGTTGGAAACGTTTGGAAATACCAAATAAAGCCAACTTGGTGGGAATGGTGGCTCGGATCTCCCTGCGCATGTGGAAGAAAAAGATTACTATTTGTTGGGATTATTTTATTCATTTTTTTGATGTTCTTGCCAGCAATTCAGGATATTCTCGGAAATATTATACAACTAATAGGATCTTTCATATCAGTTGGACCTTTGGCACACCTAAATGAGTCCTCAACCACAATTAATTGGGAAGAGAATTCTATATTATATTCAGCTTTTATATTGACTTTATTATTGCTACTACTGACCCCTAATATAGAAAGGATCGCAGCAAAAGAGATTTCAATCGAAATGCAACGTTCACCACCACCTTTTGAATTTTTTCCCTCCACAATTCCTCTTTCCAAATCGGAAAAGTATCCGGCAACAAGAGAGCTCAAAATGGAGGACGGCTTACCATCCCATCTGAAAGATGAGTTAGAGGAGTTCTTAAAAGGAGCTGATTTGTAAGACAACTATAGAAGCTTAAATTTCGAAATTAATCCAGATGAGGATGAGATAAGGATTTGCCCTATTGAAACATTCAATGAAGAAATAAAAGCCTTTGAAGGGGAACTGGAAAAACGACCCGAGTACTTATTGTATTATTTAGCATGGTTGTACAAAAAAGGGGCATCCCTTGATAAATTTGGAGATCATGATGCTTCATTAGAGGCTCTTGAAAAAGGCCTGAAAATCGTTGAAAAAAACGCAGAAATTTCCCACGACAATTATTTCATATTATACTATAATGGTTTGATTCTTCGCGCCCTCAAAAGGTTCGAAGAAGCACTTGAAGCTTTTAATAAAGCTATCAGGATTAATTCGAATTTTTCATCTGTCTGGTACTACAGAGGTTTAGTTTGTTGTAATCTCAAATATTTCTCAGAAGCAATATACTCATTTAAAAAAATAATTCAATTAAACCCAAACGATGCTACAGCCTGGAACTATAGAGGAATAACACACAATTTAATGCAAGAATACAATAGATCTTTAAGGTATTTTAAGAAGGCTCTTCAAGTAGATCCTTGCTATCTAGATGCTTGGAATAATTTGGGGATCACTTATTATTACCTTTGTAGGTATGAAGAAGCCAAAGAAGCTTTCGAAATAACTCTAAAAATTGATCCACGAAATTCCTTTGCATGGAATTACAGAGGAATCATCCTATATGCACAAAAACGCTATTCAGAAGCTTCAGAAGCCTTCAACAAATCAATCGAAATAGATGAAAACGCTGAGGCATGGTATAACTAGGGACTTCTTTTTAATGAACGATCCAATTTCGACAAAGCGACCAGATGTTATGAAACAGCTTTAAATCTTTTTGAGACAAAAATCGAACATAACCCAACAAATACTAATGCATTGTACTACAAGGGTCTCACTCTATACAAACTTAACAAATATGCAGAGTCACTGGATGTCTTTGATAAAGCCCTTGAACTGAACCCCTCCCCGGGAATCTGGAACAACAAAGGTCTGGTATTCCTTTCACTCCATAAATATAAAGAAGCTATAGAAGCTTTCAATAAGGCATTGGAAATGGACCCTGAATACATTTTTGCGTGGAACAATAAGGGAATAGCACTCAGCACTATAAAAAAACATGAAGAAGCGATCCAGGCTTTTGACAAAGCACTACTTATTAATCCCGGGGATTCTTATGCCCTCTATCAAAAAGACGTTACGTATTCTTTAATGAAGAAAAGCGAAGGCAATAGTCACAAGAAGTAAAAATTTGACACATATGTCAACAATAAAAATTTTCATCATTCCAAATAAAGAAGTGAAACCTATACTTACCAATACGATTATTTCAACTAAGAAACTCTCTTCTGCATCCGTATTTATAACAGGGAGCATATATAATTTGATATAAATTTTTTTAACCGCAGATTCCAGAGGCACCATGTACTCCCTCTACGCCAGAGCCCTGTACAGTAAGGCCCTTGCTCTTTTTTCCCTGAAGAAATATGCCGAAGCCAGGGAACATTTTGAAAAAGCTCTTGAAGCTCTCTGCACGGTGCTTGAAATAAATCCCGAAGACGCTGCAGCCTGGTACTACATGGGAAATGCCCTGAGCTACCTGGACAGGCCGGAAGAGGCTCTGGAGGCTTTTGAAAAAGCCCTTTCTCTGGAGCCGGAAAATTCCGGAGCCCTTTACTGCAAGGGGCTTGCCCTGGGCTACCTTAAAAGGCCCGCAGAGGCCCTGGAAGCATTCGGGATGGTTCTTGAGAAGAATGAATTGGATGCCGGGGCCTGGCATTATAAAGGGCTTGCCCTTCACCAGCTAGGGAGGTACGAGGGGGCACTGGAGGCGTTTTCCCGTTCCCTTGAAATAAGTCCGGGAAACCCGGGAGCTCTGTACTATAAGGGGCTTTCCCTGCAGGCCCTTGGAAAAGCCGGGGAAGCGCTTGAGGCATTCGGAGAAACCCTGAAACTGGAGCCCACACACGCAGGGGCCTGGGAAGGGACTGCAAAGGTCTACTTTGAACTTGATGAACCTGAAAAGGCTTTGCAGGCTTATGAAAAGGCTCTGGAGTTGAAGCCGGATTTTGCCGGAGGCTGGGCAGGGGAAGGAAAAGTCTATGAGGCTCTCGGAAAACCAAAAAAAGCCCTGGATGCTTTTGAAAAGGCTCTTGAACTCGATCCGGAAAATGCCGGGATCTGGAATGAAAAGGGAAGGGTACTCGGGAAACTGGAAAAGTACGAAGAAGCCCTGGAAGCTTTTGAGACAGCCCTTGAAACGGACGCTTCCCTTGGCGAAGCCCTGTATAATAAAGGAGCCCTGCTCCTGATAGGCGAAAGCTACGAAAAAGCCTTTGACGTTTACGGAAAAGCCCTGGAACTTGAGCCTGAAAGTGCCCGGGGCTGGAAAGGGTTCGGAAGTTCCCATTTCGGGCTCGGGAGATATGATGAAGCTCTTAGAGCTTACAAAAAAGCCCTTGCTCTTGAGCCCGGAAACGGTGGAATCCTGAGCGGGCTCGGAGCTGTATATTTCAAACTGGAGGAGTTCGAAAAAGCCCTGGAGGCTTTCAACCATGCCCTCGACCTGGAACCTGAGAACACATTTTCCTGGAACGTGAAAGGGAACACTCTGTGTGAACTTGGAAAATATAGAGATGCTCTGGAAGCTTACGAGACACTTATGAGGCTTGACCACGGAAGCCTCCCTGCCCGCTACAACCGGGGAGTTGTCCTCATCCGGCTCAAAGGTTGGAGGAAAGAATACGACGAGGTACTGGAAAAAAGGCTCCAGATAGCGTTTAAAAAATTCCTGGAAATCTCTGAAAAGACCCCGGAGGAAAACCTTGACCCTGAAGCCTGGAAATACAGGGGACTTGCCAGGGCAGGACTTGATCGGTATAGAGAATCCCTGGAAGCTTTTGAAAAAGCCCTGGAGCTCAATCCGGAAGATCCTTCTCTGGAGCTTTACAAAGGCCTTGTGCTCATTTATTTGAAACGGTATGAAGAAGCCCTGGGAGCCCTCGAAAAAGTCGACAAAGATGAAGTTGAAAATGAGGGCTCAGGAAAAACGTTCCTTCGGAAAAAAGCCCTTCAAAAAAAGCCCTTTCAAAAGAAGTCCTTTCAGGAAGTCCTATGGAACGCAAAGGGCTTTGCCCTCGATGCCCTCGAAAAACCCCGGGAAGCCCGGGAAGCTTTTGAAAGAGCCCGGCAGTTCGGAAGAAACGGGGAGCAAGCCTGTCTTGGAGAAGGAATCGTTCTAGCCCGGATGGGAGAATGGGAAAAAGCGAGGGATGCTTTTGAAAGGGTCCTTGGCGTTGACCCTGGAAACACCCCGGCTTCGACCCTGAAAGCATTCACCCTCATCCGCCTACAGGAATTCGACAGAGCCGTGGACACTCTGGAAAAAATCGAAGCAATTGACCCTGACCATGACCTCTTAGCCTGCCTGCTGGGCTTTGCATCTACAAGAATCGGAAACTACGAGCAAGCTGCACAGGCTTATAGAAAAGCGGTGGAGTTAAACCCGAAAAATTTCCATGCGCGGGACGGGCTTGCAGAACTTTACTTCAGGCTCGGGAACAACGAAGGAGCACTAAAAGAGGTGGAAGCCTCGATATCGGAAGAACATGAAAATGTATTCTCAAGAATCCTTAAAGGCAGGATAGAGCTTGAAGAACAGGCTTACGAGGAAGCTATGGAGTCATTCGGGCGGGCTCTTGACCTGGACTCTTCCGACCCGGAACTCCTGCTCTGGGACGCGTATGCCAGGTACCTGTATGCAGAAGTGACTTTTGACCGGGAAAGTGGAGAGTCAAACGGTGAGGCAAGCAGAGATACAGGCGGACAGGTAAGCGGACAATACAGGCAAATGCTCCTTTCAACGGTCCGGAAACTGGAAAAAACAGCCCTTTCCCGGGAATCGAAAGACAGCGAACTCAGGGCATACATCCTTTATTTCCTGGGCTTTTACTGCTACAAAATCCGTTATTTCCAAAAAGCCTTCGAAAGGCTTGAAGAGTGCCTGGAACTCGAAACTCCTGCAGACATAAAAACCCCCGCGTCCGATCTCCGGGAACACATTCGCTCAGGCCCTCTGAAGCCTGCCTGGTGGGAGTGGTGGCTTGTCTCAGGAAAATACTGCAGGCTCAAGAAAGCAGGGTTCCTGCTCATACTGATATTTATAGCCAGCCTGCTTCTCTCCCACCCTGCAGCCTCAACCCTCCCGTTTATATCCTGGCTGGCGG
Source organism: Methanosarcina sediminis (assembly GCF_052056915.1). GTDB lineage: Archaea > Halobacteriota > Methanosarcinia > Methanosarcinales > Methanosarcinaceae > MTP4. Next base: position 1,199,004 of record NZ_CP195119.1, on the reverse strand, counting down.
CTGCCCTGCAGCCTGTTTTTTCAGGAATCTTTTCTTCAGGCGTATTCTCCGCAGTCTCCTGGGAGCAATACGGCAGGGAATATACCCTCATTATTCTGGTTTTACTCTTTATCCTGCTCTTTCCGGGGATAAGGCTCCACAAACCGGGTGATGAACCGGAAATTGAAACCCATACCCCTCCCCCCCCGGAGTTCGACGTGCCGGCTACCCTTCTGGACGAGTTCAGGGAAAGGCTCGAAAAAAGCTTGCTCTCCCCGGAGTTGATGGAAGACCGAATAGGGAAGCTAGAAAAGTTCTGAGTAAAGGGAAGAAGTTTGGAAGACGTAAGGCTGGAGAAGTTTGGAAAACGTAGGGCTGGAGAAGTTTGGAAGACGTAAGGCTGGAGAAGTTTGGAAGACGTAGGGCTGGAGAAGTTTGGAAGGCAGAGGGAGAAGGAAAGTCAAAGCTTTTTCAAAACCACCCGGAATATTTTTTTCAAACATTCAGAAATACTTTCTCCCTTAGAACGATTATCCCGGGAGGCAAAGCTATATAAAACCTGCTCCTTCATTATCGGAAGAAGCAACAGTAAGCAGAGAATACCATTTTTAAGGAGAGCGGAACGCCTTGAAAAAAACATTCATTCTTGGAATCGAAGGCACTGCCTGGAACCTGAGTGCCGCAATTGTGACCGAGACCGAGATCATAGCCGAGGTCACTGAGACCTACAAACCGGAAACCGGCGGGATCCATCCCCGGGAAGCCGCCCAGCACCATGCAAAGTACGCAGCAAGCGTGGTCAAAAGACTTCTTGTGGAAGCTAAGGAAAAAGGAGTCGATCCTTCCGATATTGACGGGATAGCTTTTTCCCGGGGGCCCGGGCTTGGACCCTGCCTAAGGACCGTGGCAACGGCAGCCCGGATGCTTTCCCTTTCCCTCGGGATCCCCCTGATAGGGGTCAACCACTGCATCGCCCACATTGAGATCGGAATCTGGAGGACTCCTTCAAAGGATCCCGTGGTCGTCTATGTGAGCGGGGCAAATTCCCAGGTGCTCTCCCACATGGCAGGCAGGTACCGGGTCTTCGGGGAAACCCTGGACATCGGGCTTGGAAATGCCCTTGACAAGTTTGCACGGGGAGCAGGCCTCCCCCATCCCGGGGGGCCGAAGATCGAAATGTATGCAAGGGATGCAAAGAACTACATCCCTCTCCCTTACGTGGTCAAGGGAATGGATCTCTCATTTTCGGGCTTATCCACGGCTGCCAGCGAAGCCCTGAAAAAAGCCCCTCTTGAAGACGTCTGCTATTCCTACCAGGAAACAGCCTTTGCCATGGTAGTGGAAGTGGCCGAACGCGCCCTTGCCCACACCGGGAAAAAAGAGGTGCTGCTGGCAGGAGGGGTCGGAGCCAACGGGAAGCTCAGGGAGATGTTAAACGACATGTGTGAAGCCAGAGGTGCAAAGTTCTACGTGCCCGAAAAGCGCTTCATGGGAGATAATGGGACCATGATAGCCTATACCGGGCTCCTGATGTATAAGTCAGGGAACTTACTTTCCCTGGAAGAGTCCCGGGTTGACCCCGGTTTCAGGACCGACGATGTGGAAGTGACCTGGATCCGGGAAGAAAAAACGGAAAAAGCCCTGGAAATCTCTCCGGAGGCTATCCTCAGTTTACCCCCCGGAGAGCTGCTGGACAGTGGAGCCGAGGCTGTTGTTTATCTTGAAGAAGGGCCGGGAGGAGAGAAGGTACTTGTCAAGGAACGGGTCCCGAAAGCTTACCGTTTGAAGGAAATAGATGAAAGGATCCGGAAAGAAAGGAACCGGACCGAAGCCCGTCTGATGTCGGAAGCCCGGCGTGCGGGAGTTCCCACGCCCATTATTTATGATGTTGAAGCTTTCAAGCTCAAAATGCAGTATATCGGAGGGGCTCCTGTCAAGTACCTGATCTCCCCCGATGTCTCAATAAAGGTGGGGGAACTCGTAGGGAAGCTCCACAGTGCGGGGATAGTGCACGGGGACCTGACCACATCGAACCTCCTGCTAGCCGGCAACCGGCTCTACCTTCTGGACTTTGGGCTTGCCTACTTTGAAAAGTCCCTGGAAGCCAGGGGTGTGGACGTGCATGTGCTCTTCCAGACCTTTGAGAGCACACACCGGGAAGCTGAAGCCTTGATAGAAGCTTTCAAAAAAGGGTATGGAAGTACTTTTATAGAAGCAGCGGATGTACTCAAGCGAGTTGAAGAGATCAAAAAGAGGGCTCGCTATGCGTAAAATTATCTTTGTTACGGGAAATAAAGGCAAGTTTGCCGAGGTCCGGGACATCCTCGCTTCCCGGGGAATCGAAGTTACCCAGAACAAAAATGGGTACCCTGAGTACCAGGAAGATGAACTGGAACCTATCGCCGCCCACGGCGCCCAGTACGTCGCAAACAAACTGAACGTGCCGGCAATGGTAGACGACTCGGGAATTTTCATAAAAGCCTTAAACGGTTTTCCAGGACCTTACTCCCGTTATGTGGAGGATAACCTCGGAAACCTTAAAGTGCTCAAGCTTATGGAAGAGGAAGAAGACCGGACAGCCTATTTCAAAACCGTAATTGGCTACTGTGAACCCGGAAAAGAGCCCCTGGTCTTTCCCGGAGTGGTGGAAGGTAAAATCGCTTACGAAGAACGCGGGACCGGGGGTTTCGGCTACGACCCGATCTTCGAGTACCAGGGCAAGACCTTCGGGGAACTCGGGGACGCTGAGAAAAACAAGGTTTCCCATCGCTTCAGGGCCATCGATAAGTTTCTGGAATGGATTGATAGCCAGGCCTGAAAACAAATCATAAAATAAATAGTACAAAGAGGAAAAAACTGGAGAATAATAATCAAATAAATCGAACTTCTCCACACAAATAAGATGACTTGCAGACCGGATCTCTACAATCCAGGCTATGTAAAATTTAGTCAGTCCTTAAATCTTTGCCTTTCAAGGTCCATAGCCTGGTTAATCGAGTTCAGGCCCAGTTTTATTGCTGCCAGGATAATCCTGTTGTTCGGGATGTAGCGGTTCTCCCGCTTTATCGAATTAAGGCAATTGATAGATTGCTCGTCTAGGACAAGGGGGCCATCCAGCAGTTCTTTAGGACCAAATTTTTTCCCGGTCTTCAACTCAAACCTGGCTTTAGCTTTCTCAGTGGGTTTCCTGACCAGTTCTTCAGGCCGGGGGCTCTTCGGGGCAGGGACTCTTTCGGGTTCCTTTTTTCCTCCACAGGCTTCCTCCACATGCTCAAGGCAGTATGTCAGGCAGACATTTTTCAAAAACTCCTCTACACCCATGCCATATTCATCAGCATACGTTTCGATTTTTTGTAACTGCTCATCCGAAAAAGATATACAAAGCAGGTTTTCTTCCGCATCTTCCACTGTTATTGCAACCCCTTCCTTTTCACCTTATCAGTTTCACCTTACCAGTTACTTTTTGACCTCTATTTGATATTTACTTTTCCATCAACTAAAATTTTTTATTAAATGCCGAGAATCTCTCAGATATGAAATCCCTTTTTTCGGACACCAGGGCTGCGGACACTATCCCCCTGAAACTGGTAGTATATCTTGGACTCCTTGCAGCAGTCCTGCTTCTCATTGCCCAGGCCTGGGAAAATGCCTCCCCTGTGCTCGATGAAGCGGAAATCGAAGCCCAGGTCGAAGATGCAGCCCTTTCTCTCCTATCTATCCAGAAAGGGCATGCCCGGCCCCTTGAAGACAGATACGGCCCCGAAGGGGGGATGTGCGTCCTTACCCTCTCCCTCCCGGACCGTGTCAGGTACCTTAGTTTCGGGGCGGACCCGGACCCGGACTGCTCCGGGAACCTGAGCGATTCGGAATGGAAGCTCGAAAATAACACCCTTATCTACCAGTACAAAAACGGGGTAAAGCAAAGAGTACTTCTTGGAGGGGAAACGGTTCACTTCCTGAAAGGTGCACCAGAGGAAGAAGGAAACTGGATCCCTGCTGTGAGCCCGGAAAACAATGAAACATCCCCTGGGCTGAAAGAAACAGGAATTGTGATCGAATACCCGGTTTCAGGCGAATTTGTCTTTGAGCTGGTTTCCGAAGACGGTGTCAGGTACACGATGTCCCACTTCTAAATATCTCCCTCTAACATCTCCCTCTAACATCTCTCTCTAACATCTCTCTCTAATATCCCGCTTCTTAATAGGCAGCTTCCTGGGAACCTGCAAAGAGCCAGGGATTCCGACATGCCAAATACATCCGGGAATCAAATCCCCTACTCCTAAAGCAGAACAGCTCTTGCGGGAGCCCCGTCACAACCCACGATTTTCAGGGGCAGGCAGATGAAGAAGTAGTTCCCCGCTTCCACGGGACTCAGGTCCAGGCACTCCACGATATTTACCCGGTTTGAAAGCAGTATGTGATGAGCAGGAAGGTTTTCGGAAGCAAGGCTGTCCACGGAGAAGTTGTCTATTCCGATAGTGGTAAACCCGTTATTGACGATCCAGGCTGCGGTACTTTCTTCTAGATAAACTGACTCCTCGAACTCTCCTTTTTCTCCGTTTTTTCTGTTTCCCGAATCCGCAGTTTGCCGGGCATCGGCATCATTCAGGTCCGACCTGGCCCTTGTTTGGAATCCAGGTTTTTTTGTTTTCAGGAGGAGGACCGTAATTCCCTCAGGACTGCCGGCATTCCGGAATGCGGATTCAAGGATATCCACTGAAAGAGCCCCGGTTTTTGAAGAAAAGTCCAGAATTACTGCCCTGCCTATCAGACCTTCGAGTTCCAGGTTGTCAACCGGTTTTCCGTCTTTCAGAATATGGGAAGGGGCATCAACATGGGTGCCGGTATGACTCCCGAAAGAGAGCTTTGAAACTGCGCAACCGTCTACTTCAAGATTATAGACGCTTTTGATTGAAGGCTCCGGGTCTCCGGGAAAGACCCTGGTAGAAGGAGAGATAGGAACCGTGATGTCGATTACTTTTCCCGGAGCAGGAAAGTTCAGCAGGATGATCACCTCATTAATGTAAATTGTTGAAATTATTCCATGTAAATTGTTGAAATTATTCCATGTAAATTGTTGAAATTATTCCATGTAAATGATTGATTTGTTCGTGCATTTGTCAATGCATATCATGCACTGGGTACATTTATTCTGGTCGATTTTCGCCAGTTCGTTTTCCTCGTATATGGCGCCCGTAGGGCAGAAGTCCTTACATTTTCCGCACCTTTTACATCCGAAAACAACGACGTATCCATTTTTCTCGGGTATCACCGGATCATTTGGGGGAAGCGGTATAAATTAGTTTCTTATCTATGATATTATGGGGGGACTGAGATCGGAAACTGAGATGGGGAAATGAAGACCGAAAACTGAGACCGGGAACTGAGAATCCTTCAGAAAAGTCCCTTCGAAACAAAACTTATATACAACAAAAGAATATGCAGGCTCAGGCATGGAAAAGTTCACTGAAGAAGAGACAGGCTCTTTTTACAATTATCTCCCCGAAGGTTGTCAATTCTGCCAGCAGGGTGCTAAACTGGTGCTTTTTGTGACGGGCCTCTGTCCGAAAAGCTGTTTTTACTGCCCACTCTCGGACGAGAGACGGGGAAAAGACCTGGTCTTTGCAAACGAAAGGCCCGTAATAAACGATGCCGACTTACTTGAAGAAGCAAAGCTCATGGACGCTCTGGGGGCGGGAATCACCGGAGGAGAACCTCTCCTGAAAATCGATAGGGTCCTGCACTATATCAGCCTTCTTAAATCCAGTTTTGGAAAAGAGCACCATATCCATCTCTATACTGCTATGGCCCCTGACCGGGAAACTCTTGAAAAGCTCGCAAAAGCGGGGCTTGACGAGATCCGCTTTCATCCGCCACAGGAAATCTGGGATAAACTGGAGCAAAGCCCCTACTCCAAAGCCGTGAAAAACGCAAAGGACCTTGAAATCTTAGCAGGAATAGAGATTCCTGCCCTCGAAGGTGCTGAAAAGGTTGCTGCTTTTGCGGAGAAAGAAGGGATTTTCCTGAACATGAACGAACTTGAATTTTCCGAAAATAACTCCGAAGCCCTCCTGGGCCGTGGTTTTGTCCTGGAATCGGACACCTCAAACGCTGTAGCAGGTTCCCTGGAACATGCAAAAACCGCCCTCTCAGCCTGCAAAAAAGCACATTTCTGCTCTTCAAGTTATAAAGATGCCGTCCAGCTCCGCAAAAGGCTCCAGAGGATTGCAAAGAACACTGCAAGGGAATTTGATGAGGTTACTGAAGACGGGACCCTCATGTACGGAGTGATTGAAGGAGAAACCCTTTTAGCCCGGGAAATGGTGGAAAAGCTCCTGCAAGAGCTCGAAGTTCCCAAAGAACTTTTTGAAACAAAAGAAAACAGCATTGAGATTGCCTGGTGGGTTCTGGAGGAACTCAATGAAGTTATAAAGGAGAAGCTGGAGGCATTTAAAGTCAGAGCCAGGCTTTTTGTTATCGAAAGGTATCCTCTTGAAGATGGGATGGTTGTGGAATTGATCCCCCTTTGAAATGACTCCTTGCGGTCAGGGCAAATTCCCTCAGTTGCTTCAAAAAATTCTATAAAACCCCCGGAACTTCTGAGTAATAACTATAAAAAATTAATAGCTACTTTTAAAATTAAATTTATCTTTTTTTACATAATTTAAGTAATTCCCGATGAGAAATGGAGTTTATCAAAAAGCGATGCCAAGAGATGGAGCATATTTCAACATAAAATCCAAATCTCTTATAATTTATTTATATATTCTCCCGTAAAATATAATGATTTTTTTGAAGACGTTATGAAAAGAGGAAAAACTAAAAAATATTTATTTACATCATAAAAAAATAATCGAACATTAAACAATATAGGAAAAAATATATAGTCACAGATTTTTAACTCTTAATGAAGAGACATTCCCGACGTGGAGTTATATTCTAAGGTGGGGCCAAGCATTTGGAAAAGTATGTGAAAAAGGAAAGAGGCTAAGATCCCACAAAATTTATTAGGATCACAGGTTAGATAGCCCAAAACATCAAAAACCAATTTTTGGAGTGTACGGGGAGATAGCTGGAGCTAGCTAAAAATTGAGAGTCCGGGGGAGATCTCCAAAAAATCCACACTTAAAGGATGTCTGAAAACACATTCAAATTTCGAATTTCAAAAAATACTGGAATCTGTTTACAGGCAGAACCCCCACGTAAGAAAGCTGACATGTACGAGAAATGAAAATGCTAATAGTGGATTTGTTTTCTATTTGCACACTGTGATAAAAGGAGTGGAGGGTGTATGCTGAAATGATAACCGGGAAGAGAAAGAACGGGAGAGGGTTATATGAAAAGAATAATTTCTGGACTTATTGTGTTACTGGTGATACTGTTTTCAGCTAATTGCGTTGTCGCAAATAACTGGAACTCAGCCGGTGATAGTGGTAGAAACGACAGGGATCAGGGAGTTGAAGAATCCTCCTTTATGCAAATGACATTGCCAGCAGTTCCTGTGTCTTCATCGACATATGCGGACAATATGGCTCTTAATTCCCATTATATTATTCTAGAATCAGTTGAATATCCGATTATTCAAATTAACGTTAAACTTGGGGACAAAGAAGGAAAAGAAGCTGTAAGACAATACGAATACACAGCAAGAGTATATAACTCCAGCCAGGAACAGGTTGGAGAAGACATCGTCCTCAGGCTTAACGGAAATCCTGACCATTCCCTTTCTACCCTGGCACATGGAACGGCATCTCTGCCCTCAGACCTTCCCGAAGGGAACTATTACGTCTTCCTATATCAAAATAATACAACCAACGAGTTCATCCTTCCCTTCATGTGCAAAAATAACGGGAAATTGAAAACATGCTGTAATTCCAGCAGTATAACTGGCCTTATCAGTGAAGGCATTCTCGTTCAGAACTGCAGCAAATTCTGGTGTTGCGGGTGTGGATGCACTAAACAACAGGTGAAAAACAGCATTTACATAAAGAACGACGGGACCGGAGAGGAACCCGGAGAAGAAGATAAGCCGACATATGTGTATGATATGGTTATTCCTGGCCGACATAATATCTCGGAATCAACTCAGTACTTGATTAACGTAACACTTGGGGACGATAACGGCAGGAATGATGCAAAAAAATACACGTACGTAGCAAAAGTGTTTAATTCCAGCCAGAAACAGGTAGGCGAAGACATAGATCTCACACTTACCAACCCCTTCGATGATGAAGATGCCGATCCAACCTCTTATATAGAAGCGCAGGGAATGGCATCTCTCCCGGCAGATACTCCTGAAGGAAACTACTACTTATTTGTATACCAGAACAATACAATCAACGAGTCTATCCTCCCGTTCTTCTATAACTCTTCTGAGAACTTGGCCCCGTGCTGTAATGAAATAAGTTGCGTGACTAGTCTAATCCGTGGTGAAGATATTATCTCCGACAACTGTAGTGAATCATGGTGCTGTGGATGCAACTGCACGGATAATGATGTGAAAAACAGAATTTATATAGAAAATGAAGGCGCTGAAAACGACGGAGACGACGGATCTTATGACGACACTGAAGCTCCGGTAATCCTTTCTGTTGCTCTGAACGATTCCACTCCAACCACAGGTGAACTAATTAAAGTAAGCGTAAATGCAGCGGATAATGTAAAGGTAATCAATGTTGAAGCTTCAGGGACTCCGTTAGAATTTGTCAGTGGGGATCTCTGGGAAGGAAGCATAACCGCTGTTGAAGGTGCCCATTTCTTAAACGTCTCTGCGGTTGATGGTACCGGCAACAAAGCCTGGGATAATTTAACAAGTTATACTGCCACCACTCCCGATACCGAAGCTCCTAACATTAACTCTATTACCCTGAATAACACCAATCCTGTAACAGGGGAATATATACAGATTACCGTAAACGTAACCGATAACATTGGAGTAACTTCTGTTAAAGCTGATAGTAGAGCTCTTACTCGTCAGAATGACACCATCTGGGAAGGTAACATAACCTCTGTTGAAGGAACACATTATGTAAACGTCTCTGCGATTGATGATGCAGGGAACGTAGCATGGGATAATTCAACAAGTTATACTGCCACCACTCCCGATACCGAAGCTCCTGAGATCAGTTCTGTTATTCTGGATGACTACACTCCGAACACAGGTGACCTTATAACGGTAAGTGTGGAGGCAACTGACAATTTTGGTGTAACCGTTGTTGAAGCTTCAGGGGTTCCGTTAGCCTTTGTCAGTGGAAACCTCTGGAAAGGAAACATAACCGTTGTTGAAGGCCTCCATTCAGTAAACGTTTCTGTGGTTGACGCTGTCGGGAATATCGCCTGGGACAATTCAACTAGTTATACCGCTACAACTCCCGATACCGAAGCCCCTGTTATCAGTTCCGTTCTTCTGAGTGATTATACTCCGGATACCGGTGGCCTTATTACGGTAAGTGTGGAGGCAACTGACAATTTTGGTGTAACCGTTGTTGAAGCTTCAGGGGTTCCGTTAGCCTTTGTCAACGGGGATCTATGGAAAGGCACTATAACCGCTGTTAAAGGCACCAATTATGTTAATGTCTCTGCCTTTGACGATGCAGGAAACATAGTATGGAACAACTCCACCAGTTATACCGCTATCAATCTCGATACCGAAGCCCCAGTTATCATTTCCGTTCTTCTGAGTGATTACACTCCGGATACCGGTGACCTTATTACGGTAAGTGTGGAGGCAACTGATAATTTTGGCGTAACAGGCATTAAAGGTTCCAGTACCCCGTTAGCCTTTGTTAGTGGGAACCTCTGGGAAGGAAACATAACCGTTGTTGAAGGTATCCATTCGGTAAACGTTTCTGTGGTTGATGCTGCCGGGAACATCGCCTGGGACAATTCAACTAGCTATACTGCCACAACTCCTGGCACAGATGTTGGTGCGGACGATGAGGAAGGAAAGGAGTCCATTGATGATGGAGAAAACAACGTCGATGATGGGGATAAGCCCTCAAAGAGAAGAAGCAGCGCTGACCGTGGAACCCTGCCAATAAGGAAGAAGGAGACAACAGAATCCTTCTCACTCCCGCCGGAAACCCGGATTGCTGCATCGAATCCGGGCTTATCTATAAATGCTCTCGCTGACGATGGGCATCAAAAAGAGGAGATAAAGGACAGTAATGGGTTTGACTGGTTGATTCTATGGTTCCTGGCTGCAATGTTCGGCCTCTTTCTGGCAATTTGTGGGTCCATATTCTCCAGGTATTCCAAACTCCAGAAGGAATAATTATGTGTAATAGAGGTACTTCCTGCCTGCGTGGCAGGAAGCAAAAAACAATATGAAAACTTAACTAAAAACGTTCCTCTCTATGAATCAAGCGCCTGCACTTATTGCAGGCAGCTTTTTTACTGGCATAATGTACGCAGATTATTTTTAAGAAGCTTTTTAGAGGACCTGGAAACTTTTTACCTTTTGAGTCACAACAGTCTAAAACGGATAAATATTTTATAGATGATGCGTCTAATATACTTTGTAAATCATTTGGATGTGGGGAGTAGAATTATTTATTTATTTATTTATTTATTTATTTATTTATTTATTTATTTATTGGGGCTGGCTTTATTATAGCGTCAAACCAAACTGTATAATATTAGGGGCTACAGTCTGGGCGTCCACAGTGTTACATTGTGCAAAATCTGGTTAAGCTTGTCTCCGGAATAAGTACTAAAAATCCTGACCTCCTCAACGTTTCCTTCATATCCGAATGTGAAGGTAGACAAATTTCACAGCTTTTTTTCAGTGGAATTTGTTTGCCAAAAACATTCAAAAAAATTCCTTTATACAGGCCCGTTCTTTTATACAGGCAGGAAAGATGCCGGTAGGAAAGTGCAGGAAGTTTACCTTGAAATTGATTTTTGAGAGGAGTGTCAAGGAACAAAGGGGTTTGAGAACATTACAGTCCTTCCTGGATAACAAGGGAGGTTATAAAACATTTCGGTGTAACTGCTGCTCCTGAATGCAAAAGATAACAGTAATATATACTTTAATTTATTATGAGGAATGTTATTATTTTTGCGAGAAGTTATTTATAGGATTGTTTTGCAAATATCATTACTTATTCCTGTAAACTTCCGGATTTACACAAGGTCTCAGATCTGATCTGGGAGAATTCACATGAGTTTGGCAACTGCCAGGGGGGAATTATAACGTTTACAAGTATAGTAACAAATGCGGTTATTCCATACGATACAATTTCAATGACAACTTCTTCGGGATTGCCAGAATACGGGCTAATGCCGATGATAGGCTTGATCTTTCTCCTTTCTTTCAGGCAAATTTTATCTGTATCGAAAATGTGGGGAAAAACCCTGGAAACTTCAGTAAATGCAGGGATTTATCCGCTGTTGTATTCTTTATTTGCGACTGTTGTCTTTAAAACTTTACAAATCATGTAATTATTCTTTAGTGCTTTAGATGAGTCTTATTTCACGACTCCCCGGAAAAACCTATTATCACTTTTTTCATATCAATTTGAAATTAAGCATTTAGAAGCTTTTTTGAGCTTCTTTTTCTTCTTTAACAGTAGTGGCATGTGCGGGAATCTGGAAACCTGGTTGAACAAATTGCTTTTATTGACACCTTTCATCCTCATTGACAAGACAGTTCGGGGATTCTTGAAAAATCAGTGTGATCAATAATAAGTTCTTAAAACAATATTCTCAAAGTGTAATAAGGTGTGATGGCAGGGGAAGACGAGTGACTCCTTTATTTAAGTCATTAGAACAGCAAGTTCAATGATGGAAGCGTCTCCAAAATTCCCCACATAAACTTAATATATATGTTTGCCTCTTTTTTATATAGATCTGGCTATATAAATCCAGTAAGTTCTTGTAGTAAGGGTGCAAAATACTCTTAATTTAAGCTTTATTTTTATATAATGTTCGCAATAAAATATTTGTTCAAAGTCTCTTGTCCCTCTATTTTATAGTGACTTATCACAAGTACCAGAAATTTTATCCTCATCACTTGTGCTGTTCAACGCAAACAAAATAAGCCTATTGATATTGATTTTTTTATAATTCGGTTTGTGTGCCTAAGTACTCGGGCTGGCTTAAAAAAGCACTCGGTATCCATAATTTGAGAAATTAGGCTTATGGTCATTTGCCCCTTTCATTTTTGGGAAAATACGGCAAATTACGTTGTTTTGGGCAGGTGGAATAGTTACCTTTGCTTTTTAATATTTATAATTTTAGGCAACATTTTTCGGGAACATTGTTTCCAAAATTATTTATTTTTATGAATAGTATTTTGCATAGGACTTACGCAGTTGAACCAAAAACCAGTGGCATGAGACACCAACAAGTCTAACTAATAATGTTCTTGGTAAGGTCTCACGTGCTTGTTTTTTCTTCTCAAGTGCGTGACTTCTATTGCAATTTGCCATATAAATTTGAGAACAAGATAAGTGACCAGTCACTTAAGACTTGCGAAATGAATCTCAGGATTTATTAGCTACAAATTTGAAGTTATCCGAACTTATATTTCCAAAAATGAAATTTTTTCAGTGTTTAATACTGCTATAAGTGAAGTCCCTGGCGTTGGGGTGGGGGACAGGAATTTACCGAAAACGTTTCACAGGGGATTGTGGTGACATTTTCTTTTTATGGATGATTGCCACAGGGACAGTTGCACTACTCGCAAAGCAGCATGTAGCCGCATGATCGTTGTAGATTGACCCATGAGAGAGATGATTAGAAGAACTCAAGCACATATGCGACAGCCGGTTGCGACCACAGAGTCAGCAAACAGTGTAACTGCCAGTTGGCTTGCAGGCCAGAGCTGGCATCAGGGTTGCACCGCTAACAAGGAAACGATGATCAAGACAACGTCTGATGAATTGATACCTTATGGATGGAACTGTGAGAGCATCAAAAAAGATCGAGAGTGTGAACAGAGATGCCCGGAAATAAATATTGTGGACAGCATGTGCTGGTTGAAGTCAAATAGCTTCGAAAAGTCACAAAAATTCATGGCGGTGATCTCTAATGCTGACCATTGAAGATTGCGATTTCACAACCCATAAATTTCGTCAACTCTGTGAGGCAATATCCAGCACCTACCCCACAGTAACGATGAATGAATACCTGAATAACAAGCATCCGGAACGTTTCATATTAATGCGCCACGATGTTGACAGGATGCCGGGAAACTCTCTAACGACTGCAAAGATTGAACACGAACTCGGCATAAGAGCAACATACTATTTCAGATCATGCAAAAGTGTGTTCAAACCTGATATCATATGCAAGATCAGGGACATGGGCCATGAAATCGGCTATCATTACGAGACCTTGAGTGAGGCAAATGGAAATTCCGAAAAGGCTATCGACATTTTCCGGTCCCATCTGGACGATTTCAGACAGATTTGCGAGGTAAAAACGATCTCAATGCACGGGAGGCCCCTGTCAAAATACAATAACCTCAACCTCTGGAATAACCACGATTTCAGGGACTTCGGAATAATCGGGGAAGCCTACCTCTCAGCAGGAGATGATCTCAATTATCTCTCCGATACCGGAAGAACATGGAGCTTCGGAAGCAATTTAAGGGATTATATTCCCGGTAAAAATGAACAGGTCTTTGCGAATACAACTGCGGATCTTATAAAGTTGATAAAAAATGAAGAATATAATAATTTTTATATATTAACTCATCCGGAGAGATGGTCTTCAAGTATTTCTGGATGGGGCTTATATTATTCAGCGGATCTTGCAGTTAATATCGGGAAGAAGATTTTGATGAAACGTAATAGTGAGAGCCAGGGTATGAGGAGGATAAGAAATAATAGTTTGTCTATTACAGTCGACATTGAAGACTGGTACCATATTCCGTCGGTTTCTGGTTCTGCCTTTTCGGTTTACAAAGATGTAAATGAATTTTTTGAAAAATGGAATGATAGGTATGACTACTTGAGTGAACCTACAAAAAGAATACTGGATATTCTGGATGAATTTAACATAACTGCCACATTTTTTGTTGTTGCCGATATCGCAGAACATTACCCGGGACTCATTGAATTAATTTCTGAAAGAGGGCATGAAATTGCATGTCATGGAGCGCATCATACATGCAGTATCGATCCAAAGACAAAAAAACCTCTGATGAGCGTTGAAGAATTTGAAACAAGTACCCTGGAGGCAAAGAATATACTTGAAAAGATCTCCGGGCAGGAAGTAATTGGGTACCGGGCACCAAATGCAATGGTAACAGGATGGATGCTTGACTCACTTGAAAAAATCGGATTCAAGTACGATTCATCAGTGTCCGTAAATTCGCTGTATAATAAATCAGATTCTTCTTTGAAAGGTGTTTCCTCTGTCCCTTATTATCCATCCAAAGGGTGCCTGGAACCTGCCAAAAGCAGGAATTTTATTGAATTCCCCTGGGCCTATTATAATATGGGAGTTAAGGTCCCCAGTTCGGGAGGACCAATGCTGAGATTTCTTGGTTCTCATTTTATATTCAAAGGGCTGAAGCAGAGTTTAAACAGAGGCCATACGATATTTTATTTTCATCCAATTGATATTTCTAATGAGAAATTTCCATCTATTGGAAATGGTAGACCTTTATACTGGGTTCTGAAAGGAAAAATAGTTGAAAAAAGAATTCGGCATGTATTAAAAAAGTTAGACAATGTTAAGAAAGTTCCTTTAAGAGATCTGCTAGGGAATCATCATGGAATTTGAGATAAAGCAATTGAAACCAAAAGACGAAAAAAGGTGGGGAGACTTTGTCATGGAGAATGATAGGACAACATTTTATCATCAAATCGGGTGGAAAAATGTTGTCCAGAAAACCTATGACCATGAACCTTATTATTTGTTTGCTGAAGATGAGGTCGGAAACATAGCTGGTATTTTTCCACTTTTTTATATGAATAATCTGTTTTTTGGAAGACGTCTTGTATCCGTTCCGTTTTCTCCTTACGGTGGGGTTTGTGCTGTTGACGATTCTGTTGAGAAAGCATTAATTGACGAGGCAATTGATATCGGAGATAATCTGGGAGTGGATTATTGCGAGTTTCGGAATTTCAAAACTAATATTTATGGAAATATCAGCTGTACCAGAAACTTCTCCACTTTCCTTTTAGATGTTTCGGCAGGGCATGAGAATGTCTGGAACAAGATGAACAGAAATGTTAGAAATAGAATCAGAAAAGGAATAAAAAGTAATTTGAAATATGAAATGGAGGCAAGTTTGGAGGGGATCTCTACATTTTATGAGCTATATTCCTGGAGTATGAAACGGCTGGGTACTCCTGTTCATGATCAAGAATTTTTCAGGAACATCATTAAGCAATTTCCCGGTAATGTTTTTACATCCCGAGCAAGTTTAGATGGCCTTCCAATAGCTTCTTTCTATCTCCTGACATTCAAAGATGTGTTGATCACAGCATGGGGTGCAGCTCTGTCGGAGTTTTTCCAATATGCTCCTAATGATTTCATGTACTGGAATTGTGTGGAATATGCATCTGAAAATAATCTTTCGTGGGTTGATTTTGGTAGAAGTTTGGTTAATTCCGGCAATCAGGTATTTAAAACTCGCTGGGGTTGTACTGAATTTCCACTGAATTACTCTTATTCCCCCCCGTCTATGATTCTGAGACCCCCTCATGATGAATATAAAAAATATGCAAAGGTCTGGAGTAGATTGCCCTTATCATTGACAGCAAAAATAGGTCCCAACATCAGGAGAGACATACCCTGAAACATTATGAAAAATGTTTGTCTTCAGATAATTGAGAGTTGTGAGGGATTTAAAAAAACAAATTTTGGGTAGATTAGTAAGTCATTTTGGGTAGATTAGTAAGTCATTTTGAGTAGATCAGTAAGTAATCGTAATTGATATTGGACAGGATATGTTAGGAGTTATCTAATGATTCCAATTTCCCAGGCGCCCATTTATCCACAAGAAATATTGAAGACTACGTCCGAATATTTTAAGACGTCTGCGAACTCAAGAAATAATTCAACTGCTTACGCAAAGTTTCGAGATGAAATATCTAATTACCTGAACTGCAAGTACGTGAACCTTACATGTTCCGGTTTTTCCGGCTTGTATACCATAATGAGAGCCTATGATTTAAAAAAAGGTGATGAAGTTATTGTTCCTGCCTACACCTGTAAAGATGTTCTACGCCTTGTTACTACAATGGGGCTGAAACTCAAATTAGTTGATCTCGAGCCTTACACATATAATATGGATCCTGACAGCCTTAATAAAGAAATATCAAGTAAAACCAGGGTTGTCATTGCAACTCACATGTTCGGTTATCCCTGTTCTATAGATAAGATTACGGAAATCTCCCATGACCACGGAGCCATGGTAATTGAAGATGCCTGCCAGTCAATGGGGGCTGAATATAAAGAAAAGAAAGTCGGTACTTACGGAGATGCAGGGTTATTCAGTTTGAATATGGGAAAGCCAATCACTACGATTCATGGTGGCATTGTTTGTACCGATGACAGTGAACTTTCGAATAAGGTCTCTTCAATAAATGATACTTTTAAAAAATATGGTTTTATGCATCAAATTAAAACCTTTGCATATATGTTTGGATATTCGCTTTGCAATGTTAATGCTTTTTATTCATTAGTGTATAGTCTAATGGGGAATAAAAATCTGGGGGAGACAAACTCAATCTCATATTCTGAGCTAGGGGATTTGATGTATAAGTATACAGAGTTTCAGGCTAGTCTGGGCGTAAAGCAACTATCAAAGTTAGATGCTTATAACAATGCAAGGATTAAAAATGCCAGCTACCTGATGGAAAATTTATATAAGGATGGTTTATTTTTTCCAGAAGTATCCGGACAGATGAAACCGACATATTCTCGCTTTCCAATCTACTTTGAAAATATAAGCAGAGATACTTGCAATAAACTCATAAATTCATTTATAAATTCAGGAATAGAAGTAACTCCATATCTGCCAGAATCACTTCCACGCCTGTACAATGAAAAATCTTCAGATTTTCCAATAGCTGAACAGATGACAAATAAAACCTTAACCGTACCTACTCATCCAAATATGGACAAAAAAGATCTGGATAAGATTGTTGAAATACTAAATCATCGTTTTCATGTGTTACATTAATCAAGTTACTCTGTCACGTTAATCAAGTTACTCTGTCACGTTAATCAAGTTACTCTGTAGTATTAATTGGGACAACCTATACTATTTATAGGAAACTGCAGTCATAATTGGGTCAATCTCTAATGTTAATAGTGTAAATTGGGGTAAATTGGGGTAATCTGTAATGCTAAATATTCACAATCTTGATTTTACACTTGATAAATTCTATAAACTCTGTTCTACTATCACAGAAAACTATACAACCATCACCGTGGGAGAATACGTGACCTCAGGTAATAATTATCCAGAGCGTTTTGTCCTGATGCGTCATGATGTGGATGGACGGGCCGAGACCGCGTTAGACACCGCACGTATAGAAAAGGAACTTGGGATACAGGCAACTTATTACTTCAGAACTCGCAATAATGTTTTTGTTCCTGAAATCATACAGGAAATCGAGAGAATGGGGCATGAGGTAGGGTATCATTATGAGGTCTTGAGCACTGCAAGGGGTGACCATGAAAAAGCCATCAAATTATTTGAAGATGATGTGGATAAATTCAGAAGCATCTGCAACCTAAAAACAATTTGTATGCATGGGTCCGTGTTATCAAAATACGATAATCGTGATCTCTGGAAATCCTATGATTTCAGGGACTTTGGACTTATTGGAGAGGCCTATTTATCTGCAGGGAAAAACCTCAATTATTTTACTGATACGGGAAGAGGGTGGAACTCAAAAAATAACCTGCGAGATTTTATTCCCGGTAAAAATGAGCAGATCTCTGCTAATACGACTGATGAGCTTATCAGGTTGATCAAGAGAAATAAAATCAGTAATTTTTATATTTCACTGCATCCGAGTCGATGGACCTCAAATAGCATTTATTGGGGCTTGTTCTGGTTAGAGGATCTTGTATTTAATTCGGGGAAGAAGGTTTTGCTGGTGGTGAGGAAATGAGGATACTTTTCAATATTTGTCATCCGGCTCAAGTTCATTTATTTAAGTATGTAATCAGGGGTTTAGAGAATAAAGGACATGAATGCAAGATTACAGCAATTGATAAGGATGTTTCTTTGAATTTGCTGGATGCTTATGGTTTTGATTATGAAGTTGTCGGGTCTGCAAGGTCAGGGTTATTTTCTAAAGCGGTTGAACTGATCGAAATTGATAAGCGAGTATATAATATAGCAAAGTATTTTAAACCGGATATCCTGGTAGGGGGTTCCGGGAATGCCTACAGTGCTCATATTGGAAAATTGATTGGAAAACCTTCTATTATTTTTGAGGATTCCGAAAAAGGGACAATTGAACATCTTCTGACAAATCCTTTTGCAACTGTTATTTGCACTACATCTTCATTCAAAAAGGAACTCGGGGCAAAACAGGTTTTATTCGATGGCTACAAGGAGTTGGCATACCTCCATCCCAATCGCTTTCATCCAAAACAGGCAGTACTTGATGAGCTAGGTTTAAGCGGGGAAGATATTTTCATAATTTTAAGATTTGTTGCGTGGGATGCAGACCATGATATCGGCCACAAGGGCATACAAAATAAAATAGAGTTTGTAAAAGGACTTGAAAAATACGGGCGTGTGTTAATCACTTCTGAAGAAAAACTGGGTCCGGAAATGGATAAATACCGGGTTTCGGTTTCACCGGAGAAACTTCATGATTTACTATACTATACACAAATGCTGGTTGGGGATAGTCAGACAATGACGACCGAAGCTGCAGTTTTAGGGGTTCCTGCAATACGCTGTAATTCTTTTGTAGGAAACAATGATATGTCGAATTTTATAGAGCTTGAGCAAAAGTATAATCTTATTTTCAATTATAGTGACTCCGGAGAAGCGTTAAAAAAAGCAGTTGAGCTTATAAATAAACCAGAGCGTAAAGAAGAATGGGATAAGAAAAGAGAAAGGTTATTGAAAGAAAAAATAGATGTTACAGCATTCATGACATGGTTCATTGAAAGTTATCCTGATAGTTTTAAGGAAATGAAAGAAAATCCGGATTTCCAATATAATTTTAGATAAGGTAGTATCATGAAAATCGCCAGCATAGTAGGTGTGAGACCTCAATTCGTAAAGGCATCCGTGGTATCAAAAGAGTTGAGAAAAAAACATGATGAAATATTGATTCATACTGGCCAGCACTATGATTATCAGATGAATAATGTTTTTTTCAGTGAACTAAACATCCCTGAACCGGATTATTTTCTGGGAATCGGTTCGGGTTCACACGGCTTTCAAACGGGTGAAATGCTGAAGAAAATAGAAGAAGTACTTATCAAAGAAGAACCCGATCTTGTGTTGACTTATGGGGATACAAATTCAACGCTTGCCGGAGCCCTTGCAGCCTCCAAACTCCATGTGAAAACTGCTCATGTAGAATCCGGGTTAAGAAGTTTTGACAAATCAATGCCTGAGGAAATAAACAGGATTCTGACAGACCACTGCTCTGACCTTCTTTTCTGCCCGACTAAGAACGCGGTTAGCAATTTAAAAAACGAAGGAATCACTGATAATGTGCATTTAACAGGAGATGTGATGGCGGATTCCCTGCTTTACAACAAAAAGATTGCAGAAAACAAATCAAATATCCTGAATGACCTTGGTTTACAAAGCAAAAGCTATTTCTTAACCACAATTCACAGGGCAAGTAACACAGACAACAAAGAGAATCTTAAAAATATTGTTGATGCTTTTTCCGAATTAAAAGAAACTGTTGTATTCCCGGTACATCCGAGAACTGAAAAATTCTTAAAAGAATATGGGATGTATGATAAGCTGAAGTCATCTGTTGAACTGGTAAAACCACTCGGTTTTCTTGATTTCATAAAACTGATGAACCATGCAAAAATGATACTTACGGATTCCGGCGGCATTCAAAAAGAGGCATATATCCTGAAAATTCCATGCATCACATTGAGAGAAAATACCGAATGGGGCGAAACGGTTGAAGATGGGTGGAATGTCCTGGTTGGAGCCAATAAAGACAAAATTATTGAAATGATAAATGGATTTCATCCTTCATTGAAGACACACGAAGACAGATTTGGAAATGGAAATGCAAGTGAAAAGATTGTTTCTATTATCGACACTCAATAAGCGGAGAGGGTTCACGAATATTCTATAGTAACCTACCAGTGCCTGCGCTAAAATTTGAGGTAAAAAGTTCACCCAGTCATATCGAAATTTGTTCAAAAGTTGTCGGGGGGAAGATAAAGGGTTTGGGGGAAACAATACAACCTGGATAAAAATGTGGACGGGATTTAAAATAGGGGTTTCTGGGATCTAAAAATGAGGATGATGGAATACACCTCTAAAAAAATATTAAAAAAGCTGTTTGACTTACTTTTATCCGGCATGCAATGGATTGATCGTTGCGTTTCCGTATAGATGTGGGGTTGATTTATTTCATTTCTATGGGGGGTTCTTGAGTGAAAAAGAACGATAAGACCAGTCACCTGAGACTATAAAATCCACAGGTTCGGAACATTTAGTTCACAGATATGTTAGCATTCACAGAATAGAATTGAAAGCCAGTCAGTTATTAATTCTTACACCTCGACGGTCAAGATATGTTCAACCTAAAATTCAGCAAAATGATGAGAGACGTCCAGTGGTCGTTCATCAGCCTGGCAACAGCCTCTTTATCACATCTGTTGCTTAGAATCGTGCTCGGTAAAGAACTGGGGCCCTCGGGACTCGGCCTGTACACCCTGGTCTTTACAATATACATTTTCGGCATGCACTTTGCAGCGTTCGGTATTGGTGTAGCTCTGACCAAATACCTTGCCGAATATGATGACGACCTGCTCAGGATAAAGGGATTTGTTTCATGCGGACTTTTCGGGTCCATAGTAAGCGGGTCTATGATGGGGGTACTAATGTACCTGCTATCAGGAATTATAGCTATCCAGTTTTTTCACAGTCCCGAAATGGTCGACCTTTTGAAGATCACAGCATTCTGTTTTCCGTTCATAGCCATGCAGAAAGCCGTCATTGGGGCTCTGAACGGTCTGCGGAAGATGAAATGGTTTGCCATTGTGAACATCGCCCAGCACGTATCTGTGATGATCGTCTCAATAGTTCTGGTTGTGCTGCTGGACATGGGCGTGAGAGGTGCAGTGATCGGTTTTGTAGCTCCGACAATTATGGTGGGAGTATTATCATTGATAATTGTCAGGGAGTATTTTTCTACCAAATCGGCAAGCATTAGCACAGTCCTTAAAGAAGTACTGTGGTTCGGGTTCTACATCGTCCTTGCAAATTCAATAGGGATGATCAATGTGCAGATCGACAGCCTGATGGTAGGTCATTTCATGAGTGAGACTGATGTAGGGTACTATGCTGTTGCAATAATTTTTGTAGAGGGGTTAAGATTAATTCCCGACTCGGTTCAAAGAATAACAACCCCAGCCATAGCAAATTACTATGGGAAACAGGAGTATGAAAACATACATGGACTGATGAAAAATAGCATGTTAAAAGTTTTAGCAATCACCATATTCATTTCTTTTACACTCATATTGCTGGGCCAATTTTTGATAGAGGTGTTGTTTAAAGAGGAGTTCCTACCAGCATACTATCCTCTCTTGATTCTACTAGTTGGTTATTCCGTATATGCTCCAATTCTTTCAATCAGTGGGGCTTTTGCTGGTATCGGAAAAGTGGCTTTGATGTCCAAATTATCTTTTATATGTGCTGTGATGAACACAATACTGAACATTCTCCTAATACCGAAATACGGGATAACAGGGGCAGCAATTGCCACATCCATTTCTTTAATCTTCACAGCGTCATTAAAATTATACTTCATAAAGTTATATATCCCAAAACCTTCAGCCATTATATGGACTGAGGGTCCGGAAAAGGATGTTTTACGTTAAAAGTACCTCAGTCCCTTTAGTATATTGTGTATACTAAATGTTTTATTTCAGTCGAATACCCCGCCAGCTTGCAGCGGGGTGCGCCAGCGCAACTTTGATTTTGTTTCATTTACCCACTGTTTTCAAAAGAATTGTCTCTGGTTACAGAGTTAGTATTATGGGGTATGATAGAGATTCTGTTTTCTCTGAAGGAATTTCCTTCGATTAGATGATTGCCCGTATCAAATAATACAACTCCATTGGCACAGCGCACAAAAGTGTTGTTTGTTATAACACTATCACTGTTGGAAAATTCGACACCCTTTCGGCAATCATAAAATTCATTGTCATTGACTCTGAAAACTGCAGCTGATGTCGGGTGTGAGTTTACGGCTTCGTCAGCACAATCTCTAAAAATATTGTTTGTCACATCAACATTTCTGGTAAAACCATCTGTTGTAACCCCCCCTCGGCCTGCAACAACAGCAATGTAGTGTCTGCCCTTTTCCAGAAATGAATTGTCTCTTATTACAATATTGTCACAGGCATTTGTTATGGCAATTCCATATCCGGTTCCGTCTTTAAATATCCTTTTAAAGGTACTGCCTTCTACAATACAGTCCAAACAATCCCAGAAACTTACCGCACGGTTTCCAAAATCCTCAAATCCGCAATTTGAGATCATGATGTTCGTCACGCCGTAAAAATAGATCGCAGTTGAACTGGTATCCATGCCGTACCCTATAAAATTAATATTTTCAAAGGAGATATCTTTAAACATCGAGATCTTTCGGACCTGGGCATTCCTGGCTACAGTATAGTCATCATACAGTGGGCGGTTAACGGTAATCGTTGAACCTGAAATATCGATTATTTCGGCCAGTTCTCCGTTTTTGTAATCATTCCTTTGAAAAGGAACTGAGAATTCGTCTGAAATTTTTACACAGTCCCCAACATCCAGGCCCGAAACACTCGACAGCTTAATTTGGGTATCCCCGGAGTTTGCATCACTTGATAAGGATATGGTTGAAGAAGAATATCCCCCGGTTCCGGTATTAAACGCTGGTGAGCTAATGCAATTAAATACCACTTCATCATTTCCAACGAAGGAGACCTCGGATTTCAAACGAATTGTACGGTCTATATCATATTCTCCTCTTTCAAAGAGTATGACTCTCCCCTTACTCTCAGCCAGAGCAGCTTCAATTGCGTCCGCATCATTGGGGCCGCTATGAATCACAGCACCTTTTTCATTCTCTACAGTGACAACTCCATTTTCTTTGGAGATTTGAACATATGCCGAATCTTCCGGTACATTGTAAATTGTCGCGATGTATGGGAACAGCATGCATAAAAAACCTGCAAATAACAGTGGTAACAGGACCTTCATGGCGTCCCTGAATGAAGGGTTCGTGAGAGGGCTTGCTCCGGCATTAGTATAGGCCACTACTATACCGATGCAGAACACGAATAACAGAATATGAATAACCAGAAAGGTAAGGATGCTTGTAGGTTTTTCAAAAAACATCAAATTATAAAATCCATTCGTCATCAATGGAATAAACAGACCTCTACCTGCCTCATCAATTAACCTGAGATCTGCATTCGAATCATCCTCAGGCCCGTGTCCATCACCGCTAAGAAAGGTGTAGCCTGTAAGGTATCTGAAGGGACTCTTAAGGTGCACGCTTTTTAAATCGAAGTTCTCTGCTCCAAACTCAAGGGTTTGAGCTACCTGGAAAGTATTCTCGCTGCCGACAATGTTAAAGCCTCCGTTCCCCTCTCCTGCAACGTATACAGGAGACCCCATTGCAGTTGGTACATGGAAGGTAATATTGGCAGAGATTGCTATCAAAAAAATAAAAATAGCAATGCATCCCTTTCTTTTTGAATCCCCATTAATTCCCATAAAATTATCCCCTTAACTATTTTTCAAGATCCTTTTAAGACCCCAAAAAGGAATAATAATGATATAGTTTTGAATTTAAAAAAGGTTATCTGTTGGACTGGACAATCTGTATTTTTTCAATGATAAAATATCCTTTTTCACGGGAGACGTCTTCGTGGGATAGGCCATAATAAAATTATAGTCCCAAACGCAAATATTTACACTTAAATTATAACCACGGAAGACGCGGAAAGCACGGAAGGATTGTGCCCCTATTTCCTTTATTCCGTATTTCCCGGGCTTTCTGTGTTAAACTTTCACTTGAGATTGGGGGGAATTTTGGTCCTTGACTATAGCAAATAACAGAGTCCTTCCCATAGCATTGGGGTTGCAAAAACATGAAAAATGAATTAATAGAGATCAAGATCATACAACTAAAGGGAATTACAAATGTTCCCTGCAGAAAAGCCCCTGCTCTGAAAATTTCGGGGGCGGTATCCCACAGGGTGATGAAATCCTGTAAAATCCAGTCAGAAACAATTAAACTCAAAAAATCCAGTCCGAAAACAGTTGAGATTGAAAACAGTTGAGATTGAAAACAGTTGAGATTAAAAACAGTTGAGATTAAAAACGGTAAAACTCAAAAAATTTCCTGCGCAGAAAGGATTCTTCCTTCTGCGCGGGTATTTTCGGTAATTCTACCGACCAGATACTGAGGAGAAAGATTACTCTTTTTCCGAGATGGTTAGCACAGGCCTCTGGTTTCCGTTTTCGTAGTCACTGCTGCAGAAAGCGATGTAGTTTTCGCCTTCTGTGCGGGCTTTGATAAGGAATCCCGTATTTTCGTACTCACCACTTACGTACTCTTTCACAAGGCCGGTTACATCAAGTTCATGGTAGCTGTTGTCAGGGACGTCGCTTCCATTGAGAGTTATCGTTGCGTAGGGAGTGCTGCCCTGGGATACATTATTCTGGTCGTACCAGTCACCTCCCGGATGA
Organism: Methanosarcina sediminis; assembly: GCF_052056915.1. Classification (GTDB taxonomy): domain Archaea; phylum Halobacteriota; class Methanosarcinia; order Methanosarcinales; family Methanosarcinaceae; genus MTP4. The sequence goes on along the minus strand of NZ_CP195119.1, from coordinate 1,174,139 downwards.
ACCCATGGGGTGTCAAGGTCACTGCTGTTCCAGGTGACGTAATCTGGGTTCCAGGCTTCAGGCCTGTAGATTTCGACAACCGTGTCATCAGGCCTTTCCATTCCTTCAGGGTAGTACCAGAAGAGGGAAAGGGTCGCATTCTCGATCAGTTCAGCATCTTCGTAGTCACTCAGGTCGAAAAGGGCAAGGTCTCTGTACCCTCCGACATCATCTCTGCCTCCAAGGTCGATATAGGGCTCGTTCTTGAAGACGGTGTCAGGAGAACCTTCACGGAGACGGGAATCTTCCACTATCCTGAGAGTTCCCGGGCTTCCCTCTTCATCCATGATGACATTCGAATAATCATCATTAGAGATTGCTGCAGGGGCATCAATGACATTATTTTCGATAATAATTTCGTCTTTAATTGGAGTTGTTCTGGAATTCTCAAGAGAAATTCCTACACTGCTAGCCTTGATCTCATTAACACTTATAGAGTGCGGGCCCGTTGCATCAATAACTCTTACCCCTGAAGAGGAAGGGGAGTTTATCCTGTTGCCTTCGAGTCTTACATCATCGCATCCGCTAAATTCGAGATCCCCGTTCAGGTTATTATTATTTAACCTAACATTTTTAGCATAGCCGAATTCCATTGCCATCGTCAGTGGGTCTTCGCAGGTATTGTTGGAGATTTCAATGTTTTCCACGTAAGAACTGCTTGAGCCTGCTGAGGATACAATACGGCCGCTGTAGTTTTCGAAGGTATTATTCTCAATTACGGCATTTAGTTCCGGCATGATATACCCGCCGTTGTCAAACACGTTGTTCCTGATTATGTTGCTTGTCGCGTGAGGGATAATGGAAATCTTGTTTCCGTTGAAGTAATTACCCTCAATAACGTGGTTGCCGGTGGATAAGGTAACTAAGGCATTCTTACAGCGATAAAACTTATTGTCTTTTACGATGCTGTCGGTTCTGGCTAGTTCTACACCCTTTCTGGAATCGTAGATTTCATTGCCAATTACTCTGAAAATCGGGGATGAAGTCGGGTGTGAGTTTACAGCTTCGTCATCACAATCTCTGAAAATATTGTCCAGAACATCTACATGCCTGGTAAAGCCGTCAGTTGTGACTCCTCCCCTGCTGGACACGACAGCAATGTAGTGCCTGCCTTTTTCAAGGAAAGAGTTGTTTTTTATTACGATATTGTCACAGGCATTTGTGATGGCAATTCCATATCCTGTTCCGTCTCTGAATATCCTTTTAAAGGTACTGTTTTCTACAGTACAGTCTAAACAATCAAATAAGAGGATCGCACGAGTCCCAAAATCTTCAACTGTACAATTTGAGAACGTAACGTTCTTCACACCATATAAATAGACGGCAGTTGAACTGGTATCCATACCAAATCCTGAAAAACCAACGTTTTCAAAGGAGATGTTCTGGAACATTGAGACTTCTCTGACCTTCGCATTCCTTGATACGGTATAGCTATCGTACAGCGGGCTGGCAACTGTGATCGTTGTGCCGTTAATGGCAACAATCTCTACCAGTTCTCCGTTTTTGTAATCTTTCCCTTCATAGGGAACTGTAAAATCGTCCGAGATTTTTACATAGTCTCCAACATCCAAGCCAGAAACATCGGACAAACTAATCTGTGTAGCCCCTGAGTTTGCATCACTTGCCACAGATGTCGTTGAAGAGGAATAGCCACCGGTACCTGTAGTAAATCCCGGAGAGCTAATGCAATCAAATACAACTCCTTCATTTCCAACAAAGGAGATGTCGGATTTTAAACTAATTGTACGGTCTATGGAATACTCCCCATTCTGGAAGAGTATGACGCCACTATCGAGCTCGTTCAGAGCTGCTTCAATTGCAGCTACATCATCAGCACCTTCATAAATCACAGTGCCATTTTCATTAGTTACCGTGGCAATTCCATTCTCTTTAGAGATTTGAATATTTGCTAAATCATCTGGTGCAGCTACTGCTGCTGAGCTGATCGCAACCAGCATGAGGGAGCAGATTATTGAGTAAGAAATTAACTTTCGGGTTCCTAGAATCCTTCTTAACATTGTATCACCTTTGGGGTTGGACAATCTAGGGAATTTTGGGTATAAGGTAGATTGAATTTTTTGGGGTTATTTTGCTAAGTTTACATAAATTTTAAAAATTTAATATAAACTGCATTTAATATTTTTTCCGCCCCTCTCTCCACTTCTTTTTTGTCGGGAACATCATTTGCAGAGAGCTTCCGCTCTGAATATTTTCAGTCCTGGAAAATATCAGTCGTACGGAAAGGGTGGGAACGAAGTCGATGCTTCTGTTTTTTTGTAATGAAAATTTGTCATAAATTATAGGATATTCATGGTTTCTTTTTTAGTTTAATGCCTCCTGTTCGAATGAGTATAGGTGTTCAGCCTTAGCAACTCACCAAACAAGATTCTATTTATCTTTTAGTTAAATTTCCTTAGTGAACTCTGGGCATTTATGCGACCCTATTATAAAATATTTTTGGTATTATGTTAATTTTTTTTATAGTTTTCAAATATATTTCACAGAGATGCCCCTTTTGATATCCGGGAAATGAAGAAGGGGTGGAATGAAATCCATAATGGGAGTAGACATAATGAACCATAAAAATAGAGGAGAGTAAGCTCGATAAAAGTAGATCCGGATGAACATAAAAAGAAACGTATCCCGTAGTTTTTTCGCTGAATAAGGTCCTGTAAAGGCTTATTTCCTGGATCTGAAATCAAAGAAAGATCAGGTCTCAAAATCCGGATTATGGCCCAAAAGAAGGAGATATATTGAACTGCGATTATGGCCCCGATACTTATGTTGCACCAAGTTTTGGAATTGGTTCGAAAGAATTCCTTCCATAGAAGGGGCTCGTAAAAACACGAAACATGAATAGTGAGTGATCAAAACCATGAAAAAACGTACCTGAAATTCGTTGAATGGCAGGCTCAAATAAATGAAAGTACACAGTAATTTCAGCTAAATAAGGGAATTACAAGCATCGAATGCAAAACAGCTCCTTTCCGGGTGTATTTCAGTCCGGGTGTTCGGGAAAATAGTCATGTCCTGGTAAGTCCGGTCAGAATCAAGTAAAATCAAAAAATTTCCTGCGCAGAAAGGATTTTTTCCTTCTGCGCGGGTATTTTAAGCTTTTTTACGAACCCGATATTGAGGAAAACTTATGCTTTTTCCAAGATGGCCAGCACAGGCCTCTGGTTTTTATCTTCATATTCGCTGCTGCAGAAAGCGATGTAGTTTTCACTTTCCGTGCTGGCTTTGATCAGGAATCCCGTATTTTCGTATTCGCCGCCCACGTACTCTTTCACAAGTTCGGTTACGTCAAGTTCATGGTAGCTGTTGTCAGGGAAGTCACTTCCATTGATGGTTATCGTTGCGTAGGGAGTGCTGCCCTGGGAGGCATTATTCCGGTCATACCAGTCTCCTCCGGCATTCACCCAGGGGGTGTTAAGGTCCCTGCTGTTCCAGGTGACGTAGTCGGGGTTCCAGGCTTCCGGCCTGTAGATTTCGACAATTGTGTCTTCGGGCCTTTCTATTCCGGCCGGGTAGTACCAGAAGAGGGAAAGGGCTGCACTTTCGATACTTTCAGCATCGTCTAATTCACTTAAGTCGAACATGAAAAGGTCTCTGTACCCACCGACTCCTTCCCGGCCTCCCAGGTCGAGATAACGGACGTCATTGAAGACCGTATCAGGGGTGCCTTCACGGAGGCGGCTGTCCTGAAGGTTGTTAAGGACGTGAACTACAGGTTCTGGTTTCAGTTCTACATCGAGTTTCGGGATGGATTCCGTTATTCCGCAGTCACTGCTGTAGAAAGCGACGTAGTTTCCGCTTTCCGTGCGGGCTTTCATCAGGAATCCCGTATTCTCGTACTCGCCACCCACATACTCTTTCACAAGTTCGGTTACGTCAAGTTCATGGTAGCTGTTGTCAGGAACATCACTGCCCTTGATGGTAATCGTTGCGTAGGGGATACTGCCCTGGGAGGCATTATTCCGGTCATACCAGTCTCCTCCGGCATTCACCCAGGGAGTGTTAAGGTCCCTGCTGTTCCAGGTGACGTAGTCGGGGTTCCAGGCCTCAGGCCTGTAAATTTCGACAATTGTGTCCTCGGGTCTTTCTCTTCCATCCGGGCAGTACCAGAAGAGGGAAAGGGTCGCATTTTCGATCAGTTCGGCATCTTCGTATTCGCTTAAGTCGAAAATGACAAGATCCCTGTACCCGCCGACCCCGTCTCTGCCTCCAAGGTCGAGATAACGGGCGTCATTGTAAACCGTATCAGGTGAGGCTTCACGGAGGCGGGAATCCTGCACTCCCCAAAGTGGGATCTCAGGAGCGCCTTCTTCGACGACGACACTTGAATAGTCGTCATTAGAATATGCTTTGGGGGCATCAATGGCATTGCGTCCGATGATAATCTCGTTTTTGATTAGAGATGTTCCTGTATTTTCAAGGGAAATTCCTACACTATCGGCTTTGATCTCATTATCCGTTATAGTGTGTTCCCCTCTTGCATTAATAACTTTAATTCCAGAAGATGCGGGGGAATTTATCCTGTTACCATCGATTTGTACATCATTGCACCTGCTAAATTCAAGGTGCCCTCTCAGGTTATTGTTACTTAAGGACACATTTTTGGCATAGCTTAATTTCATTGCCATTGTCAGCGGGTCTTCACATACGTTATTGGTGATTTCAATGTTTTGCAGGTTGGAACTGCTTGAGCCGGATGCGTATATGATATATCCTGAATAGTTTTTGAATATATTATTCTCAATTACTGCATTGAGTTCCGGCATGATGTACCCGCCGTTGTCAAACACATTGTTCCTTATTATGTTGCTTGTCGCGTGAGGAATAATGGAGATCCTATTCCCGTTGAAGTAATTGTTCTCAATCACGTGGTTGCCGGTGGATAAGGTAACCAGGGCATTCTTACAGCGATAAAACTTATTGTCTTTTACGATGCTGTCGGTTCTGGCGAGTTCTACACCTTTTCTGGAATCGTAGAATTCATTGCCAATAACTCTGAAAATCGGAGATGAAGTCGGGTGTGAGTTTACAGCTTCGTCAGCACAATCTCTGAAAATATTGTCCAGAACATCTACATGCCTGGTAAAGCCGTCAGTTGTGACTCCTCCCCTGCTGGACACGACAGCAATGTAGTGCCTGCCTTTTTCAAGGAAAGAGTTGTTTTTTATTACGATATTGTCACAGGCATTTGTTATGGCAATTCCATACCCTGTCCCGTCTTTGAATATCCTTTTAAAGGTGCTGTTTTCTACAGTACAGTCTAAACAATCAAATAAACTGATCGCACGGGTGCCAAAATCTTCAATTCCACAATTTGAGAACGTAACGTTCTTCGTGGCATAGAAATAGATTGCAGTAGAACTGGTGCCCATTCCTTTCCCTACAAAATCAATGTTTTCAAACCTGATGTTTTCAAGCATTGAGATTTCTCGGACCTTTGCATTCCTCGATGTGGTATAGCTATCGTAGAGGGGGCTGTCAATTGTGACTGTTGAACCGTCGATGGCAACTATTTTTGCCAGCTCGCCGTTTTTATAGCTTCTTCCTTCATAGGAAACTGTGAAATCATCTGAAATTTTTATGTAGTTTCCAACATTCAAGCCAGAAACACTGGACAACTTAATCTGTGTAGTCCCTGAGTTGGCGTTACTTGCCACCGGGATTGTTGAAGAGGAATAGCCACCGGTACCGGTAGTAAATCCTGGGGAGCTAATGCAGTCAAATACCACTCCTTCTTCTCCGATGAAGGTTATATCTGATTTTAAACGAAGTGTACGGTCTATATTATATTCGCCTTTCTGGAAGGAGATGACACCGCTATCAATTGCCTTCATAGCCGCTTCAATGGCGTCTGCATCGTCTGAACCTTTATATACAACAGTGCCATCTTCGTTTGTTACCGTAACAGTTCCACTAACTTTGGATACTTGAACATTTGCTAAATCACCTGATGCTGCTAATGCTGCTGAGCTTGTAGCAAGCAGCATTAAAAAGCAAATTATTGAAGTCGAAATCAGCTTTCGGGTTCCTGGCTTCAGTTTTAACATTTTATCACCTTGGGTTGGACTATCTAGGGATTTTTTAGTCTAAAGTAGACCGATTCTTAGAGGGTATTTTCACAATTTCACGTGAGATTGGAAAACTCCCTGTGAATTGATTGTAATATTTTTCCGACTCTCGCTCTACCCTCTTTTATGCGGGGAACAGCACATTCAGAGAGCATTCGCTCCTGGTTCATTTACTCTTCAAAATTGCGAATAACGCAGAAAGTTCGGAAATGAAGCCGAAGCTTCTGTTTTTGTAGTTAGAATATGTTATGAATTATAGGACAATTATATTCCCTTTTAGTTCAACACCTCCTGTCTGATGAATCCGGGCCTTTAGCCTGGTCAATTCATCAAATGAAGTTCCAATTAATTTTTAGTTATATTTCCTGAGTCAACTTTGAACATTTACACAAGTTTATTATAAAATATTTTTGGTATTATGTTAAAATTTTTTATAGATATCCAATATATTTTTGTAAGATTTATATTCTTCCCGGAAAAACGAAGAAAGAGGGCTAAAATCCAGCATGTAAGTAGGCATAAGGAACCATAGGAAAAAGAGGGAAAGTAAAATTGATAAAAGTAGATCCGGACGAATATAAATAAGAAATTCAGGCAGAATTTCTTAGCTGGGAAAATTGTAGAAAATTATTCCCTGGATACGGAATCAAAAACTATCGGCAAAGCTCCTTTTCAGGTATATTTCAGTAATGTCACCCATGTGGAGTTGTCAGGTCTTAACAAATGCTGCCAAAAACGGTTATACTCAAAAAATGCTGTCAAAAACGGTTATATTCAAAAAATACTGTCAAAAACGGTTATACTCAAAAAATGCTGTCAAAAACGGTTATACTCAAAAAATGCTGCCAAAAACGGTTATACTCAAAAAATGCTGCCAAAAACTATTAAAATTAAAAAAATTTCCTGCGCAGAAAGGATTTTTCCTTCTGCGCGGGTATTTTAAGCTTTTTTACGAACCCGATACTGAGGAAAACTTATGCTTTTTCCGATACAGTCATCACAGGTTTCTGGTTTTCGTCTTCATAGTCGCTGCTGCAGAAGGCGATGTAGTTTCCGCTTTCTGTGCGGGCTTTGACCAGGAATCCCGTATTTTCGTATTCGCCGCTTACGTACGCTTTCACAAGTTCGGTTACATCAAACTCATGGTAGCTGTTGTCTGGGAAGTCACTTCCCTTAATGGTTATTGTTGCGTACGGGGTGCTGCCCTGAGAGACATCATTCAGATCATACCAGTCTCCTCCGGCATTCACCCAGGGGGTGTTAAGGTCCCTGCTGTTCCAGGTGGCGTAGTCGGGGTTCCAGGCTTCCGGCCTGTAGATTTCGACAATTGTGTCTTCGGGCCTTTCTATTCCGGCCGGGTAGTACCAGAAGAGGGAAATGGCCGCACTTTCGATACTTTCAGCATCGTCTAATTCACTTAAGTCGAACAGGACCAGGTCTCTGTACCCGCCGACTCCGTCCCTGCCTCCAAGGTCAAGATAACGGACGTCATTGTATACTCTGTCAGGAGAGCCCTCACGAAGCCGGCTGTCCTGAAGGTTGTTAAGGACGTGAACTACTGGTTCTGGTTTCAGTTCTATATCGAGCTTCGGGATAGATTCCGTTATTCCGCAGTCACTGCTGTAGAAAGCCATGTAGTTTCCGCTTTCCGTGCGGGCTTTTATCAGGAATCCCGTATTCTCGTACTCGCCGCTCACGTACTCTTTCACAAGTTCGGTTACGTCAAGTTCATGGTAGCTGTTGTCAGGAACATCACTGCCCTTGATGGTAATCGTTGCGTAGGGGATACTGCCCTGGGAGGCATTATTCCGGTCATACCAGTCTCCGCCGGCATTCGCCCAGGGAGTGTTAAGGTCCCTGCTGTTCCAGGTGACATAGTCGGGGTTCCAGGCTTCAGGCCTGTATATTTCGACAACTGTGTCCTCGGGCCTTTCTATTGCTTCAGGGTAGTACCAGAAGAGGGAAAGGGTAGCATTCTCGATACTTTCAGCATTGTCCAATTCACTTAAGTTGAACAGGACCAGGTCTCTGTACCCGCCGACTCCGTCTCTGCCTCCAAGGTCGATATAACGAACGTCATTGTATACCGTGTCAGGAGAGCCTTCACGGAGGCGGTTGTCCTGAAGGTTGCTCAGGACGAGAGCTTCATCAGGTGTATCTCCAGACTCAGGTGTATCTCCAGACTCTGGTTTCAGTTCTATATCGAGCTTCGGGATAGATTCCGTTATTCCGCAGTCACTGCTGTAGAAAGCCATGTAGTTTCCGCTTTCCGTGCGGGCTTTTATCAGGAATCCCGTATTCTCGTACTCGCCGCTCACGTACTCTTTCACAAGTTCGGTTACGTCAAGTTCATGGTAGCTGTTGTCAGGAACATCACTGCCCTTGATGGTAATCGTTGCGTAGGGGATACTGCCCTGGGAGGCATTATTCCGGTCATACCAGTCTCCGCCGGCATTCGCCCAGGGAGTGTTAAGGTCCCTGCTGTTCCAGGTCACGTAGTAGGGGTTCCAGGCTTCAGGCCTGTAAATTTCGACAATTGTGTCCTCGGACCTTTCCGCTCCTTCGGGGTAGTACCAGAAAAGGGAAAGGGTCGCATTTTCGATCAGCTCGGCATCTTCGTATTCGCTTAAGTCGAAAATGACAAGGTCTCTGTATGCGCCGACTTCGTCTCTGCCTCCAAGGTCGAGATAACTAACGTCATTGTATACCGTGTCAGGAGAGCCTTCACGAAGGCGGGAATCCTGTACTCCTACCAGAGTTGTCGGATTGTCAGAAGCCCCTGGTGTAGAATCTCCGATTTCAGGAGTTCCTCCTTCTACGATGACATTTGAATAGTCGTCATTAGAATATGCTTTAGGGGCATCGACGGCGTTACGCGCGATGAGAATCTTTTCATTAATCAATGATGTGCCGGTGTTTTCAAGGGAAATTCCTACACTGTCAGCTTTAAACTCATTATCTGTTATTGTGTAGGGACCCTTTGCATCAATAACCCTGACCCCAGAAGAGGCAGGAGAGTTTATCTTGTTGCCGTCGATTTCTACATTGTCACAGGCTCTAAATTCAGGATACCCTCTCAGGTCATTGTTATACAATTTAACATTTTTAGCATAGCTTAATTTCATTGCCAGTGTAAGGGGGTCTTCACACAGGTTGTTTGAAATTTCAATGTTTTGCAGGTAGGAACTGCTTGAGCCGGATGCGTATATGATATACCCTGAATAATTCCTGAAAGTATTACTTTCAATTACGGCATTGAGTTCCGGCATGATATAGCCGCCGTTGTCAAACACATTGTTCCTTATTATGTTGCTTGTCGCGTGAGGAATAATGGAGATTCTATTTCCGTTGAAGTAATTGTTCTCAATCACGTGGTTGCCGGTGCTTAATGTAACCAGGGCATTTCCACAGCGATAAAATTTATTGTCTTTTACGATGCTGTCAGTTCTGGCGAGTTCTACACCTTTTCTGGAATCGTAGAATTCATTGCCAATAACTCTGAAAATCGGAGATGAAGTCGGGTGTGAGTTTACAGCTTCGTCAGCACAATCTCTGAAAATATTGTCCAGAACATCTACATGCCTGGTAAAGCCGTCAGTTGTGACTCCTCCCCTGCTGGACACGACAGCAATGTAGTGCCTGCCTTTTTCAAGGAAAGAGTTGTTTTTTATTACGATATTGTCACAGGCATTTGTTATGGCAATTCCATACCCTGTCCCGTCTTTGAATATCCTTTTAAAGGTGCTGTTTTCTACAGTACAGTCTAAACAATCAAATAAACTGATCGCACGGGTGCCAAAATCTTCAATTCCACAATTTGAGAACGTAACGTTCTTCGTGGCATAGAAATAGATCGCAGTAGAACTGGTGTCCATTCCTTTTCCTACAAACTTAATGTTTTCAAACCTGATGTTTTCAAGCATTGAGATTTCTCGGACCTTTGCATTCCTCGATGTGGTATAGCTATCGTACAGAGGTTTGTCAATTGTGACTGTTGAACCGTCGATGGCAACTATCTTTGCCAGCTCGCCGTTTTTGTAAGCGTTCCCTTCATAGGAAACTGTGAAATCGTCTGAAATTTTTATATAGTTCCCAGCATTCAAGCCAGAAACACTGGACAACTTAATCTGTGTAGTCCCTGAGTTGGCATTACTTGCCACTGGTATTGTTGAAGAAGAATAGCCACCTGTCCCGGTAGTAAATCCCGGGGAGCTAATGCAGTCAAATACTACTCCTTCTTCTCCGATGAAGGTTATATCTGATTTTAAACGAAGTGTACGGTCGATATTATATTCGCCTTTCTGGAAGGAGATGACACCGCTATCAATTGCCTTCATAGCCGCTTCAATAGCGTCTGCATCGTCTGAACCTTTATATACAACAGTACCATCTTCGTTTGTTACCGTAACAGTTCCACTAACTTTGGATACTTGAACATTTGCTAAATCACCTGATGCTGCTAATGCTGCTGAGCTTGTAGCAAGCAGCATTAAAAAGCAAATTGAAATAGAAATCAGCTTTCGGGTTCCTAGCTTCAGTTTTAGCATTTTATCACCTTGGGTTGGACTATCTAGGGATTTTTTAGTCTAAAGTATTCTGATCCTCAGGGAGTGTTTTCCATAATATTCCCATGAGTTCTGAAAATTCCCTATGAATTGATTGTAATATTTTTCCGACTCTTTCCCTGTCCTCTATTATGCGGGGAACAGCACTTTTAGAGGGCATTCGCTCTTAGTACATTCACTCTTCAAAAATGCGAATCACGCAGAAAGATCAGAAATGAAGCTGAAGCTTCTGTTTTTTGTAATTAGAATCTGTTATGAATTAAATGAAAGTTATATTCACTTTTAGTTTAAAACCTCCTTTTTGACGAATTCAGGCTTTAAGCCAGGTCAACTCTTTGAATAAATTTTCATCAATCCTTTTGTTAAATTTCCTGAGTTGACTTTGATCGTTTATGTCATCCTATTATAAAATATTTCTGGTATTATTTTAAATTTTTTTATGTATTTAGGAAGTATTTTTAGAAGTAGACATATTTGTTATTATTTTAAATTTTTTATGAACTTGGAGAGTATTTTAGAAATTCTGGAAGCCAGAAAAAATTAAATCCCCGCACTTAAAATGTCCGATACCCGGATTTGGGAATAAAAAATATTTCATAAATGTGAATCACGGAACCAGGATTTTCAGACCTTCTGAGGTTGAAGGTTTTGAGGGAAAGCAGGTCTCTGCCCCGTCTTCAATAGCTACCCTGACAACTGAAACTCGCAGTGAACTCAAGTAATAACCTGAATTACATGTGTAAATTCTCCGGAGAGTACATTTTTTTCACAAATTTGAAGCCGTCTTCTATTATGGATCTTAAAGGTCTGAAGTCTTTCCATACGCTGTCCGGTTCTTTAAATTTTGCACTAATTTTCTCGTGGACCCTCAGATTTTAAGTTTGGGGATGAATGCAGCCGATACTCTCTTCAGATATATTTTGCTATTAAAAAGTAGAACTTATCCTGGTGTCGCGTCAATCGCCAGGCATTGAATTGCCATGAACAAGTATGAACTATTATGAATGATTATGAACGGGTATGAATGATTGTGGTTGAGTGTGAACGACTATGAGTAATTGCGATCTATTTTATTCGGCGGTATTCGGTTGGCAAGACACCAGGGGATTGTCGGCTTTAAAATGTGTTCCTGGATTTAAAGGATGTTCTGCTCTCAAAAGTAGATTTCACAGGTATATGTGCCTGTTTTCATCCTTACTTTTTTAATCTGAATACTCCGCACCTTGCAGCGGAGTTTGCCAGAACAACTTTTATTTTCCTGCCGCATTAATTCTTTTTCACTTAATCCCTGATTATTCCATTCAACGTTTTGTCTTAAACGCTTTCTTTTTCTTCTTTTTCACCTTCCCCCTCTTCTCCCTTTTCAGCACGGTGTTTATGGAGAGCCATCTCTATATTGCTGTGCAGGTCTTCTTCCTTGAAAGGCTTTGAGATATAGCCTACAGGTTCGGTCATTTTGGCCCTTTCCAGGGTTTCGCTGTCCGTGTAGGCGGTAAGGTAGATTACGGGTATCCCAAAGCGGGCTTTGATCTCCCTTGCTGCTTCGATCCCGTCCATTTCTCCTTTTAACATGATGTCCATCAAAACCAGGTCAGCACCTGTTAACTCTGCCTTCCGGATTGCTTCCTCCCCTGAAGCTGCGGTGCTTGGTACGGTATATCCCAGGTTCTTCAACTTGTTTCTGATATTCAGGGCTACGATATTCTGGTCTTCAACAACCAGAATCTTTGCTTTTCCCATTTTGTTACCCCCGTTTTCCTTCATTGCTGTTAGCTTTGAATCGGTTAATTGCCATTTTGGTCACCCGGTTCCTCCGAACCGGATAATGAATTTAGTGCCTCCGTTTCTCTCTAGTTCGATGTTTCCTTCGAGCTGTTCCACCAGGGTGTTTACGAGCTGCAATCCCGGAGAGGTGGTATTCCTGAAATCAATATTTTCAGGAAATTTTGACCCGTCATCCGAAACGATCAATGAGAACTGAGTACTGTACTTACTATTACCATTTTTATTAATTTTTCTGTTCCTATTTATAACTTTATTTTTATTGTGGGCTGTCTGGAAAAGTTTGATAAGGATTTCTCCTCCTTTTCCTTCCGGGAAAACATGTTTCAAGGAGCTGGAAATAAGCTTTATTCTTTCCATATCCCCTTACCACTCATCTATACTTCTTTATTTATATTTCTTATAAATATGTGTCCACTATCTGAAATATTTAAAATAAGTTGTTCCTGAGCATAGAGCCTGGTTCTTACCCCGCATCAATAAACCAGTAAACCACTAATTTCAGTTGTCCGTAATATCGATCCTGAACTCTGTCCCGGTGCTGTTATTAAGCTCGATGGAGGCATCTATCTGTTCAACAAGGAGATTTACTAGCTGGAGCCCCAGGGAACTAGTATTCCTGAAATCGATTTCTTCCGGGATGCCCGGACCGTTATCGGCCACAATTAGTGTAAACGGCAACCCCTTTTCCAACTGCAAATCCTTTTTCGCCTGCAAGCCCTGCCCTTTCCTGCATTCGGATCCTGTCCCGCAATCCTCCGGGTTTGCGGTAAATTTTTCCTTTCCGCAGAGGTTTATGCGAATCTTCCCTTTCTTTCCGGTCATGAAGGCATGTTTCAGGGCGTTGGAAACCAGTTCATTGACAATGATTCCGAGGGGGATTGCCGTGTCCATCCCCAGGTAAATTTTCTCAAGGTCAAGCTCCAGGCTGATGTCACCTTTCCCGACCCTGTATGAACTTAGAAGATCTGCGGTCAGTTTCTGGAGATAGGCTGCAAAATCAAGGGTATCGATTTCGTCTCCTTTGTAGAGTTCCTCGTGGATAATAGCCATGGATATTACGCGGTTCTGGCTTTCCCGGAAAGCTTCGAGCACTTGCGCATCCCCGAATTTTTCGGACTGGAGGCTGAGGAGGGAAGAGATTACCTGGAGGTTGTTCTTGATCCGGTGGTGGATCTCTTTTTTCCGGACCTTTTCGGCTTTTTCCAGGGCTTCTTCTGCTGTTTTTCTTTCGGTGATATCGTGGAACGAGCCCTGGAACTGTATTGACTTATCCGGTCCGTCGGGTACGGTCTGGATAACTTCCCTGACCCAGCGCAGTTTCCCGTCTTTTCTCCTTATCCGGTACTCAAGTTCGGTAAACAGCTCCGGTTCTTCCTTCAATCTTCTCCTTTTTTCCAGGATAAGCGGCAGGTCTTCCTCTTTGACAAGCCGGGTCCACTCTATATTCCCGGAAAGGAAGTCCTCTTTACTGTAGCCTGTGATTTCTACTGCAGCCCCGTGTATGAATACCGTTTTGAAGTTCCTGTCAAGCTGGAACCCGATCCCCCGGAAGTTCTGCATGAAGGAGTGGAAACTTTCTTCGCTTTTATGCAGCTTTTCCACTGCCATTTTTCTCTCGGTTATGTCTTTTTTTGCTCCCAGCATTCTACGGATGCGGCCTTCTTCGTCTTTCAACAAAATTCCGCTTTCCTCCATATAGATATATCCGCCTTCCTTTTTCCTGAACCTGTATACTTCATGGAACTTCTCTCCTGTCTTAAGGGATTTTTCAAATGCCGACCTTACACGTCCCCGGTCTTCAGGATGTATTTTTTCGCACCAGCGGTTCATGTCAAATTTCTGAAGTTCGATGATATGGGCGGTGTCTTCCGTAACGGCCCCTGCCCAGTCAACGGAGCCGGTTTTGAAGTCATAATCAAAAACAATTTGCCCTGTCTGCTCCGCAGCGAGCCGGTAGCGCTCTTCTCTTCTCTCCAGGGTTTCCCGGGCTTGCCTGTTTTCGGTTACATCGAACATCACCCCGACAATCCCCCCGGGTTCTCCGTCTTTCTCGATGTAAGGGGCTTTGTTTATGAGAAAATCCCTGAACCCTTTGGTGGCACATTTCAATTGTGCTTCGTAGCGCTGGGTCTTTCTCTCCCTCATAAGGGTTCGGTCGTATTTTTCATGAAGAAGGATAAGGTCTTCAGGCTGTTCTTTTATGAACTCATGCAGGGAATACCCAACTATCTGCTCTTTCGGGATCCCGGCGATTTTCCTGATAAACTCTTCATTGCAGAGCCGATACCTGTTTTCCCTGTCTTTGTAAAACACGGGAGTGGGGATGGCATCGAGAAGCTTTTCCAGAAAATAGAGGTTGTCTCTGAGCTTTTTTTCAGCCAGCTTGAGCTCGCTTATGTCCTGCATCATACAGAGGAGCCCTGAAACCTCGCCTTTTCCGTTCCCGAAGGTTGACTTGTTGATAAGGAAATTTCGCTTTACGCCGTCAGAACATAGTATTTCATCTTCAAAAACCTGGCTTCCTCCTTTCCGGAGCAGTTCCAGGTCTTTCCAGTGGATTTCCCTGGCCTGTTCAAACAGCTTATCTTTGTTTTGCTCCGGGGCTTTAATGATAAGTTCAGGCAGCAATTTTTCGGCAACTTCCGGAGTTGTAGACCCCATCAACTCCTCTTTTGGCAGGCCTGCGATTAGCCTGGAAAAGTTCTCGTTACAGTCCCTGTAAGCTCCTTCTGTGTTTTTGTAATAGATGGGGTTTGGCATTGTGCCAAGCAGTTTTTCCATCAGTTCCATATTGCTCCTGAGGGTCTGTTCAACCTGCTCGCGCCGGACAATTTCCGTGGTCAGGGTTTTATTCGTTTTAGTGAGTTCCCTGGTCCTTTCCTCTACCTGTTTTTCTAGAAGCTTCTGGTGCAGCCGTAGTTTTTCTTCGGCTTTCCTGCGTTCAGTTGTCCCTGCAATCAGAAATGCGACCGAACTAAGGAAATATTGGTCCTCTTCCGAAAATTCCCTTCTTTTCGTTGAGAAGGCTTCGATCACCCCGAAAGGTCTTTTCGCCTCCCCTATAATAATGCTAATCCCGCTTACCAGGCCCTGGTCCGCAACAGAAGCGGTTTTTTTGAAGCGGGTCTCCTCTTTCATGTCTTTTACGGAAACAGGTCTCCTTGAAAGCAGCGTGTATCCTGCCAGGGAGTCCTTTCCTCTTCCGATAATTAGCTCTCCTGCGAGTTCTCTCCCCAGTCCGAATCCCGCTCGAAGCAGAAAATTTCCATCCGGGAGCAGCTCAAGGATTTTACAGGATTCGATTTCCAGAGTACTGGCTACCAGTCCTGTGCTTTCATCCATCAGGGCCTGGAGGCTTGTGCAGGTAAGGGTCATTTTTCCGAGCTTTTCGAGCACTATATGCTGTTTTTCCCGGATATGCAGCTTTTTTTCAATTTCTTTCCGGCTGCTTATGTCGTACCCGTAGACATTTACGCAGGCTTCTTCAGGAAAGGGATTCAGTGTGACAAGATATGTCCGGGCTTCGGTTTCCAGTTCTAGCTCTTCGCAGTTTCCCCGACTCAGGGCTTTCAGGACAGCATTTTCAATAAGTTCGGGGGTTTTTTCTCCTTCCTTGATCCCCCAGGTTTCAAGTAAAGGGCTGGCAGCCCTGTTTGCATAGAGGACCTTTCCGTCTTTTCCTATCCTGAGTACGGGATTAGGGTTCTTCGAGGGAAAATGTTCCATTCATTTTCCTCCTTTTTTCTTTCATTTCCCCGTTTTTGGGGCTGACAACAAAGCTACTCCCCGGGTCCCCTTTTTTGTCTCATATGAAGTTTTTACTTCGTTAAGTTAAATTCAAATAAACTTCAAAAAAGCTTTAAAAAATAGGGCAGGGAATTTTATTCCGCTTCCTTTTCTTCCTTTTCAAGCCTGTGTTTGTGCAGCGCCATTTCAATGTTGCTGTGCAGGTCCTCTTCTTTGAAAGGTTTCGAGATATACCCTGCAGGTTCGGTCATTTTTGCCCTGCCGAGGGTTTCTTCGTCCGTGTAAGCGGTCAGGTACAGGATGGGAATCCCGAACTGGGACTTGATTTCCTGAGCCGCTGATATCCCGTCCATATCCCCTTTTAGCATTATGTCCATCAAAACAAGATCAGCATCTGTCAGTTCCGCTTTCCTGACTGCTTCTTCTCCGGTAGCCGCAGTAGCTGGAACCGCGTAGCCTAAATTCTTAAGCTTGTTCCTGATATTCAGAGCCACGATGTTCTGGTCTTCGACAACCAGAATTTTTGCCTTTTTCATTTTATTTCCCCTTTTATTCATACTCTGGTTCCGGGTCATTGCCCACTTTCCAGAAACTTAATCCTGAAAAGCGTTGTCCCGTTTCTTTCAAGCTTGATCGTACCCTCCAGCTGTTCTACAAGGGTATTTACAAGCTGAAAACCTAAAGAATCGGTATTTGTGAAGTCAATGTTTTCCGGAAAACCCAACCCGTTGTCCGAAACAATCAGTGTGAACTGATTATTTTTGTTAATAGTGCTCCTTGCATCAATATTATTTGTAATGTTACTTATACTTTTATTTCCTGAACCTTCTCTCCGGAAAAGTTTGATGTGTATTTCTCCTTTCCCTCCTGCAGGGAAAGCATGTTTCAGGGCATTGGAGACAAGTTCGTTGATAATGATCCCTAATGGGATTGCCGTATCCATTCCCAGGAATATCTCCTCTACCTCCAGCTTCAGCTTTATGTCTTCTTTCCTGATAGTATACGAGCGGAGAAGGTCTGAAGTCAGTTTCCTGAGATAGGCTGCAAAATCAAGGGTTTCGGTATCTCCTGCCCTGTACAGCTCTTCATGGATAATGGCCATGGACGCCACGCGGTTCTGGCTTTCCCTGAACGCCTCTACCACTTTTTCTTCGCTGAACTGGTCGGCCTGAAGTTCAAGGAGGCTGGATATCACCTGAAGGTTGTTCTTGATCCGGTGGTGGATCTCTTTCTTGCGGATCTCCTCGGTCCTTGCCAGGGCTTCTTCTGCTTCCTTTCTTTCAGTTACGTTATAGATAGAGCCCTGCACTAAGATGGGTTTTCCCGATTCATCGGAAATATTCTGGACTATTTCGTGGACCCAGCAGATGTTTCCGTCCTTTTTCCTTATCCTGTATTCCCTCTCGGTAGTGGCCCCAGGAATCATCCTCAATTTTTCTGCGTCTTCAAGGACAGCTGGCAGGTCTTCGGGATCGATTATCTGGTCCCATCTCACCCCGTCCGGATAGAAGTCCTCTTCCCTGTATCCTGTTATTTCCTCAAGAGACCCGTGCATGAAAAGAGCCGTGAAGTCCATATTCCCCTGGAAGGCAATTCCTTTGAAGTTTTGTATGAATGAGCGGTATTTCTCTTCGCTTTCCCTTACTTTTTCAAGGGAATGCTTGAGCTGTGTAATGTCTTTATTTGCCCCGAGCATCCTGCATATACGCCCATTTCCATCCTTCAGGAATACTCCCCTGTTTTCCACGTAAATATAGTTCCCGTCTTTTCTTTTGAGCCTGTATTCTTCACGGTATCTTTCTCCCGTTTCCAGGCATTTTTTATATGAATCAACCACACGTTTGCAGTCCCCCGGATGCAGGAATTCTTTACATTCCTCCAGACTCTTTATATTCTCAAATTCTTCTTCACTGTATTCCATAAGTTCTTTGACGGCTCCCGCCCATCTTATTTTATCTTCTGATATATCATAATCGTATACCAGTTGCCCGGTTTGTTCGGCAACGACGCGGAACCTTTCTTCGCTTTTCCGCAATTCTTCCGTTCCTCGCTTTCTCTCAGTGATATCTTTTATTACTCCTATCATCCGGTATACTCTGCCCTTTTTATCTCTCAAATAAATCCCGCAATCTTCAACGTAAATATAGCCCCCGGATTTTCTTTTGAACCTGTATTCCTGGCAGTAACTCCCCCCTGTCTTAAGGGCATTTGCAAAATATTTGACTACTTCTTTATAGTCCTCAGGGTGAATGTGCTCTTTCCAGAGCTTCCTGGTCG
This sequence comes from Methanosarcina sediminis, assembly GCF_052056915.1. Taxonomy (GTDB): domain Archaea; phylum Halobacteriota; class Methanosarcinia; order Methanosarcinales; family Methanosarcinaceae; genus MTP4. Next base: position 1,155,643 of record NZ_CP195119.1, on the reverse strand, counting down.
TAAGCTCATGGATTTCCTCATGGGTGTAACCGCTAATGTCCTCAATTGCCCCTGCCCATCTTATCTCTTCCGAACCGATGTCGAAATCGTACACTAACTGGCCGGTCTTTTCTGCCGCTATGCGGAACCTTTCTTCGCTTTCCTGGAGTTTTTCCGCGGCAAGCTTTATCGGGCCGATGTCTTTTATTACCCCGACAGCCTTGTGGATCTGCCCTGCTTCATTTCGCAGGTAGACCCCGCTGTCTTCTACATGGAAGTAGCTCCCGTCCTTTCTCCTGAACCTGTATTCCACACGGAAGTGGCTGTCTTTTTCCTTGAATCTCCTGAGTTCTGCAAGAACCCTTTCCCGGTCTTCAGGGTGGACATGTTCAAGCCATACGTTGCTGCCTAATTTCCGGAATTCCTCGATACCGTACCCGGTAATTTCAGTGATTGCGCCTGCCCAGGAAAGTATGTCATTTATGTGGTCATGTTCAAAGACGATTTGGCCTGTCTGCTCGGTAGCGACCCTGAAGCGTTCCTCGCTTTCCTTCAGTTTCTTCTGGGCAAGCTTTTTTTCCGCGATATCTTTGATAACTCCAAGTGCCTTGAATACGGTTCCGTTTTCGTCTTTAAGGTAGACTCCCTCATCTTCCACGATGACATAGCTTCCGTCAGCTTTTTTGAGCCTGTACTCTTCAAAGAAATCCCCTCCGGTTTTCCTGCACTGCTCATGTGCTGCTATCACCCTTGCCTGGTCTTCTTGATGGACCAGCCCAAGCCAGCCGTTTTCGGTTATTTCCTGGAATTCCTTAAAGCCGTATCCGGTAATTTCAGGGATCGCTCCCGCCCATTCAATTTTCCCTGCCATATAGTTATCATGATAGAGGACCTGTCCGGTATGTTCCGCAATCATGCGGTATCTTTCTTCACTTCTTTCAAGTTTTTCACGGGCAAGTTTTTGTTCCGTGATGTCTTTTTTAACGCCAATGACCCTGTAAGGGAGCCCGTTTCCGTCTATCAGGACCGTCCCGCTGTCTTCCACGTAGAAATAGCTGCCGTCTTTTCTTCTGAACCTGAATTCTTCCTGAATCCTGTCCCCGGTCTCCAGGGACCTCTTTATGCTTTCTACCACCCGAATTCTTTCTTCGGGATGTATGTGTGAAATCCACTCGTCTTTTCCGAATTTCCGGAATTCTTCGATACCGTATCCTGTAAGTTTCTCAATAGCTCCTGTCCAGTCTATTTTTCCCGTCCTAATCTCATAATCATAAACGATCTGCCCTGTGTTTTCAGCTGCCAGCCTGTACCTTTCTTCGCTTTTCTCAAGTTTTTCCCTGGCAAGCTTCCTTCCAGTAATGTCTTTCATCACCCCGAGTGCCCTGAAGGGTTTTCCCTCCTCATCGAGCATCCCGATCCCGCAGGATTCCACGTAGAAATAGTCCCCGTCTTTTCTCCTGAACCTGTACTCCTCAACGAACCTTTCCCCCTTCTCGAGGGCTTCCGTGATCCTTTCGATGGATCGTTTCCTGTCCTCAGGGTGGACGTGTTCTTCCCATTTTTCAGTGTCGAATTTCCGGAATTCTTCCGGAGAATAGCCTGTAAGTTCCTGGATAGCTCCCACCCAGTCGATAACTTCATTTTTAAGGTCATGCTCAAATACAATCTGCCCTGTCTGTTCCGCTGCCAGCCTGTACCTTTCTTCACTTTTCTCGAGTTTTTCCCTTGCAAGCCTTCTTTCCGTAATGTCTTTTATTGCGCCGAGCATCCGGTATACCCGGCCTTTCTCGTCCTTCAGGAAAACCCCGTTGTTTTCCACATAAGCGTAGCTTCCGTCCTTTCTGCGTATCCGGTAGTCCTGGTGGTATTCTTTCCCCTCTTTCAGGGCTTGTTCGTAGTACTCGGCTGCTCGCTTACGATCTTCAGGGTGGATATGGGATTCCCAGAGCTCCCTTGATGAAATGCGGGGGTCTTCGGCGCGGTACCCACTTATCTCTTCTATGGCCCCTGTCCAGGAAAGCCTTTCACTCTCAACATTATAGTCATAGACTCCCTGTCCGGTCTGTTCGGCGACGAGGCGGAAGCGTTCTTCACTTTCTTCTATTTTTTGCATCGAAAGTTTTCTTTCCGTTATGTCTTTTACTACTCCGAGGATCCTGTATACGTTCCCCTTTTCATTTTTAAGGTATAACGCAGTGTCTTCCACATAAATATAAGTCCCATTTTTCTTCCTGAGCCTGAATTCCTCATTGTAGGACCCACCACTTTTCATGCAGGCTTCATGTCCCGCAAAAGCTTTCTCCCTGTCTTCAGGATGTATGATTTCCAGCAGGTCCGGGATACTGAACGAATTAAACTCTCCGGAATTGTACCCGGTAATTTCCTGAATGGCTCCTTCCCATTTGATTTTCCCCGTTTCGGGGTCCTGATCAAAAATTAGCTGCCCTATCTGCTCTGCAATGATACGGAACTTTTTTTCACTTTCCTCTATTTTTTCCTGGGCGAGCTTTCTTTCGCTTATATCTTTTATTACGCCGGGAGCTCGGCAGACTTTCCCGTTTTCATCTTTTAAATAGAAACCGCTGTCCTCTGCATAGAAGTAGCTGCCGTCTTTTCTCCTGAGCCTGTATTCTTCGTGAAAAGCTTCTCCGGTCTCCAGGCACTTTTTGTGGACTTCAACGACCCTTTTACGGTCTTCAGGGTGGAGATGTTCGGCCCAGGCTTCAGGGACGAAGTCCTGGAACTCTTCGTAACCGTACCCTGTTATTTCTTCAATGGCTCCTTCCCAGGAACTCTGTCCGGTCCTCAAATCATAATCATAAACAAGCTGCCCGGTTCTTTCTGCGACTTCCCGGAATCTTTCCTCGCTTTTCCGAAATATTTCTTCTGCTTCCTTGCGCTGGGTTATGTCCAGCATCACACCGACAATTCCGTTAACGTTTCCGGAACTGTCTTTGTATGCGGCTTTGTGGAAAAGGAAGTCTCTTTTTACGCCGTCTGCACAGACCACCTTTGTCTCGTAATACTGGCTTTCCCCCTGCTTTAGAAGCTCCTGGTCATGCAGCTGGTAGATTTCCACAAGTTCTTTCGGGACCCTTTTCCGAAAATCGGCAAAAGATCTTCCTATGACTTTTTCCTTCGGGAGCCCCATAATCTGGCTGGCAAAGGTCTCGTTGCAGTTCAGGTAAATCCCGCTTTTGTCTCTCTGGAAAACAGGGCTCGGGATGTCGTCAAGCAGGGTTTCCAGAAAACTCACGGTGTCCCTGAGGGCTTCTTGCGCACTCTTGCGCTGGGTTATGTCCTGCATCACCCCTACTATTCCGGCAATTTCCCCTTCCTCGTCCCTGAATGCAGCCCGGTTGACGATGAAGTCCCTTGTTTTTCCGTCCGCGCAGACGAATTCGAGGTCATTTTCCTGTTTTTTCCCGGTCCTGGCCAGTTCGAGAGCCAATCTATGGCAGTATTCCTTGAGCTCTTCCGTGACGGGGACCTGAAGGGCTGGAAGGGTTTTTCCTATGATTTTTTCCCTGGGAAGCCCGAAAATCCGGTTTGCAAAGACCTCGTTGCAGCCTATGTATGCGCCGTTTCGATCTTTGTAGAAAATGGGGTTGGGAATGGTATTTATCAGGGTTTCGAGAAATTGCAGGTTGTCCCGGAGAGTTCTTTCAATTTGCTTGATCCTTGTGATGTCCTGCAGCACACTGACCATGCCTGCAACCTCTCCCTCTTCATTGCGGTATGCAGTCCTGCTTGTCAGGAAATCCCTTTTCATCCCATCCGCGCAAAAAGCTTTATATTCTTCAAGCTGGGACCCTCCGGTTTTGATAAGTTCGAGTTCTTCCCTGTGGTACTGATCGGAGTTTTCAATTAGTTTCCGGATTTCCTCGGTGGAAAACTTCGGGGAAAAATCGATCATGAACCTGTCAGTCAGTTCCGGGAGGGTATATCCGAGGATTTCTTCTTCAGGAAGGCCTGTGATCATTCTACTAAACGTTTCGTTGCAGCCCAGGTAAGCTCCTTTGCGGTCTTTGTAAAAAACAGGGTTGGGTATGGTATTAAGGAGAGTTTCAAGAAATTTTACGTTGTTTCGGATTTTTTTCTCGTTTCTCCTGAGTTCGCTTACGTCCAGCATTACGGCGACCATTGCGGCTGTTCTTCCATTTTCATCCTTAAAAACGGCCCTGTTTACAAGGAAATTCCTTACGGTCCCGTCAGCACACGGAAATTCGGTTTCGTAGCTGTCTTTCTCTCCCTCTTCGAGCAGTTCAAGGTCCTGTCTGTGGATGGCATCCGCAAGTTCGGGACTGAGCTGCGGAAATACTTCCTTAATCGTTTTTCCCAGGATCTCTTCTTTCGGGATCCCTGCAATTTCCCGGGAAAAAAACTCATTGCATTCCCTGTACTTTCCTTCCCTGTCCTTGGCAAGGACCGGGGCAGGAATCGTATTCAGCAGGGTTTCCAGAAATAAAGGACAGTCCTGTGGGGCCTGATCAGTCTGTTTTTTCCCGGAAATTTCCCTGTAAAGCTGTGCTTTTGCCCCCGCGGGGTCGGGATTCCTTTTCCCGGCCCTTGACTCAAGCTCTTCATACTTTTTTTTCAGTTCTTCTTCAGCATGCCTGAAAGGACTTATGTCGAAGCCCTGGAGATATACGCAGTTATCCTCCGGCAGGGGACAGAATGTGACGGAATAGGTCTTTTTTTCCGTATTAATTTCAAGTTTTTCAGGGTTTTTTTGAGAAAGTATTCCCTTTATCTTATTGACCATCGCTTGAGGAAGCTTTTCTCCTTCCCCGGTGCCCCAGTATTCCGCCAGAGGACTTGCAGCTTTGTTCGCGTAGAGGATTGTCCCCTCTCCATCTACCCTTAGGACAGGATTCGGATTATTTGAAGGAAACTGATCCATCATTCTTTTCCCCTCTTCTTTTTCCCCTCTTCTTTTCCCCTCTTCTTTTCCCCTCTTCATTTCCACGATGCCGGTTGCTGGCTTCGAAGTCTCTGGAATCCCCCATTTTCTCTCACTTATCTGAGTTTGTCCCTTTATGCTTTTGAAAATGAGTATTTATGGAGCCTCTTAATTTTTTAGCTTCTTAAGTTTTGCTATTTAAAACGTCGATTCAAAAAGTCAGTTAGGTTGTGAACTCCTCTTTTATGAAATCGGTCAGATTCATGGAATGGCTCAGATTTACAAATTTGTAATTGTTTGTTAATTCATCATCTAAAATTATGTACATTTGCCCGTTTGCCCGATACGCCTCAATCATTTAAAAAGTCTGTGATATGTGCTCGGCTTTTAGAAAGTTTTTTTCCAATCTTCAAAACTTTTTTCAAATCTTCAGAACCGATTCCTTCTTTTCAGTTTCTCTCTGCTCTTATTCAAAATAGGGTTGATGGACTCAGTTTCCTTATACAGGGGTCGGTCCCCCTGTACCGTTGGCTGTTATTCCGGGATTTTTCCTCTTCATTTTTCAGGTTCCCTGAACCTGATCGAAAATTCCGTGCCTCTTCCTTTTTTAAGCTCGATCGTACCCCCTATCTGGTCTACAAGGGTGTTCACAAGCTGGAGGCCTAGTGAATCGGTGTTCCTGAAATCAATTTCTTCTGGGAATCCTTCCCCGCTATCTGAAACTATCAGGCTGAGCCCGTTTTGTCCTTCATTTTCAGCGTTGTCCCCGTTTCCATTGTCGCTGTTTTTCGAGTTTTTCCGGCCATTTTCATAGTTTTCTGTCCTCAGGAAACTTATCCGGATTTCTCCCGGTTTTTCCGGGGTAAAGGCATGTTTCAGGGAGTTTGAGACCAGTTCGTTGATGATGATACCCAGGGGGACGGCGGCGTCTATCCCGATGAATATTTCCTCTACGTCAAGTTCAAGCCTGATATTGTCGCTTTTAAGGGTGTAGGAGTTCAGGAGGTCTGCGGTCAGTTTCCGGAGGTATGCTGAAAAGTCAAGGGTCAGCATGTCCTTGTCTTTACTTCCGTAGAGTTCCTCGTGAATAATAGCCATTGATGCAACACGGTTCTGGCTTTCTCTGAAAGCTTCGAGGACTTCTTCGTCATCAAATTTCTCTGCTTGAAGTTCAAGAAGGCTGGAAATCACCTGGAGGTTGTTCTTTATACGGTGGTGGATTTCCCTCTTCCGGATTTTTCCGGTCTTTTCAAGGGCTTCTTCTGCTGCTTTTCTTTCCGTGATGTCTTTGATTACTCCCAGCATCCTGTAGATTCGGCCGCTTCTGTCCTTCAGGAAAATTCCTCTGTCTTCTGCGTAAAAATAGCTCCCGTCTTTCCTCATGAAGCGGTATTCTTCATGGTACGGAGTGTCGGTTTCGAAGCTGTCATAATGCGCCTTTATAGCTCTTTTTCGGTCTTCCGGGTGGATATGGGAAGCCCAGCCTTCTATGTTGAATTTCTGGAACTCTTCAAAGCTGTATCCCGTAAGTTTTTCAATTGCCCCTGCCCAATCGTCCCGGTTTGCCTGGGTGTCGTAGTCGTATATTATCTGCCCTGTCTGTTCTGCAGCCAGCTGGTACCTCTCTTCACTTTTTTGCAAAACCTCTTCGCCTTTTTTGCGCTTGGTGATGTCCTGCATTATGCCGACAATCCCGGCCCTTTTGCCTGCAGTATCGAAGTAGAGGGCTTTTGTAATGAGGAAGTCCCGAATATCTCCCCTTTTCACGCACCTGACTTTTGCTTCATAGTTCTGGCTTTCGTTTTCTCTGAGCAGTTTCAGGTCGTATTTTTCATATAAATCAGCAAATTCCCGGGGGACTCTATCCTCAAACTCGCGCATGGAGTGCCCGACGATGTTCTCTTTTGGAAGGCCAAGGATCCTGCTGGCAAACAGTTCGTTGCAGCCGAGGTAAATCCCCCTCATGTCCTTGTAAAACACGGGAGTCGGAATCGCGTCAAGGAGGGTTTCCTGGAACTGCAGGTTGTCCCGGAGGGCTTTTTCAACCTTTTTAAGTTCGCTTATATCCAGCAGTACCCCTACCAGAATGGCAAAGTTTTCCGTTTCATCCCTGTAAACGGCTCTGCTGACGTGGATCTCTCTTTCCTCCCCGTTCAGGTAGGGGATTACGGTTTCGTAAACGTGTTTGCCTCCTTTCCTCAGGAGTTCCATGTCCAGCTGCTGGTACTCCCTGGCAGTAGCAGGAGGTATTATTGTTTCCAGTTCGGTCAGTTTGAAGCCCTTGATCTTTTCTTCCGGCAGCCCGATGATCTGGTCTGCAAAGAGCCTGTTGCAGCCCATGTACTTCCCTTCCCTGTCTTTATAATATACGGGTGCGGGAATGGTGTCCACCATGGTTTCCATGATCTGGAGGTTGTTCCAGAGGGCTTTTTCCAGCCGGAGGTGCTTTTTTTTCGTTTCTTTTTCCCTCTGAACCCGGGAACTGATGTCAAAACCGTAGATGTTTATGGCTTCCTCCCCTGGCTCATAATAGAAGGTCAGCAGGTACACCCTTTCCCCAACTTTCAACTCAAGTTCTTTTCCTCTTTCCCGGCCGGTAACTTTTCTAACAAAATTTATCAGGATTTCAGGGAGTTTTCCTCCCACTTCCACATCCCAGCTTTTCAGCAGGGGAGCAGCTGCTTTGTTTGCGTAGAGGATTGTCCCGTCAGTTTTCACCCTGATTACAGGGTTCGGGTTTTTTGCGGGAAATTGTTCCATCCACTTTCCTTCGTCGCCGTTCTCTTTCGTCTTTTCAGCGTTTTTTATTCTGGACACGTCCCGGGATTTGTTTTGATTCCGTTGGTTTTATTTGGGTTCAAGGTAGAACCAGTATTTGAATCAAAATTCGATTTTTTCACTTTTTAAGGTCCATTCGAATTAAAGCATTTTAATTTTATGCTTTGAGTTTGTGAATTTGTGTCCTATGTCTCCTCGATGTACAGGATTATGTATTATATAAAATCTCTTCACTCAAAATATCCTGCATATCTGTCAGAGTACAAACTAAAAGATTGGCTCTTCACCATTTCTCGTGGGTAAGACAAGTTTCAATTCAAGAACGCATCTGTTTTTGTGAGGGTTACACACACAAAAAAGCGAGGAGCCAAAGATTGTATAAATTGTAAAAACCGGCAATTAATGCAAATCTGGCATTCTTTGGGAAAATAAGAGTTAATAAGAGTTAATTATGGACTCGGCGGGATTTGAACCCGCGGCCTTTACGTTGCGAACGTAACGATCTTCCCCTGATCTACGAGCCCTTTTCCGGAAAAAATGGGAAATGGGAACTGAAAAATTAAATATGTAAAGGACGGTTTTCCCGGAGAATATCCGGTTTTTCCGTATCCTTTATCCTTTATAGACGGCCGAGTTCCAGAATCTGGACGTTCTCTGCGCCGGGGACCTTTGAGAAAGCTTCTTCCACGGCTTCGGTTCCGCCTTCCTGGTCTCCGACAATTATGGTGACGATCAGGGCCTTTAATCCGAAAGCAACGGGTTCCTCTATGATTTCCCCGTACACTTCGACGCCTTCCGGAACTGCGGCTCTGAGCTTCTCTTTCAGCTCGTTAAGGTCTGTTTCAACGGTTTCCGGCATGACCTTCATTTTTGCTGCTACTTCGCCCATATTATTCCTCTCAATTATATTAATCTGATCCGATTAATCTGTTTATTGTGTATATTTGCTTTTTCCATTTTCATGGGAGTATCCGAGGTTTTTGCCTTTTCGGGCTTTTTCCTCGAATCAGGGTCCCTGGAATCCGCATTTCGGACAGGTGTAAACGTTGCCCTGCTGCCTGCAGCTGACACATCTTCCGACTTCGGCTCCGCACTTGGGGCAGGGGAACTTTACGTTGCCCTTTTCTTCCAGGCGGACACCACATGAGGTACAGTATTCAACTTTGTTTGGTGACATTTTATTCTCCATATCGATTTATTAATATAGTGAGCTTGTAACGAATTTCCAGTGAAAGAGCACCAGCCTCATGCACCATGTCCTGCTTTTCCGGCACCTGTGATAGGCCTGTGCATCCTGTGAGTTGAACAGAAACAATGCTTTCTGGATACGGCTTGCTTCTTTTCCACTACTCATATACAATATCCGATTTAAATATTCCCCTTTACCCACGTTCCCAGCACAGGCCTCCCGTACACCGCCAGAAGCACTCTTTCCGGGTATTTCCCGTTTACAATCATGCAATCCATTCTGTTTTTCAGGAGGAATTCCGGAAGTGCCCTGTCGGTACAGCTTGTTCCGGTACAGCTCGTCCCGGTTGCTGCCAGGGCAGGGGCGGAAATCTCTCTTACAAGTTCCCCTTCCAGGAAAACCCCGTCAACGTCCGTGACCTTTACGAAGCGGGCGCCCGTTTGGTGTGCGACCCATGCCGCAATCGTGTCCGAAGTCACGTCCCAGGAATGGGGCAGAGGGTCTTCGGCTTTCAGGAGTCCGTAGGGGAAAAAGATGGAAACCCCCGGTTCCGGGTTCTTTATTGAGTGTGTGGCCGCAGCCCTGCTTTTATCGAGAAGGCAGCAGGCGTACTGCTCCATCCCGAGCACCGCCATCCAGTGGGAAGCATCTGCCCCAAGCCCGAACGTCCTGTCTGCCTCCCTTACCGCATCTGCAAAGATCCCGCCACCAGGTACGATAATTATGCACTCAGGGCATGTATCGGAACTATCTTCTCCAGATCTGCCTCTCACGGAAGCTTCCTTTTCCAGGTTTCTTTCTTCCTTTCCGGAGGCTACCTTTCCGGAGGCTACCTTTTCAGAGGCTACCTTTCCAAAGGTTTCCTTTTCCTGAGCAACCCCTCCCGGAGCAAACTCTTCAACGAGCCTGTCAATTATTCCGGTGGCTTCTCTGATCAGGCTTCCACCCAGTTTGACGACCACTCTCATATTTGCCTGCCTTCTGGCTGCATTGTATATTGCTTTTGTTATTGCTTTTGTTATTGCTTTTGTTATGGCTCTTACAGACGTATCTTCAAGTTATGCCTTCTCGGAGTCAAGCAGGCGAGCGGCTGCGTAAGCTGGAAATACTTTTGAAATTTCCTCGCCCCAGTGCCCTGCAACAGAGACGCATTCAAAGCCGAGCCTCTCTGCGGCTTCTTTGATCATGAATTCCCCGAGCCCCGCGGCTGCAATTCTCCGGATCCCGTTCTTTTCCGCGACTTCAAAAATCGCTTCTGCCAGGAGAGAGACCTGTTTTTCCTTTACCTGCCTGGCCATCTCGAGGATGTCTTCTTCCCTGATTTCGGAAAGGTCCGCACAGATCACCCGGGCGAGTCTCCGCATTGCATCGGTCCTGCTCCTGCCTGCCCCGTCCGCGGTCTCACAGGTGAACTGGTCTTCCCTGATTTCCCCGAGCAGGAGGTAGGCGTCTGCAGTGGTTGCGAAGAGTTCTGAGGAGGTCCGGCAGCAGCCTTCTTCAAGTTTAACTTTCTCCAGGAGGGCTGCAAGGTTTGTCCTGAGGGTACCCGCGTATACGAGTTCGCTCCGGAGCAGCCTTGAAAAGTCCGTGTGCCCTGCCATGTGTTCTCCTGCAATTATAGGGATGATGTCACTGGTGGTGCTTCCCACGTCAACGAAAATGCAGTCTCCAAGTTCCCTCCCGATCAGCCGGGCTGAAGCCGCCCAGTTTGCAGCTGCAAGTTCCCGGAGCCCTTCGCTTTCCTGCCTGAACCTTCCTTTGCTGTTGACGTAAGAGCATTTCCCGGGCCCGAATGCGGCGTCCACTGCTTCCATTATGAAGCGGATGCCCTGTTCTTTATCTTCAAAACAGTCCGCAAGCTCCCCTGTCATTACCACGGCAACTTTTTCGGGGCGGAGCTGCTCTGCAATCTCCTTTAAAACCCCGGGAAGTTGCGTATTTTTCCAGAGGGGCAGGTAGTGCAGTTCCACAACTGTCCCGTCCGAGGAAGCAAGTTTGGTATTTGCTCCTCCGATATCAAGCCCGATAACCTTTGATTTCATCTTGATCCCTTTTTTTAATTTTGTCCGAATATTTCTCCGAGCATGTCTTTTGAAAAGCGGTATTCTCCCTCGATGTGTACCGAATCGGGAAGCCCTCCGAATTTGTTCTTCAGGAGCAGGTCTCCTATTTCCTCTTTCATGACCCGTCTGATCCCGAAAAGTGAGGCTGTGGGCCTCGGGTTTACATCTACAACATAAGGATGGTCCGCAAGCACGATATCCACACCCACATACCCCGAACAGTTCAGGCAGCTCGCTGCGGAAACTGCGGTTTCGACCAGTTCGGTTTTTCTCGAGGTTTCGTAGGGGGTAAGGCTGCCGTTGTATTTTATGCCGGACTTTGCTCCTTCTTCCTTTTCTTTTCCGGCTTTCCCGGATACGCATTTTTGCGTCCCGAATTCGATGAACTGCCGGTTTACCGTGAGGGGGAGCGGTTTTTCTCCCGCGACAAGGCTTACGCTCAGGTGCATGCCTTCGATGTACTCGCTTGCAATGACCTTCTCCCCAGGCTCGAATTCCCGGACGAGGTAAGTCTCTTCGGCTCCGCAGCCGAATCTCGGCTTTATTACGTACTGCCTCCCTTCCTCCGGCTCTGCCGCAAGCCCCGGAGCTCCTATCCCGGCATTCAGCAGGGATTCCGTGCACCGGAGTTTGTCCGCGCAGCATGCTGTGGATTCCGGGGAACAGCCCAGGTTTGTAGTGTTTTCTTCAAGGAGCCTGTTCAGTTCCGGGAGCATCTCGTCCGGGGCGATCAACAGCCCTGCATCGCACTCTCCTGCCTTTTTCTCAATAACCTGATGGAAGTTCTCAGCCGTGGACTCGATAGCTGTGCCTGCGCAGATCCTGGTGCTGGCAGTCGGGTAGTACACTTCGTGCCCCAAACGGGCAAAGCTTTCCGAAAGGGTCTTGAGCATTGCTGCCCCCTCCGGGATCAGGGACTTCTCGACGTCCGTACCGACGGCAAATTCTGCAATCAGGATTTTCATCGGAAAGGAAAAACCCGGTCATTTTATATTACTGTTTGTTCTGTTCCATTGCTTGCCTCCCTACCTCGGGATCGAACCACCGGGAAGGTAAAAAGACCTGGGTTGTTGCGAAGGTAAGAAGACCGGGGTTGCCATATACTTTTGGAAAATTTTAGATTGCCGGGAAGGTTCAGAAGATATAATAAGGAGACAAGCTAAGAAGGAAAAGTGAGCTCTTAATTGGCTGGCCGTGAGTAAAAATGGTGAGCAGTAAGTAAACCTTTATATAATTTATATAGTTTATATTCAGGAAGCTATACTTTATAAAACTTCAAAGGGTGCCTGGTAATATAAGTAGCAAAAATTCTGATTCTCCCTCGGTATTCGAGAACCCTTTTGTCAAGACTCTCTCGGTCTCGGTCCTTATGGGGATCTTTCTGGTTGACATGGGTCTCGGGCTTTTTGAGATTTTTTTAACTAAAGCAAGCCCCCTGCCTCTCGCACTCGTACTTCTGATCTTTGCGATAATGTTTATTGCCGGTATGGTCTTTTATGAACGGCACGGGATGGATCCCATAGGGTCCCTTGTAGGGGGTGGAATTGCGGGTTTCGGGCTTTCTTTCGTGCTCGTATCTCTTGTCGGGGGCGTACAGTTTGCCCTTGGAGGAGGAATTTCATCCCTGGGATGGGAACAGGTAACTTCGGCAGTTGCCGCTTCAATGGTCGCAAGTGTGGTAATGCTTAAAATACTCTCTTACAAACTTGAGGACCGCTTTTACTGATTTTTCTTTTTTCTTATTTTTTCCTGATGAAACGCTTTTTTTCATGCGTAAACTATTTATAGAATTACAAACAATCACAGGTCATGACGAGCGAAACCGTTAACATTTTTTAATGGGGATACTGCAAATGAAAAAACCCGGTAAAAAAGAAAATAAGGGCTCCGGAAAGGAAGAATCCCGGCTGGATTCTGAGAGTTCCGGGGCAACAGAGCAAAGTCCAGGAGATGAATCTGAAGCCTCCGGGGCTGAAATAAGTGCTGATGCCGCCTGCAGGGAAGAAAATTATATGCTCAGGGACCAGCTTTCCCGCCTTGCAGCTGACTTTGATAATTTCAGGAAGCGGAGCGCCCGTCAGATGGAGGAATACCGGAAAACCGTGCTTGAGAAAGTTTTGCTTGACTTCCTCGAGGTTTCTGATAACTTCGAACGGGCCCTGAAGTCCTCCAGATCTACGGAGGACATGGCTTCGGTTATAAACGGGCTTGAGCAGCTTTCCAGGCAGTTTGACTCGGTTCTGGAAAAGCACGGGCTTGAAAAAATCGAGTGTGAAAAGGCCGTCGAATTTGACCCTTACAAGCACGAAGCCGTGCAGCATGTGGAGACTTTAGAAATTCCCGACAACACGGTATTTCAGGTCTACAAGTCCGGGTATGCTCTGGACTCAAAGGTTATCAGGCCTGCCATGGTCTCTGTGGCCCGGAATCCCGGTGATGAAGAGCCCAAAGAAGAATAAGCTCTTTTACGGGTCATAAGTACCTCTATTGATTAATAATTACCTCGGTGGGTTACTTATAATATCTACGGGTCAATAAGCCCTTCAGGAGGCATTATAACTCTCCCGAGGACAAGTTAAAAAGCCTATTGTCCGGGGTTTGCATAATCCCTGGCTAAAAAGCTGAATGGGTCAAAAAGCTGAATCAGGCTCTTTATCCCTCTAAGCTGGGCTTCACATATATACGAAGCATAATACTAAGAATAAAATGCTTGGATTTACAGTTCAATTTTACAAATTCAGATTAAACCAATACACATTAAAGACATCTTTAAGTTAGCTAATTTATGGTGATATAATATGGCGAAAATACTGGGCATAGACCTTGGTACAACCAACTCCTGTATGGCTGTGATGGAAGGCGGAGAAGCTGTTGTAATTCCCAACGCAGAAGGCGGTAGGACCACGCCTTCGGTAGTCGGTTTTTCCAAGAAAGGGGAAAAGCTTGTAGGCCAGGTTGCAAAACGGCAGGCCGTTTCAAATCCCGACAACACTGTCAGCTCTATCAAAAGGTACATGGGAGATGCAAACTACAGGGTGTCCCTTCATGGAAAGGAATACTCTCCGCAGGAAATTTCCGCAATGATCCTTCAGAAGCTCAGGAACGATGCCGAAGCTTACCTCGGGGAAGATATCAAGCAGGCTGTAATTACCGTTCCCGCTTATTTCAACGATGCCCAGAGGCAGGCCACAAAGGATGCAGGGCAGATTGCGGGTCTCGAAGTCTTAAGGATCATCAACGAACCTACTGCAGCTTCTCTCGCCTATGGGCTTGACAAAGGGGATGTGGACCAGAAAATCCTTGTCTACGACCTGGGCGGCGGAACCTTTGATGTTTCCATTCTTGAACTTGGGGGCGGGGTCTTCGAAGTCAAGTCAACCAGCGGAGACACCCGCCTTGGTGGAGATGACTTCGACCAGAGGATCATAAATTACCTGCTCACAGAGTTCAAGAAGACCGAAGGAATCGACCTCTCCAAAGATAAAGCCGTGCTCCAGCGCTTAAAGGACGCTGCAGAGAAGGCCAAGATAGAACTCTCCGGGGTTGCCAGCACCAATGTGAACCTTCCCTTCCTGACCGTAGGGCCGGACGGCGATCCCAAGCACCTGGACGTTGATCTGACAAGGGCACAGTTCCAGAAGATGACTGAAGACCTCCTGGAAAAGACTCTCGTGTCCATGCGTCAGGCACTCAGTGATTCCAAACTTACTCCCAGCGACATTGAAAAGGTAATCCTCATCGGAGGGGCAACCAGAATGCCTGCTGTCGTCGAACTTGTAGAAAACTTCACTGGAAAGAAGCCTTACAAGAACATCAACCCTGACGAAGCCGTTGCCGTCGGAGCAGCTATTCAGGCAGGGGTGCTTGGCGGGGAGGTCAAGGATGTCCTTCTGCTCGACGTAAGTCCCCTTACCCTCGGTATCGAGACTCTCGGGGGTATTTCCACTCCGCTTATCGAGAGAAACACCACAATCCCGACAAAGAAGAGCCAGATTTTCTCAACTGCTGCTGACAGCCAGCCCTCTGTAGAAATCCACGTCCTGCAGGGAGAACGTGGGATTGCTGCCGAAAACAAGACTCTTGGCCGCTTTATTCTGGACGGTATACCCCCTGCTCCGAGAGGCATGCCCCAGATCGAAGTTACCTTTGACATTGATGCAAATGGGATCTTGCATGTGAATGCAAAGGACCTCGGGACCGGAAAAGAACAGTCCATCTCCATCAAGAAACCGGGCGGACTCTCCGATGAGGAGATCGACCGCATGGTCAGGGATGCGGAACTGCACGCCGAAGAAGATAAAAAGAGAAAAGAAGATGTCGAAACCCGGAACAATGCCGAAAGCCTGATCAACGCTTCGGAAAAGACCCTCAAAGAAGCCGAAGATATGGCGACGGAAGAGCAGAAGACAAAGATCAACGCTGCAATTGAGGACCTTAAGAAAGCCCTTGAAGGCGAAGATATGGAGGACATAAAGGCAAAGACCGAAGCCCTCCAGGAAGCCGTTTATGAGGTCTCCGCACTGCTCTACCAGAAGGCCCAGGAAGCGGCAGCTGCACAGGCGCAGGAAGCCGGCGAAGCAGGTCCTTCAGACGCGAAAGGTCCGGAGGACACGGTTGTTGACGCTGACTATGAAGTTGTCGACGACGAGAAGAAAGCGTAAAGGGTAAATAAAAACGAATTACAGTAATTAAAACAAACTTTGATAGTATCAGGCCGGACCGGTAAGCTGCAGCCCCCGGTTCCGGCATTCTTTATCTTTTTTAACATAACAGGGAATCTTGATGGCCACTAAACGTGATTATTACGAAATTCTCGGAGTCTCGAAAGACGCCTCAGCGGATGAAATTAAGAAAATCTATCGGAAGCTTGCCCTGCAGTATCATCCTGACAGGAATAAGGACGCCGGGGCTGAGGAAAAATTCAAGGAAATCTCCGAAGCGTATGCCGTTCTTTCCGACTCTGAAAAGCGTTCTCAGTATGACCGCTTCGGGCATGCCGGAATTGATGGGCAGTACTCGGCAGAGGACATCTTCCGGGGCGCGGACTTCGGAGGCTTCGGGGATATTTTTGAGATGTTCTTTGGCGGAGGCAGGCGGGGACCCAGGGGTCCCAGGAGAGGTTCTGACCTCCAGTACGACCTCTACGTAACTTTTGAAGAGGCCGCTTTCGGGGTCCGGAAGGATATCGATGTCCCCCGGACTGAAAACTGTTCCGTCTGTTCCGGGACCGGAGCCAAGGAAGGTACAAGCCCAAAACGCTGTCCCACCTGTGGGGGCACCGGGCAGGTACGCACCACCCATTCGACTTTCGGTATGCAGTTCGTAAGCACCACGGCCTGCAGCACCTGCCACGGTAGGGGCCAGATCATTGAGTTTCCCTGCCCCGAGTGCGGTGGCTCCGGAAGGGTCAGGAAACGGAGAAAGCTTACTGTAAATGTTCCTGCAGGGGCTGATTCGGGCCTTGGCCTTCGCCTTAGCGGGGAAGGGGAAGCAGGAGAGCCGGGGGCACCAACCGGAGACCTCTATGTCGTTATTCATGTGATGGAGCACAGGTACTTCAAACGGGTTGATTACGATGTCATATCCGAACTTTCCATCTCTTTCCCGCAGGCTGCCCTGGGGGCTGACGTAATGGTTGAAACCCTGCACGGAAAGGTAAAGATGAACATCCCTACGGGGACTCAAACCCACTCTGTTTTCCGGCTCAAGGGTAAGGGTATCCAGCACCTGCACGGGCATGGGAAAGGAGACCAGCTTGTCAGGGTTGTTATCAAGACGCCTACAAAGCTGAGCAAAGAGCAAAAAGAGTTGCTTGAGCAGTTTGAATACCTTGGGAAGGGTAAGAAACCAGCAGATGCCAGGAGTAAAAGCGAAAAGGGCGAGACAGGAAAGGAAAAGAAGAGCAAAGGTATTTTTGAGAAAGTAAAGGATGCCCTTGAAGGCTGAAAGCCGGAAATTATTTTCCCCGGTACTTCCTTTTTCCTTAACTTTTTCTTTTTTCCCGAACTTCCTTTTTCCTTAACTTTTTCTTTTTTCCCAAACTTTCTTTTTTCCTTAACTTTTTTTCCCGAACTTTCTTTTTTCCTTAACTTTTTTTTCCCGAACTTTCTTTTTTCCTTAACTTTTTCTTTTTTCCTTAACTTTTTCTTTTTCCTTAACTTTTTCTTTTTTCCTGAATCTTCCTTTTTCCGGATTTTTTGATCTCTTCAAATATTCAAACTTTTTTTATTTGACTTACTTACCCATTTACTTACTCTCTTACTCACTTTTTTTGTCCCCCCCGCATATCTTCTCCTAATCTTTCATGTCTAATTTTTTTAATTAGATATTTTTAAAAATCTTTATATATATTTGTACATTTTCTAGTATACGTGGCTTACAGAAAGGCTGCGTGGAAGTAATTTATGTGAAATTCCGGGTCATTTTCCCCGAATTTCCAAAGGTTACTTAAATAAGTAGATTTATCTATCAGAAAACAGTCCTTTTTTCGAAGGAAAATCGTATGAAAGCGGTAATAATCGGCGCAGGTGAAGTTGGTTATCATATTGCAAAGGCTCTTTCCCTCACAAACGACGTAATCGTAATCGAAAAAGATGAAGATGCCCTGAAAAGGGCGGATGGACTTGACGTGCAGGTAGTGGAAGGAAACGGTGCGAATGCCGACGTTCTTGCTAATGTGCTTCCTGACGCAGACATTCTGGTTGCTGTCACGGGGGTCGATGAAGTAAACATCGTAGCCTGCATGACGGCCAAACTGATTATCAGGGCCAGGCCCGGGTGGAGGGAATCGAAGACCATTGCCAGGGTCAGCAACCCCGATTACATTGATATGCCAGTGACTTCCAGGGCCCAGGTCGGGGTTGACCTTATGATCTGTCCCGAACTTGCTCTTGCATCCGAGGTTGCAGAGGTACTGGCAAGTCCTTCAGCTATCGATGCTGAAATGTTCGCGGAGGGAAAGGTCCAGATGATGGAGTTCGCCATCAGACCTGAAAACAGGCTTGTTGGCAAGCAGATGCAGGATCTCAAGCTTGCAGACTGCTGCATCGTTAGCGCAGTCTTCCGGGACAATGAGATTATTATCCCTCATGGGAACGATATCATCAAGGGAAACGACCATATGGTGGTCATAGGCAAGCCACAGGCAATGGAAACCCTCGGCAGTGTTTTCGGAGGTGAGGTTGCTCACAGGAATAGAATTCTTGTTATTGGCTGTGGGATTGTTGGCTTTTACCTATGCAAAATACTTGATAGGGATGAAAATTCGGACCTCAAGATCATTGAGAACCGGAAAAGCCGCTGCATC
The DNA here is from genome assembly GCF_052056915.1 of Methanosarcina sediminis. Taxonomy (GTDB): domain Archaea; phylum Halobacteriota; class Methanosarcinia; order Methanosarcinales; family Methanosarcinaceae; genus MTP4. The sequence continues at coordinate 1,137,425 of NZ_CP195119.1, read as the reverse complement.
GAAGTCGCGGAGGTGCTGGAAAAAGCCCTGGTCCTGAACGGGGACGGTACGGATGTAGGTCTCCTCAGGGAAGAAAATATCGAGGAGATGGACGTTGTCGTTGCGGTTACGGACAGCGATGAGAAAAACCTTCTCTGCTCCCTTCTTGCAAAACAGCTCGGGGCGAAGAAAGTGATTGCCAGGTCTGACCGCTCGGACTATGTGCCCCTTTTCGAGATGGTGGGCATCGACATGGCGGTGAGCCCCAGAGAGGCAACCGTAAATGAAGTCCTGAAACTTACTATGGGTAGGGGTATCGAGACCCTTGCTACCCTTGAAGGGGAAAAGGCGGAAATTATTGAGTATACTACTTCAAGGGAATCAAAGATTGTAGGAAAAGCCCTCAACAAGGTTAAGTTCCCCAAGGGCGCGATCATCACCATGGTGGTTCGTAATGATGATATCATCGTCCCTAGAGGGGATTTTGTGGTCCGGGAAGGGGATAGGGTGATTATCTTTGCTTTATCTTCCACGGTTCAGCTTGTGGAGAAATTTTTCAGGTAAGAAAAATTTTTCAGGAAAGGGATGGATATGCATAGTTATAAAAACCTGGGATGCTGCAAAAACAGAGGATCCGCATGAATTTTAAAATTGTTTTTTATGTTCTTGGCGGTTTGCTCCGGCTCCTGGGGATGCTAATGATCATCCCGCTGGCTGTGGCATATTATTATAATGAATCTCTGGTCCCCTTCCTGATTTCAATTTTGATAACGGCCGTTACCGGTCTTTTCCTGCTTACTTACAAAACAGAGGGAGAATGGCTGCGTAAGGAAGGTTTTGCGATCGTTGGCCTTGGCTGGCTTGCGGTTGCCGTTTTTGGGGCTATTCCCTTTGTTCTGGATGGGATTTCCCCTTTAAATGCCCTTTTTGAGTCCATGTCAGCTTTTACGACCACAGGTTCCACCATTCTTGTGGATATTGAAAGCCATTCAAGGAGCATCCTCTTCTGGAGGTCTATGATGCAGTGGCTTGGCGGCATGGGTATCATCGTTTTGTTCATTGCTATCCTGCCCAAACTCGGGGTTGCAGGCAGGCAGCTTTTCCGTGCCGAGGCTCCGGGTCCCACTGAGGATAAGCTCAAGCCCAGGATCCGGGAAACAGCAAAGATCCTCTGGATGGTCTATATGGTAATTTCTGTCCTGGAGGTCGTGGCCCTTCTCCTGGCGGGAATGTCTCTCTATGACTCTGTAACCCATACTTTCACCACCATGGCCTGCGGAGGCTTCTCCCCCTACGGGACAAGTATCGAGGCTTTCAACAGCCCCCTCGTAGAGTTCATAATCACCTTTTTCATGTTTGTTGCAGGCGCTAACTTCGCCCTTCACTACAGGGCTATCTACGTGGACAAGAATTTCCTGTTCAAGGATGACGAGTTCCGTTTTTATACTGCTCTCACCCTTGGGGCAACCGGGCTTTTGACCCTCTTGCTCTGGCGGGATCTTGGGACAGGCCTTGTTGATTCCTTCAGGTTTGCCATCTTCCAGGTGGTATCCATCATGACCACCACAGGGTTTGCCACAACGGACTTCAATCTCTGGCCCGAATCCGGGAAAATGATCCTCCTTATGGTCATGTTCGTAGGTGGCTGTGCAGGTTCTACAGGGGGAGGTATCAAGGTCGTGCGCATCCTAATGCTGCTCAGGCACGGGCGTGCGGAACTCTTCAAGACAATGCACCCTCGGGCTGTCCGGGGCATCAAGTTCAACAACAAAACCGTGCCTGAAGAAGTTGTAAACTCCATCGTCTCGTTTGTTGTGATCTATCTCCTTGTCTTCTTTTCGGGAGCCCTCATCCTTTCGGTGCTAGGCATGGACATCATAACTTCAATCACGGCCTCCATCGCAACCCTTGGGAACATCGGTCCCGGCCTGAATTTGGTAGGCCCCATGGGCACCTTTGACTCCATCCCCGCTGTCGGGAAGCTGGTCCTTATTGCAAACATGTGGATCGGAAGGCTTGAAGTTTACACCGTCATCCTGCTCTTTACGCCGGAGTTCTGGAACAAGTGAATTTCAGATTTAATTGTAGTAGTCTATGAAGAAAGCGACTTGCATTTTCGTTACGAAAAGACTTTCTTTTCAACAGAATCTCTTGTAGCTTGTTACAAGGATAGTCAATCGGCAATAGGCATAAGCTATGGCATTTTGTGTATTTTGGAAGTACTTGAGAGTACTATCATGCCGAATAAAAATATATTAAAAAAAGGAATAAACCCTGTTTCCGGGGAATCAGAGCTTATTTTTCGCCACTTCTTTTGCCGCATCCTTGAAAAGTACCCTGAGGTCCCAGAGCAGTTTCTTGTTGGCTTTGAAGAGGGCGTAGAGGAGGTCCAGAAGTAGCATTCTCTCGAACTTCACGTCCTTGAGGGAATGGGCAAGGGAGTTCAGGGCTTCGTCGTCCAGGTTGATGAAGCAGTTCTTGACGACGAGGCTCATGTCAATTTCATGGCCTACGGTAGTTCTCCAGCGCTTTTCATAGGCTTCTTCAAGCATTTCCTCGGAAACGTCTCCTGCGGAGATGGCTTCGTAAGCTGCTTCTCCTGCGATTTTCCCGGCGTCCATGGCATTGATGATCCCGCCGCCCGTGATAGGGTCGGACTGGCGGGCTGCATCTCCTACAAGTATGAGCCCGTTTGTTGAGGTTTTTTCAATGCTTCCTGAGACCGGGACCCCTCCTAAAACCATTTCTATAATCCTGCCTTCGGGGAATCGTTTCTCCACAAATTTATTCAGATAGTCGATTGGTCTTGGCTTGAACTTTCCTGTCTCACTTCCGAGAAGGCCGATCCCTACGTTTGCCTTCCCCTCTCCTTTCGGGAAGATCCAGACATAGCCTCCAGGAGCGAGTTTTCCCCCTATATAAAACTCACAGTATTCCTGGTCAATGTCCAGCCCTGTCATCAGGTACTGGGCGCAGGTTTCAATGTCAGCAGGTTTCAGGGCGGTGTCGATCCCGGCCCACCTTCCTACCTTGGACTCAACCCCATCGGCCCCTATGACGATGTCTGCCCTTACCTCATACTTTTTCCCGAGGTGCATGAGCCTGGCCCCTTTCACAAAGCCGTCTTCGATGATCAGGTCTGTGGCTCTTGTCTTGACTCTTACCTCTGCCCCCGCTTCTGCCGCTTTTTCCGCAAGGGCTCTATCAAAAATCTTCCTTTCGAGAACATAGCCGACTTCCCCGCCGGAGATTTCTTCTGCCATTTCTATCAATGTGCCGTCCGGCGCGTAAATTCTGGAGCCTTTCAGGTCGGCACAGATCCACTTTTTGTCAATCTCCACGTGATTCTTGAGGTATATCTTGCTCGCACCCTCGGCGCAGCGTACAGGGTCCCCGATTTCCTGTCGCTTTTCAATCAAAAGTACGTCAAGTCCCTTCTCTGCCGCAGTTTTCGCGGCAATGGAGCCCGCAGGGCCAGCTCCGACCACTATGACATCGTACCGGTCTTTCATTTCATTACCTCAATTGCCCCCACCGGGCAAATACGGTCACACATCCCGCATGAAATGCACATACTTTCATCTACTTCCAACCAGGTTTCTACAAGTTCGAGTGCCCCTCTGGGGCAGACTCCCACACAGGTACCACAATATCCGCATTTGTATCTGTTTACTTTTATGCTCACTAACTCACCTGTTATATTTGACGGCAAACTAAGGTAATTAATTGGTAAATGGCAGCTTATGAATATGTATAATTATGGATAACGTCAACTTATTGAACGTATCAACTTATTGAACGCATCAACTCGGAACGTATCAACTTATTGAACGTATCAACTTATTGAATGTATCAACTTATTGAACGCATCAACTCGGAACGTATCAACTTATTGACTGTACCAACTTATTGAACGTATCAACTTATTTAATGTGTTAAGTTATATACTAAGTTAGCTGTGGAAATAAGACAATTTAAAGCAGATAATAATAATTCTCTAACATATAGTTTTTGTTACTTAAGATAATCCCGGCTTGAAGTCCTATTTTCCGCTTCAGCTATTTACTGTGCCGGACTTTCTTCCTGTTTATTCAGGTTTCTCCCCACTCTGTGATATTTTTTTCTACCAGGTCTTAGGAACTAATTCTCATCTGTCCTGCCAGGTGAACTGTTTTTGGGCCTGTCCTGTTTTTTCCGACTGCCCGATTCTCCCTCGTACCCCACATACCTTTTACTTTAAAATTATTTGACCATTACGATGCTTCCGGAGTTTTCTCTAAAAGATGCCCTTCCGGCTTAGCCCTTCGGGTCTTAAAGGTCTGCAGGCATTTTCTCCGCGTTCAAAGCGGAATGAGCTTGACCCTTCCTTTGCTGACTTCAAGCCTGAACTTACCGTCTATGTAGGCTTTTGAGGGTCCATTTCCGTGGATAAGTAGTTCTACCAGGTCTTCCGGTTCGTCTATATCCGTGCCTGCGAGGAAGGAATCGTAGATTTCCAGGCTCTGGCAGGCTTTGGTAGCTATCGAACAGTGGGTCAGGAAACTTGAGCCGTAGTATTTCACCTGGTATAGGGAGGGATTCCTGATAAAGAGGGCATTTGTCCCTCCCCCCTTTCCGGGGACGATGCAGACATCCTTTTCGGTGGAGATAATTTCCTTTATATGTTTGGGGGACAGCAGAGGAAGGTCTGCCATTGCGATCAGAACCGGTTCTCCTGCCTGTTCCAGATAAAGGTTAAGGGCTTCGTTTAGCCCATTTTCATCAATAAGCACTCTGGCTTTTTCCATAGCTTCAAGCCCGTAGCCCGAAGTGCTGAGAATATCTATTTTTTCGATTCCGGCTTCTTCGAGGGAGGCTATGACCTGGTCCAGCATGATTCCGACAAACTCTTCCCTTTCCCCCAGGCTGAGGACAGGGGACAATCGGGATTTTGCACCGGCTTTCTTATAGGGAATTACGGCTCTCATCTTTACTCCTGCTGCTTCTTCGTTTTTGTGGTGCCGGGAATTTTTACCTGGTTCCTTCGGCTTTCTTATTCCTTGCTACCTATTCCTGCTCTCTTGCAGCTCGGGACTGTTCCCTGGCTGCCCGGGCGGGGTTCGACCTGCCTGTAAAGGGTATCCCGCTGCATCGGGATTCTTCCTGCACCTTTTATCATCCACTCAAATTCTTCTGGAGATACATATTCCCCGTGGCTGCCGCCGGAGGCTGTGGAGATCTGGTCTTCCATAAGGGTCCCTCCAAGGTCGTTGGCCCCGCAGTGGAGGGCTACATGTGCCAGTTTTTTTCCGAGTTTTACCCAGGTGGCCTGGATGTTGTTGACGTGGGTGTGCAGGATCACCCTGGAAATCGCCAGGAGCTGCAGGTCTTCAAGCCCGGTGCTGGAGAACTTCCCGGATGCAAGCATTTTTTCCCCGATCCGGTTATTGTAGGGCAAAAAGGACATCGGAATAAGTTCTGTAAAGCCGCCCGTTTCCTGCTGGATCTCACGGATTGTAAAAACGTGGTCAAGGCGCTCTTCCAGGGTTTCAACATGCCCGTACATGATGGTTGCGTTGGTGGAAATCCCGGTTTTGTGGGCTGCGGTTATAGTATCAATCCACTGCCGGGTGTTGATCTTGCTCGGACAGATAATTTTCCTTACCCTGTCGGACAGGATTTCCGCTGAGGTCCCGGTAAGGGAGTCCAGCCCGCTTTTCTTAAGTTTTCCGAGGGCTTCTTCCACGGACATGCCGGAAATCCCTGCTGCATAGTTGACTTCCATCGGGGACAGGGCATGGATGCACATCTCAGGAAACTCGGCTTTTATGGATTCTATGATCTCAAGATAGAATTCCATGTCCGCTTCCGGCGTATACCCTCCCTGCACACAGACCTCAACGGCTCCTGCCCTTTCGGCCCATGCGACCTTTTCCAGGATTTCCTCGACACTCAGGATGTATCCGTCTCCGGTCCTGTAGGCGCAAAACCCGCAGGTTCCGACGCATTTGTTTGTGATGTAGATGTTCCTGTTTGCTACATAGGTGACCACGTCGCCCACGGCAAGGGCGCGTAATTCATCGGCAAGCGTGAAAAGCTCGAAAGGATTTCCCTCAAGCAGGGTAAAGGCATCTTCTTTTGTACATTTTCCCCGGTACGCCCTTTCAATGACGTCTTCGGAGATTGTCGGTTTTTTACTGTCCATCCCGATCATTCCTGTCCGTGTTTTGTCTAATCTGGTTTTTCCTGTAGGCCCGGGCTTCTTTCCTTTCCCCGGTTTCACTGGAGCGTTCCATACCCAGCCGCTTTTTTGCGACCGGAAACTGCCAGCTTATTCACTCCCCTGTAAAGGGTATTCCTCTCTTTAGGGACCCTGCCGGCCCCGTGGATCATCCATTCCAGTTCTTCAGCCGAAAGGAGTTCTCCGTTATTCGCCCCTGCTGACTTTGAAATGCTCTCTTCCATCAGGGTGCCTCCCAGGTCGTTGGCTCCGCAGTGGAGGGCAAACTGGGCAAGTTTTTTCCCGAGCTTCACCCAGCTTGTCTGGATGTTCTCGACATGGGTATGGAGAAGGATTCTGGAGATTGCGTAAATTTTCAGGTCTTCCGTTCCGGGGGTGGCGTACCTGCCTTCCCGGATCATTTTTTCCCCTATCGGGTTGTTGTAGGGCATGAACGGGAGGGGGACAAATTCGGTAATGCCGCCGGTTTCCCTCTGGATCTCCCGGACCGTAAGGATGTGCTCTATCCTCTCTTCCGGGGTCTCAACATGCCCGTACATCATGGTTGCGGTTGTGGGAATCCCTGTGGCATGGGCCTGCCTGACCACTTCAATCCATTCTCCTGTCCTGAGTTTCGAGGGGCAGATGATTTCCCGTACGCGGTCGGAAAGGATTTCTGCAGCCGTCCCTGGCATGGTATCAAGTCCGCTTTTCTTGAGCCTGGAAAGGGCTTCTTTTACAGTAATTCCGCTGATGTGGGCGGCATGGTAGACTTCCATGGGGGAAAAGGCATGGACGTGCATTTCCGGCCATTCGGCTTTTATGGCCTCGACTATTCCCTGGTAAAAGTCCAGGCCCACATCAGGCAAAAGCCCTCCCTGGATGCAGACTTCCGTGGCTTTTGCACTGGCTGCTTCCCTTACCCTGGCAAGGATTTCTTCAAGGCTCAGGATGTAGCCCTTATTGTCCCTGAATGCGCAGAACCCGCAGGTTCCAACGCATCGGCTGGTGAAATTTATGTTCCTGTTCACAACATATGTGACCTCGTCTCCCACGGCAAGGGCGCGGAGCTCGTCCGCAAACCTGAACAGTTCGAAAGGCGGAGTCTGCAGGAGCAGGCGTGCGTCTTCTTTCGTGTTCTTTCCCTGATAGGCACGTTCGATGAGGTCGTCCGGGATTCTTCTGTCCATTTTTTATTCCTCGGCATACTCGTTTTCGGGGGGTTTCCTGTAACCTTCCCTGTCGGAAAGCCGCTCTATAAGTCCGCTAATCCTTTCCGGGTACCAGCCCTTCCTGACGTACTGCGGGTAGATTGGCAGGCGTTCCCTGAGGGGGATACCCCCGAGTTTTGCCTGCAGGGCTCTGACGTCCGGCCATTCGGCTTCCGGGTTGATCCAGTCAATGGTAAGAGGGGAAATTCCTCCCAGGTCCGAAACTCCTTTTGCGATCAGGACCTTCGGGTCGATAAGGTTCGGGGCTACCTGCACGGCAACGTCTGCGGGCAAAAGCTGCCTGGCAAGGGCTACGGTGTCCATCATCTCTTCTGCCGTTGGCTCGGGATGCTTTTCCATTGGAGTCCCGGGTTTTGGGGCGAAGTTCTGGATGATAACTTCCTGGATGTGCCCGTACTTCCCGTGCAGGGCTGCAATTGTCTCCAGGGATTCTATCCTATCTTCCCTGCTTTCGCCTATCCCCACAAGCAAACCAGTGGTATAGGGGATACGGAGCTTTCCTGCTTCCCGGATAGTTTCGATTCTCCTCTCCGGTTCCTTGCCGGGGCAGTCCCTGTGGGCTTCCAGGACCGCGGTGGTCTCGAGCATGAGCCCCATACTGGCGTTCAGGGGTTTTAAGGCTTCGAGTTCCGAGCGGGTCATGACGCCTGCATTCGTGTGAGGCAGGATCCCGATTTCGATAGCGATTTCGGAGAGCCGGATGAGGTAGTCCAGGGTGGAAGAATACCCCAGGACTTCGAGCCATTCGCAGTATTCGGGCAGTTCTTCGGCATATTCCCCGAAGGTGAAAAGAGCTTCCGTACACCCTGCTTTTGCCCCGTTTTCAAGGATGGGGATTACCTCTTCGGGTTTCATGAGCCTGGCTTCGGGATGTCCGGGGTCGCGTCTGAACCCGCAGTATGCGCAGTGGTTCCTGCAGACGTTGGTTAGGGGGATGAATACGTTTTTCGAATAAGTTACGAAAGGGGGGTTTTCCTGTTGAATGGTAAAACACCTGCCAGCTAGGGTCTATTCTGGATCTATTTTTGATTTATTATTATACTCCGGAATCTTCGGTTCCGGGTTTTTTATGTGATTATTAAGTGTGAAATTTTTAAGGATGGGACTCAGCCAAGAATTTTCTCCATGGTCCTGGCAACTCCAAGGGCTATTCCCTCGACTTCGATTCCTCCTTCTCCTTTGGCTCCGTCTCCTACGACGTAGAGGTCCGGAATTGGGGTATTGTTGCCGGGGTCAGTTCCCGAGGACGCCCTGTTTACGGGCCAGGAATCATGATAGGACTGGATGAGCAGGACTTCGTATTTTTTGCCCGGGAAGATCTCTTTTAAGTCCCGGAGGCCCATTTCGATTTCTTCTTCAAGTTTCCCTACATTTTCCGGAGCCACATGCTGGTGAGACATGGTCAGGTGCTTTCCGGGAGGGGCAAGGGACGGGTCCACCTGGGTGACCTCATTGATCCCGTTTACGCGCCTTGTATATGGGGTCAGCAGCACTCCGGAGTGCCCTATCAGGGGTTCTTCTGCGGAAAGGCAGATTTTTATGCCGGCTGAGGGTTGCAGGGTTTTAAGGGTCCTGAGATATTCGGCATTTTTTTCTTCGGAGAGGATTTCACCGCAGAGCCCGGCAGTTGCGGCATGGCCTATGTTGCTTATTACGAGGTCGGCTCTATGTTCCGTACCGTCCACCACAACTCCTACCGCTTTTCCGTTTTCCACCAGGATCTTCGAGACTTCGGTTTTCGTGTTGATTGTCCCGCCGTTTGCCGTGATCACCTTTTCAAGAGCGCAGGTTATACCTTTGCAGCCGCCCATGGGCACGCCCGGGCCCCCAAAGCGGTAAAGGTTTTCAATGATCTCGAAGACTTCTTCCACGGAGACCTCATCGCTTCTCATACTCAGGGACCAGCCGCAGAAGGAATCCGCAAGCTTCACCAGCCATTCATCTTTGACCTGGGATCTTATCCATTCCTTAAGAGTGCTCCCTTCGGGTGGGTCCTTTCTTGTGCTAACGATCAGATAAGCGCTTTTCAGGCGGTCTCTGTGGGAGAGCGGTTTCTGGAACTCGTTGAAAGGAATGTCCCTGAATCCCTGCCTGTAGTCGGCATCCCCTTTCTTCAGGGGTAGGCGGATCGTAGTCTTTTCGGAGCGTACGATCCTGACGTCAGCTCCTATCTCTTTTAGGAGTTTGGCTAGGGGGCCTCCAGGGCCGTGGGGGAGCATGTGGAAAGCTCCGCTGGAAAGCTGGAAGCCCTTATACTCAAGATTCGTGAACCTGCCTCCTGTAATCGGGAGCCGTTCGAATACTTCAACGGCATTTCCTGCCTTAGAAAGCCTGGCGGCACTCAGGAGCCCACCCAGCCCGGCACCGATGACTATTACTCTCATACCGGCACCTCTATGGCTTTTACGGGGCAGTAGGGGGCACATATCCCGCATTCCACACAGGCATCTGTTATCCGGGCTTTTCCTCTGACCACTATTGCGCCCTGCCTGCAAAAGGATGTGCATTGTCCGCACCCTACACAGTTATCGTTAATTTTCATACGATTTCCACCAGCTTTCCTATCATGAAAGGAGTTATTATAAAGTATTGGTATGACGTTTGGTCTCTTTTTTGTTCGGATAAGCCTTGAATCCCGGAAAAGTTTGAATTCCGGGAGGGGGCTTAAATGTCGGGATTAAGCTTGAATGCCGGGGAAGTTTGAATACCAGGATCAAGTTTGAATCTCGGGAGGAGGCTTAAAGGGCGGGACATATTTTAAGTTTCTGACCACGTTTTAAATGTCCGTTTGTCCGGATTGACCGGGGACAGTTAAGCTGACCCGCTCTTTGAAAAACTTATCATCTGCCATATTTATGTGGTTGATGATATATCATTTATTTATATCAATTTGATTATAATATCTTATAGGTACTCCTGTTTAGTTCCTGTAGGTTCCTGTGGGTTTCTTGCAGGAGTTTCGGTTGAAGCTGCAGGAGTTTCGGTTGAAGCTGCAGGAGTTTCGGTTGAAGCTTTATGATTTGCTGCCTATATTATATCTGCCGTGCCTTTAGGCAGCTCAGGGCTGAGCCCATTGATGTGCTGGTGAAATCCATCCTCCGTCTTGCGAGGGGTGTCGGGGTAGCATGGTAAATAGAAGATTCTTTATTATTTTCGGTTCCGGGATGTTTCAGAGGCCAGATTTGTCATTATTATTTGTAATGTATTGGGGGGTTTTTATGCCCACTAAAATAATTATTAGCTATATATATTTCTCGATCGTCTCTTTAAAAAATCTTGTCTGAAGGGTTAATTTATTTGGTTAATATGGGGTGAAATTTGTTTGTAAATATCATATTTATGCTGTATATATAATTTAGGGGGCTAGATCTTGCTTTACCGATGTCAATTTTCTGTAAAATTATTTTTTCACACAGTCTTTCAAATATTTAAACTTAATATTTATATAATATTAATTATCTAGCACATACCTATAAATATCCCCTGATTCATTGCAGAAATAAATAGTGGTTATTTGGAATCTTAATTATTAATTATAATAATCTCATGACAATTTGACCACTTTGCCGAAGGAGGAATTTTTCCTTAACTTCCGGTAATTTATTTCAAATGGTCGGGCTTTGAAAAGCATCTTTTCACAGCCCAAAAATCAGATGCCTGTTTCGTACTGAGTCAGGTTTTTTCAAAAAACCCGGTCCGAAGTACAGGTGTATTATGATAGGCTCTGCGATGGGATCTGCATTTGGTTGAATTCGGGTTCTGGAAACCCTCTCTCCTGAAGATGCAGATTTTTCTCAGGAATATCGAAAACCCTATAGAATCCAGGTCATAAAATGCTGCAGTTTCAGATTGCCGCACTTTAAAAGGTGATACAATGTCTGGAATAATCGATAGCTACATACCGGTTGCAATCTTTCTCGCCGTTGGGTTGATTATGCCGCCCATGACGATGTTTATTGTAAAGCAACTGAGTCCGAGGAGCAAGGCAGCAAACAAATACACAACATACGAATCAGGTTCCGTCCCTACCGGGACTGCCAGGATCCAGTTCAATGTTGAGTATTATCTCTATGCGATTGCTTTTGTTCTCTTTGATATTGAGGTGCTTTTCCTCTATCCCTGGGCCACGGTCTACAAAGGGCACGGGATCACTTCAGTCGCAGTAATCGAGATGCTTGTCTTTATCTTCGTGCTGCTCTTCGGATACCTCTATCTCTGGAAGAAGGAGGCCCTTACATGGGTGAAGTGAAGGCGAAAAAAACGAGTGATATAAAAAACACTCCGGATGACGAAATCCCGGGGGTAATCACTACCACCACCAGTGCGATCCACAACTTCCTCAAGAAGTCCAAAGCTCAGGACTTTATAAATTGGGGAAGGAAAAACTCGCTCTGGTTCATGACCCAGCCCATGGGCTGTTGCGGGGTGGAGATGATTGCTACGGGCTGTGCCCACTATGATACGGACCGCTTCGGAATCATTCCGAGGAACTCTCCGAGGCATGCGGATGTCATGATCATCAGTGGCTACGTGACAAAGAAATACCTGCCGGCTTTGAAGAGGCTCTGGGAACAGATGCCGGCTCCAAAGTGGGTTCTCTGCATGGGGGACTGCTCTATCAGCGGCGGCCCGTTCTACGAATCCTACAGCACGGTACAGAACATCGATGAGATGTTTCCCATCGATGTGTTTATTCCCGGCTGCCCTCCGCGGCCTGAAGCCCTGATCCAGGGGTTCGTGGAGCTCCAGGAAAAAATCAAAGCCAAGAAAGACCTGGGAACGGACTATTGAGGTTTTTCTAACGGTTTTGAATTATTCGAGGGAAAATAATGGATGCCAGAACAATTATCGAATCACTGACCAGTGAATTTCCGGAGGCAATTTCCGAATCCGAGGTCGAATCCGAAATTCGCGTAAGGGCATACGTGGCTGCGGAAAAGGCAAAGGAAACCTGCCAGTACCTTAAGGATTCCCTTCATTTTGACCACCTCTGCAGCGTCTGCGGAGTTGACTATCCGAAGCGTGGGGAAATCGAAGTTGTCTACCACATCGCTTCATATGAGCACCCTGTGGTCCTTATGCTGAAGGCAAAACTTCCCCGGGAAAACCCGGAAATCGAGTCAGTCGTGCCGGTCTACTGGAACGCAAACTGGTACGAGCGAGAAACCTACGAACTCTACGGGGTCATGTTCAAAAACCACCCTGACTTAAGGCCCCTGGTGCTTCCTGAAGAGATGCTGGGCGAGTGGCCTCTCAGGAAAGACTACGAGGGTTTCCCGAACAAGACAGCCAGAAACCTTGTGTGAGGGGTGAAAAATGGAAGAAATGGTTGGACCTAATGAGATGATCGTACACCTGGGCCCCCAGCATCCTATGCAGCCCGGACCTTTCAGACTGAACCTGAGGCTGAAAGGGGAAACCGTGGTGGATGCTGATGTGGAACTGGGTTACATTCACAAAGGTATTGAAAAAATCCTGGAAAGCAAGACCTACCTCCAGGGAATCCCTATCGTGGACAGGATCTGCTACCTGGTAGCCCTGACTAACGAGGAATGTTTTGTAGGCTGTGTGGAAAAACTTGCAGGAATCGAGGTTCCCGAAAGGGCCCAGTATATCAGGGTCATTATAGAGGAACTTTCCAGGCTGCAGAGCCACCTGCTCGGCATGGGAGAGTACGGGGAATTCATCGGCTTTGTTTCCATGTTCATGTACACGATTAAGGAAAGGGAAGATATCCTGACTCTTATCGACATGGTTACCGGAGCCCGGGTCACCCACACCTACCTGAAGTTCGGAGGAGTGCGCGACGACCTGCCCGAAGGCTTCAAGGAAACAGCCCTTCCTGTCCTGAACAACCTCAAGAAGGTCATTGACGATTACGAGGAAATGTTTGCGACGGACTCTATTTACAGGGAACGTGCCGAGGGTGTGGGTATCCTTACCGCAGATGTTGCAAAGAACCTGGGTGTTTCCGGGCCTGCGCTCCGGGCAACGGGTGTTCCTTTCGATATCCGGAAGAACGAGCCCTACCTTGTCTATGAGGACCTGGACTTTAAGGTCTGCACCGAGACCGCAGGGGACTGCGCTGCAAGGGTGCGGGTAAGGCTTAACGAGATGCGGGAAAGCATCTACATCATCGAACAGTGCCTTGACCGGATCCCTGACGGGCCGATTTTCCCCGTAAACTCACCCTATGGCAGGAGGACTCCTGTTATGAGAGTGCCTCCAGCAGAGGTGTTCCACAGGGTGGAAGACCCCAGGGGAGAAATGGGGATGTACATGGTCTCCGATGGCTCGGACAAGCCGCATAGGGTAAAGGTAAGAGGACCTTATTTCCCGACTCTACAGGCCCTGCCTCCGCTTATCATAGGTACGACGGTTGCGGATGTGGCAGCGATTTCAGGCAGTATGGACGGATGTACCAGTGAAGCGGACAGGTGATTTTAATGATCGAAATTCCTGAATTAATAGTGCCTTTTATTCCCTGGATCCGCGGGGTTGTGGGCCTTGCTCTTGTTGGTGCCATTTTCCTGGGCGCAATGGGTGCGGTCTGGATTGAGCGTAAACTCTCAGCCGACATCCAGTTCAGGTACGGCCCTATGAGAGTAGGCAAGTTCGGGCTCCTGCAGCTCGTGGCTGACGCTATCAAGCTCTTTACTAAAGAAGACCTGAGGCCGAAGAACGCTGACCGCCTTCTTTTCGACAATGCCCCTATTTTCCTGATGAGCTCGGTTTTCCTGATGCTTGTTGCAATCCCCGTGGGAGCGGTCTTCATAGGCGGCGTCGAATACCCGCTGGCAGTCACCGAGATGGATATCAGTATCCTTTACATCGAGGCAATGTCCTCTATTTCGATCTTTGGGATCTTCATGATGTCCTACGGTTCGAACAACAAATATTCCCTGCTCGGGGCTTTCAGGAACTTTGCCCGGATGGTCGGGTATGAAGTCCCCCTCGGAATTACGGTTATCAGTGTTGCTGTTATGACCGGGTCCCTGAACATCGTGGAAATCGCTCAGGGCCAGGGGCTTGTCTGGAACATTTTCCTGCAGCCGATCGGATTTGTTGTTTTCTTTATTGCCCTTATGGCTGATATGGGAAGGCTTCCTTTCGACCAGAACGAGTCTGAAGAAGAACTGGTCGCAGGATGGGTTACCGAATACAGCGGAATGCGTTTCGGGCTCGGGTTCTTTGCCGAGTATATCCACATGATCCTGGGCTCTTTCCTTGTGGCGCTTCTTTTCCTTGGCGGCTGGAACGTGCCGGCTTTTGTTGCAAGCAACCCGGTGCTGGGCCTGATTGCCCCCACAGGTTTCCTGCTTCTTAAAACTGCCCTTGTCCTGTGTACTATCGTCATGATGAGATGGGCCGTTCCGAGGTACAGGATCGACCAGGTGGTAGACCTGAGCTGGAAAAGACTGCTGCCCTTATCCCTTCTGAACCTTGCCTGGGCAGTGGGCCTTGGGCTCTATCTGGGAGTGTGAAAGCATGGTTCTTAAAAATATCAAATATGCGCTAAAAAACATCCCTAAGAAACGCGTAACCAGGCTGTGCCCCGAAGTGGAAAGTCCGCTTTCTGACAGGTTCAGGGGGCTCCAGATCCTCGACAAAAGCAAATGCATTGGCTGTGGGATCTGTGCCAACACCTGTCCGAACAACGCAATAAGGATCGTAAAAGCTCCTATTGCGCCGGGCAGTGGAAAACAGCGCTGGTTCCCGGAAATTGATATCGGTCACTGCCTCTTCTGTGGGCTTTGCATTGACCAGTGCCCGAAAGGTGCACTTTCCAGCGGGAAGGAATATTGTAAGGGCGTTGTTAAGTGGACTCACAAAGACATGCTCATGACCCCTGACAAACTTGCCAGGGAAGTCGATATTGCGGAAGGTGATGAGAGATGATCGGACTTGAAACGATCGGAGCCTTTGTTGAAATGGCTGCCTTCGGGCTTTTTTCCGTAATCACGGTCTTCTTCGCAATCTTTGTGGTTATCGCAAAGGATGTTGTGAGAGCCGGGCTTGCCCTTATCATGTGCATGTTCGGTGTGGCAGCGCTCTATCTCCTCTTGAACGCCCAGTTCCTCGGAGTTGTCCAGGTGCTGGTCTATATCGGAGCTATCGGGGTGCTGATCCTCTTTGCCGTGATGCTTACCAAGCGTGAACTCGGAGGTAGTTCCAATGCAGATTAACCGGCCCGCAGCCCTTGCAGTGGTCCTGCTTTTCCTGGCCGTTGTAGTCCTGGGAACTTTCGGGACTTCCTGGAACACCGTGTCCGAACTGCCCGAAAATCCGGCTGACCCGAGTAACGTTGAAGGCCTGGGGATGCTGATCTTCACCCAGTATGTGATTCCCTTCGAGATTATGTCAATCGTCCTGTTAGCCTCCCTGATAGGGGCAATCTATATGGCAAAAGGAGAGGGCAGCAAATGATTCCCTTAAACTTTTACCTTGGCCTTGCAGCCCTGCTTTTCTCTATCGGGCTCTACGGCGTAATGACGCATAAAAGCGGTATCAGGCTGATCATGTGCATCGAACTCATGCTCAACTCCGCAAACCTGAACCTTGTGGCTTTCTCAAGCTACACGGATACCCTGAACGGACAGGTCTTTGCCCTGTTTTCCATTGCCCTGGCAGCCGCTGAGGCAGCGATCGGGTTTGCGATCTTCATGGCAATCTACAGGATGCATGACAGGATCAACCTTGACGAACTTAACCTTCTGAGGTGGTAAAAATGGCACTGGAAGAACTTGCATTTTTGATCCCGGTGCTTCCGGCACTTGCGTTTGTAATCACCTTCTTCTTCGGGAAGAAGTTGCCCTCGGGAGGGGCAATTATTCCGATAGCAGCCATTGCCGCCTCCTTTGTAATCTCTTTAATGATTACCCTGGGCCTGCTGGCAAACCCGGAAGAGGTTGTCAGCCAGTCCGTTTCGTGGTTTGCAGTGCTAAACCTGGGAGTATTAATAGACCCCCTGGCTGCAGTCATGCTCTGCATGGTCTCCTTTGTGAGCCTGCTGATCCACATCTATGCAGTGGGCTACATGTCCCACGACCCTGCTAAACCCAGGTACTTTGCAGAAACCGCTCTTTTCACCGCGGCAATGCTGTCCCTGATCCTTTCGGACAACATCCTGCAGCTTTTCGTTTCCTGGGAACTGGTGGGGCTCTGTTCCTATCTCCTGATCGGGTTCTGGTTTGCAAAACCCTCGGCAGCATCCGCAGCCAAGAAAGCTTTCCTGACCACCAGGATCGGAGATGTGATGTTCCTTACAGGAATTATCGTGCTCACCGCCGACCTTCTGAAGCTTGCAGGCGGGTTCACCGAAGGGGTATACCTGCTCCGCTTTGACGAGATCTTCAGCTATATCCCGGAACTCTCGGCTATGCAGGCAAACTTCCTCGGCTTTGAAGTGAGCCACCTTACTATTATTACTCTGCTCTTCTTCGGAGGCGCAGTAGGAAAATCCGGGCAGTTCCCGCTCCATGTGTGGCTGCCTGACGCAATGGAAGGCCCGACAACCGTTTCAGCCCTCATCCATGCAGCAACAATGGTTACTGCGGGGGTCTACCTGGTCGCAAGGACCTTCCCGATGTTTATTGCAGCTCCCGACTCTTTGATGGTAGTTGCCTACTTCGGAGGCTTTACAGCTCTCTTTGCAGCCACCATGGGCATTGTGATGAACGACCTCAAGCGTGTGCTTGCCTTTTCAACCATCAGCCAGCTCGGGTATATGATGCTGGCCCTGGGTCTGGGTGCAGCGGTCGGGCTTGAGGCAGTGGGCGTGTCCCTCTTCCACCTGATCAACCACGCATTCTTCAAGGCGCTTCTCTTCCTCTGTGCCGGAAGTGTGATCCACGCAGTGGGCACCCACGACATGAGGGAACTCGGAGGCGTTGCGAAAGTCATGCCGATAACCGCAGCTACAATGACCGCTGCAGCCCTTTCCCTTGCAGGTTTCGGGATTCCGGGGACTTCAATCGGGACAAGCGGTTTCTTCTCCAAGGACCCAATAATCGAGAACGCTTACCTGCTTGGAGAACACAGCGGCAACTGGATTCCCTACATTTTCTCAATAGTGGCCGCGCTCCTGACCGCAGTCTACATCTTCAGGCTGATCTTCATGACCTTTGCAGGAAAGCCAAGGAGCAACTACGGCGGGCACGAGTCTCCGTCCGTGATGACCATTCCGCTCAGCATCCTGGCAGTCCTTGCGCTTGTCTTCGGTGGGCTTACCAGGACAGGTTTCATGGGGTTCCTTGAGGAAACCTTTACAAACAGTTTTGTAAATGTGGACATCGGAAGCCTTGCAGGGCTTGGAGGAAACGAAATTGTCCATGCCGCAGGGCACGAGCCGCTCCTTATCCTCTGGATGCCGGTGATTATTGCCCTTGCAGGCCTCGGGATTTCCTTCGTGCTCTACTACCTCAAGGCAGTGGACCTCGGAGCTGTGGCTTCTATGAAGAACCCTGTCTACAAGCTGCTCTACAAGCGCTACTACCAGCACGAGATCTTCACTGAATTCTTCTCAATCGGTGTGGTCTACGGCATTGTAGCCTTCCTGGGACAGGTAGTTGACGTGATTATTGACAGCATTGTGGAAGCAATCGGAATCGTCACAGTCGCAGCAGCCGATGCACTCAGGCGGGTGCAGACAGGGGTCGTGCAGACCTATGCAACCGTCGTGATTGCGGGTGTGGGCCTGTTGATAATACTTGTTAAGTTGATAATGGAGGTGCTCTAATGCTGCCGGTAGCATCGTTGCTGATTCTGGTGCCGCTGATTTTTGCAGCAGTGACCTTTTTCACAAAAACGAAAGAACAGGCTGCAGGAATGGGCCTGCTCGGTTCGCTTGTAACGCTTGGGATCACCCTCTACGCCTACATGAACTTTGACAGCAGCACGGCTGCCATGCAGTTCTTTGAGTCGATGGAGTGGATTCCTTCCCTCGGGATCAGTTACACCGTGGGGATTGACGGCATTTCCATGCCCCTGATCCTCCTGAATGCGATAGTAATTCCGCTGCTTGTTGTTTATTCCTGGAGCGAGGACAGAGAAGCCCCTAACAGGTTCTACGGGCTGATCCTTGCCATGCAGGCAGCAGTTATAGGGGTCTTCGTGTCCCTTGACTTCTTCATGTTCTACATCTTCTGGGAACTCACCCTGATCCCCCTCTTCTTCATGGTGAACATCTGGGGAGGAGAAAAGCGGGCTCATGCGTCCTACAAGTTCTTCATTTACACGCATGTGGCCTCCCTGGTGATGCTCCTCGGGATCTTCGGGATCTTCTATGCCTCCTGGCAGCAGACCGGAGTGCCCACCTTTGACATCAGGGAACTGATCTCCCAGTACCAGTTCTTCGAGTCCGGAATGCTGAAAGACGCCATCTTCCTGGCGCTTCTCTTCGGGTTCCTGGCAAAAATCCCGTCCTTCCCCTTCCACTCCTGGCTTCCGGATGCCTATTCCGAAGCCCCCACCGCAGGCAGCGTGCTTTTTGTCCTGCTCAAGATCGGAGGGTACGGGCTCTTCAGGATCATGCTCCCCATGCTCCCGAACGCAGGCAGCCCTGACCTGCTCATTGCTCTGATGGGCTTGCTCGGGTCGGTCAGCATCCTTTACGGAGCTCTCCTGGCGCTCAGGCAAAAGGATCTCAAGCGCATGATCGCCTACTCCAGTGTGAGCCACATGGGGTACGTGACCCTCGGTGCTGCAGGCCTCGTCGCCCTTTCGGTCTCAGGCGCAATGTTCCAGCAGTTCTCTCACGGGCTGATTATGGCAATCCTGTTTATGTCGGCAGGCGCCATCCACAGCAGTGCAGGGACAAGGATCATCAACGACCTTGGCGGGCTTGCCCAGAAGATGCCAAAGCTGACAGTTATCATGATGCTTGCTTTCATGGCTTCGCTTGGCCTTCCCGGGCTGACCGGTTTCATTGCCGAGTTCCTGGTGTTGACCTTCACTTTCGCGAACCTGCCTGGCTTTGTGGTGATAGCTCTCCTGGCAATCGTGATTACCGCTGGCTATCACCTCTGGGCAATGCAGCGGGCAATGTTCGGAGTGTATAATGAGAAGCTCGGGGACGTGAAGGACATCAACTCCCTCCAGGTCTTTTCCATGGCCGTGATCGCCCTCCTGGTGCTCTACTTCGGCCTGAACCCGAGTCCGGTGCTTGATATGATGATTACTAATTCGGAAGCAATAGTCAGCCTGGCGGCTGCAGCGGGGGTGTGAAAAATGGTAAACCTTATGTTACTTGCACCTGAAATCGCAATTGCGGTTACCGGCCTCTTTGTTCTGGTCACGGGGATTTTCATGTCCCCCCAGGCCAAGAACATGCTCGGCTACCTGGCAACTTTCGGTGTCCTGGCTGCTCTCGGTCTTACGGTCGCAAGCTTCGGGACCGAAGCGGTGATGTTCTCGGGAACGGTCAGTATCGATGCCCTTTCCCAGTTCTTCAAGCTGGTCTTCCTGGCAGTCGCCCTGCTGGTCTCGGTAGCTGCCATTAAGTATAACGAGGACAGCGAGCACACCGAAGAGTTCTATGCCCTGGTGCTCTTTGCAACCTTCGGCATGATGTTCGTGGCTTCGGCCAACGACCTGATCGTGCTCTTCTGCGCCTTCGAACTTGCAAGTCTTGCAACCTACGCCCTTGCAGGCTACGAGAAGCAGAACCCGAGGTCCCTTGAAGCCTCCATGAAGTACTTCGTGATTGGCTCGGTCTCAGCTGCCCTGATGCTCTTCGGGCTTACCTACGTCTACGGAGCAACCGGCACGACCAGCATCCCCCTGATCGCTGCAAACTGCGGCCTTCTGGTGGACAACCCGATCGGGCTTGTGGCAGTGGTCCTGCTGATTGCAGGTTTCGGCTTCAAGATGGCGCTTGTGCCCTTCCACATGTGGGCTCCGGATACCTACCAGGGTTCCCCCTCTGTTGTGTCCGCCCTCCTTGCGGCAGGTTCCAAAAAGATGGGCTTCGTGGCAGCCTTCAGGATCTTTATCGTGGCTCTCATCGCCCTCCAGCCTGACTGGCAGCTCGCCTTCACGATCCTGGCTGTTGTCACCATGACCTTCGGAAACGTGGTCGCAGTGTCTCAGACCAGTGTCAAGCGAATGCTTGCCTACTCATCCCTTGCCCAGGCAGGATACATTGCAATGGCTTTCGTGGTCATGACCCCAATGGCTCTTGCAGGCGGCATCCTCTATGCCCTTGCCCACGCCTTCATGAAGGCAGGCGCATTCATAGCAGCCGGTGCCGTGGTCTGGATGGTGACCTCTGAAAAGAGAGGCAACCTGGAAGTCCCCGACCACCTTGACAGCTTCAGGGGCCTTGGCAAGAGAATGCCAATCGCTGCCTTTGCAATGATGGTCTTTGTCTTTGCCCTTGCAGGAATCCCGCCAACAGCCGGTTTCATGGCCAAGTTCGTGCTCTTCTCCTCGACCATTCAGGCAGGCATGACCTGGCTGGCTGTGATCGCCATCCTGAACAGTGCCCTTTCCCTGTTCTACTACGCACGGCTCGTGAAGTACATGTACTTCCTGCCCCCTGAAGGCGAAAAGATCGGAACTCCCTTCCCGTATGCCCTCGCTCTCCTGCTCGCAGTGGCAGGCGTACTGGTAATCGGAATCTGGCCCGAACCCTTCGTGCAGTGGGCTCTCGAAGCAGCAAGTGTACTGGTCTAAGGAGATAAAATAAGGAGGAAAAGATATGGCAGACTGTGATCTATGCGGACGCGGAATCCCCACCGTAAACCCGGTGCGGGTTTTCCGCCCCCTCCTCAAATTCGCCTACCCCGAAGGAGTCTGGACAGGCCTCTGCGAGAACTGTCTCGAATCCGCCGACAAAACCCGCGTAAAAGTGGAAAAAGAAGAACTTGCAGGTACCCCCGGCAAATGCAAACTCTGCGGGACAAAAACCGACCTCTACCCCGTGGAACTGCATATCCCCAACTTCTCAAAAGGTGTCATGACTGAAGACGCCATGCTCTGCAAGAAGTGTTTGGATGCAGCCGGTGAAACCTACGTCAAGTTCAAAAAGGAACAGTACGCGGGACACGGGCATCATTAAGTGAGGTTTAAGCTGCTGTTAAAGCGGCTTTTCTTTTTTTTGTTTTTTCGGCGGGTACTTTCTGCTAAAGCGCCTGTTGGTTAATTTTTTATTTCATTTTTTCGACTGTTTTGTTTCATTATCAATATCAAGGACAGTTGTATCTTTTTATATTTCGATATTTTATTCTTTTTCACTAAAAAACAAAACTTTTATCTAATTTTCTTCTATCAAACTATTTGAAATATTTTACTTATTATGTACTTATTTTATATACATAGTATGTAGGCGGTTTTAACTCATGAAAGAGATTAATAAGCTAGTCTGTTTCTCAATGGCTCTTGTTTTAATAGGAACAATAGCTTGTAGTTTAGCTTCAGCAGAAGACTTTGAATCTACAGAAGTATTTGTCGATGGAAAGAATAATGCTTTGCCTTTTTCAGATTCTGGGGTATGGTACAGTAAATACCCTGCAACGATTTCCTTAACTGAAGGTACATATAAGGTATCTGTTGGCGGCATAGGATGGAAACCTTACGATCGTGGAAATCCACCATGGTATCATGTTCTGATCGAGTCAGGGGATAAACTCTATACCATGAATGAGTATGGGGAAGAAATTTTTGTGGACGTTGGAAAAGATCCAGTAAAAGCGTACGTAGCTGATAGCTGGACTCCTGATAATTCTGGAAGTATCACGCTCACTTTTGAGGGTCCCGATACCAAGACATTAACAGTCGATGGTAAAATTAATACGATCTTGTATGCAGATCGTTATTCTAAAGCATCACTTTTACCGGGAGAGTATTCTGTAGAATTAACTGGAGAAGGATATAAACTAAGTTCTGATGATTTTCTCCGTTTTAACGCCTTTATTATTGTAAATGGTCAGAATTATTACGCAATTAATGGACTTGATAGTAAAATTTCGTTCGTGGTAGATGATCCTGGTGATGTTGGAGTATTTATTCCGGATGAAAATTTTAATGACAACTCCGGGAGTGTTATTCTATCATTTTCGAATAAAGTTGTGCAGGATATCACTTTTTTGACGGATCGCGCAGAGGAAGAACATTCCCCGGTCTGGACTGCAGATGGAAGTCAGATCATGTATGCATTGACCAGGGTTTTTTGGAATGATCGTGACTCTTATATAATGAACGCTGATGGAAGTGACCAGCATAGAACAGGTATCGGAGAAGGGATGCTTGTTACTTTTAGCGATTTGAGTCCGGATGGAAACGAACTTTTGTACACAAAATCCGGTGGTCACTGGTTTGATCTGTACAAGGTTAATGTTAATGATGGAAAGGTAACCCCTCTTGCATCAGATTCTTCAAATATAGATACTGACGGTTATTGGAGTCCAGACGGAACAAAAATTGCATATCGTCAAAGTTATTGGGATAATCCTTCTGAATTGTGGATTATGAATTCAGATGGGAGTGGAAAATATCGCCTTGGAACTTCATCCTACGTAGGACCTGGAAAAGATTGGACTCCTGATGGCTCTAAAATTATATACAGTGCCGGAGATCAAAGTTTCCTTAAACACGATCTATGGATGATAAATTCTGATGGTAATAGTCAAATTCAACTTACAAATACTCCATATGGTGAATGGCATCCAAGTTTCAGTCCCGATGGTCAATATATTGTTTACGCTTCGAATGATGGAGGTACTCCTGACCTCTGGTTAAGAAATCTGGATGGGAGCTATAAGGTAAGACTTACTTATAATGCTGGGGTACATGATGCATTTCCACACTGGAGTCCCGATGGGAAGAAAATAGTCTTCTGTGGTCATCAGTGGCCGACAGGAGGAGCAGATATAGCTGTAATCACACTTGGGGATATGTTTGGAGTACCTGAAAACAATCCACCCGTAGCGAATGCAGGTGGACCTTATGAAGCATACGAGGGCTCACCCATAAGCTTTGATGCTTCGGCTTCTTCTGACCCTGACGGCGATTTACTCACTTATGAATGGGACTTCAACAACGACGGAGTATTTGATATCTCATCTTCAGAACCTTATGCCACTTATACCTGGGATGATGATTATATTGGGGCTGTCTTGCTTAGGGTGACAGATGAAGAAGGGCTAAATGATACCGCTACTGCTGAAGTGACGGTTAACAACATTGCACCTGAAGTTGATGCTGGAAATGACCAGATTGTTGACGAAGGTTCAGTTATTTCTCTCTCAGGTAGTTTCACAGATTGTGGTGTTGCTGACACTCACACAATTGAATGGAACTTTGGCGATGGAACCAATGCTTCAGGCTCTTTGATTCCTTCTCATATTTATGAGGATGATGGAATCTATGAAGTTACCTTAACAGTCACTGATGATGACGGCGATATTGGTACTGATACACTTAATGTTACCGTTACTAACGTTGCTCCTTCAGTCGATGCTGGTGCTGACCAGATTTCTGATGAAGGTTCAGTTATTTCTCTCTCAGGTAGTTTCACAGATTGTGGTGTTGTTGACACTCACACAATCGAATGGGACTTTGGTGACGGAACGAATGCTTCCGGTTCACTAGTCCCTGTTCACGCATATGAGGAAAACGGTACTTACATAGTAACTTTAACAGTTACTGACGATGATGGTGGTATTGGAACCGATTTCCTTACAGTCACAGTAATAAATGTTCCTCCCCAGGTGGACGCAGGAGATGACCTCTTTGCACTTGAAGGTGATACCGTTGATTTCTCCGGAAGTTTCAATGATCCTGGGATTTTCGACACACATACTACTCTCTGGGATTTCGGAGACGGTTCAACAGCTGCTGGAGACCTTACCCCCTCACATACCTATGCAGATGATGGGGTGTATGCTGTTACTCTCACAGTTCAGGATGATGACGGTGGAGTTTCTGTTGATAGCCTTAATGTTACTATAAATAACGCTGTCCCAGAGGTAGACGCAGGTGCTGACGTATTTGTGAATGAAGGAGACCTCATAGATTTCTCCGGTATCTTTACAGATGCAGGCAGTGTTGACACTCATACAATCGAATGGGACTTTGGTGATGGCAAAAAGGCATCAGATTCTTTAACTCCGTCTCATATTTACGTAGATGATGGGGTTTACACAGTCACGTTAACTGTTACTGATGATGACGGTGGTGTTGGAACCGGTACACTCACAGTTACTGTAAATAATGTTGCACCAATCATTACCGCAACCGGGGATACAATTGACGAAAACGGTATTGCAACAGTTACTGTTTCCATCACTGATCCGGGTGTTGTCGATACATTCGAAGTTGCAATCTCCTGGGGAGATGGGACTTCCACTACATTCTACTGTTCTTCAGGCAATACTGAGTTTAGTAAGAGTCACCAGTACATGGACGATGACCCGAGCGGCACAGCATCTGATAATTGCATGGTGATTGTAAGTGCAACAGATGATGATACAGGTGAAGGATCTGCAAGTACCTTAGTTACGGTTAATAACGTTGCTCCTGTTGTTGGTAAAATCAATTCCACAATTGATCCGATACAGCTTGGAACGTCAATAACGGTTAACTCTACTTTCACGGATATTGGAACCAATGACACACACACAGCAGTTTGGAATTGGGGTGACGGCACCAGTTCGGGTGGAATCGTAATCGAAAGCGGTGTTTCAGGTACAGTTAGCGGGACGCATATCTATTCTTCTGCAGGCATCTATCAAATTAACCTGACAGTCACGGACGATGATTTGGGGTCTAATTACTCAGTTTCCAACTACGTCGTCATCTATGATCCAGAAGGAGGATTTGTTACCGGTGGTGGGTGGATTAATTCTCCAGAGGAAGCCTATGCACCTGACCCAACTCTCGTAGGCACTGCCAACTTTGGTTTCGTTTCAAAATACAAGAAAGGAGCCACTGTACCAATCGGTGTTACTCAATTCAATTTCCAGGTAGCAGACCTGAATTTCCATTCGGATGAATACGACTGGCTGGTAATTGCCGGAGCGCGTGCACAATATAAGGGCACGGGCACAATCAATGGGGAAGGCGAATATGGTTTCATGTTAACTGCCATCGACGCCGGACTCACACCGAGCACCGATGTTGACCTGTTCAGGATAAAGATCTGGGACAAAAGCACTGATGCAATCGTTTATGACAACATGCTGGGTGCAGAGGATACTGCCGAGCCAACGACGGAACTTCAAGGAGGATCTATAAAAATTCATGAGGATAAGTAATGTTTTTTTGATTTTGAATTTCAAAAAAGAGAATTTTGAAGTGAAGGGAGTTTTTCTCCCCTAATTTCTTTATTTTCAAATCTTTTTTATTACTGCGAGAATGCTGAATATCATGAATACCTCATCTTCAGGTCGGGGATGAAGTAAACCCTTGCACTTTTTTTTATGTTCCTTCTGATCGATAAATCATTTCTTCTTTTGGAAGGAATTTTTATGCCATTGGAAGCAATTGTCTAAATGTTTGTTTAGGGTGGGTATCCGTACATAATTTGATTTTTATAACTCTTTTTAATTAATCATCTAATTTTTTAAAAAATTATTTATGTATATTTGTTATAATGTGGGAGAGTCGGAAGTTCCAATTGATGTCGATTTTGACTCCCGCAAAAGGGACAACTTGCTTAAATTTCAGCGCATTATTCTACATCAAGAGACATCGATGTGCCTGAAAATACGGAAGCTGAGTAGAATTAGTTTAAGAAATTATTTTATTATTTTTGGAGGTTTTTAAGTGAACATTAATTACAAAAGAGTTTACTTAACGACAGTTATTTTCTTTTTGTTTCTTATGAGTGTTACTTCTGCAGAAGAAATAAATCTTGAAGTTGTTGGAAATATAGGAGAGTTTGATGGAAATAACATTCTTGTGTCTAGTTCTGTTGTTTCTGAATGTAATTCTGTTTCTTCTAACGATTTTACTATAGTTCATTTCGCAGATATTCACATGGGAATGCCTCAAAGGTTATTTGCGGGTGAAGAAACTCCGGATGAAAAAAGAGAATATTTTGCAGAGGCTATTCTTGCCACAAATCAATTAGATCCGTCCCATTCCTTAATTCTTGTGACCGGTGACCTGGTTGAGTATAATGAAGAGGAATACTTTGATGATTTCTGGAATGGAATATTTTCAATAAATAATTGTACGGAAAGAGTTCTTTGTGTACCTGGAAACCATGATCGTCGGACTAAGGCTATTATTGATTCAAATGGAAGTATAATTGATGACCTTGAAGAGTATAATGAACGAGTAGAACCGTTGCTGCCGGGAAGAAAAAATTATCTTTCCGATGACTTCAATGATTATTCAATAGAAGTCGGCGACTACATGTTTATAGGCCTTGATTCGTTATCCGATTACGATGCTTATTATTTGAGTTGGGGTCAATTATTTGATCCCACTCCCGAATCATTCGGTCTCAATGATACTCAAATTGATGCTTTAAAAGAACTGGATAGAAATAAGCCTAAAATTATTTTTATGCATCATCCGGCAATTCGATGCACCTCAGTCGATGATGAAAACCCGGATGGTACCGGACTTCCCCAATCTGAGCCCGGTGGGAACGATGGTTGCATTGCGTTTAACAGAGAGCAATTTATAGATTACTGTGAAGATTACAATGTGAAACTCGTAATCTCAGGCCATACTCATCAGTCCCATATCATTGATTCAGCAGGAACGCCTTTTTTTGCAAATGAACTTCTTCTAAATGAATTTCCTTTAAATGAATTCCCTTTGTTTGTACAGACCCAGAGCCTTGCCAAACACAGTGAATATTTTGCACCCGGTTACAGGACAATAGAATTCAAAGAAGGGGATATCTTTATACAACAGCCGGTAGAGCTGACTCTTGAAAGACCAGATATGATCTCCGGGTCTTTAAATTGTCCTGCGGACTTAAGTGCCTATGATTCAAAAGGCAGGCGTACAGGTCCTTCCTCCGGAAAAGTTGACAGGCATATTCCGGATTCATTCTATTTCAGTGGCTACACTGTTACCTTATATGATAATACTAATTACAGCGCTCCTGAAACAATTTTGCTTTACAATACCGGTGAAGAATATGTTTTTGAAATCAGGGCAAATTTTTCAGAGAATGAGCTAAATTCTGCAGAAGAGCAGCACTTCAATTTCACTATAAAACAGAGATCCGATTCAGGAATTACCGAAGTAGTTTATGAATTCGTGCCGTTGACTAAGAACGCTGTTGCTACTATCCCGATCAACCTCACAACACAAAAATATGAGATGATGATTGATACGGATGGCGATGGGACAATTGATGAAACAAGAGAGCCTGATTCTATTCAAACCATAATAACCGGTAGTACAGCGGTTAGCAATCTTGAATCAAGTTCCGGCTCAACCTGGATCAACTTCACCTGGAACAACCCCCCAGACCCCGACTTATCCCACACCGAAATCTACCTGAACGGAATCTTCAAGACTAACACCTCTGCCGAATACTTCAACACCACAGGGCTTGAACCCGAAACGAGTTACACAATCGGTACGCATACTGTGGACATTTACGGGAATGTGGATGAGACATGGGTCAATGCAACAGCTATAACAAAAACAATCATGGAAGAAAAAGGAAAAGGAGATCACAGAGGTGGGAAAGGAACGGGAAGTGCCAGGATAATTCCCGCAGAATCTACACCGACTTCTGCTGAGATAGAGGAGGCTGAAGAAGGAGATGAATCACTTCGGGATGTTCGAAATGTAGATATATCCCCCGAAGAAGCAGAACCCGCTGAAAACTTGGCGGATTCAGAGCTAACAAATGCTCCTGAAGAATCTGAAGCTTCAGATACAGAGGGTGATGCAGAAGAGAACAAGATTCCGGGATTCCAAATCGCATTTGCGATTTCAGGACTTCTGGCTGTTCTCTACTTATTGAGGAAGCAGCAAAAATAAATTACTGGAGGTAAAGGGTCAACACCCTTCCCTCTTTTTTGTATTACTACTTTTTTCAGTTTTTCTGCCTCTATTTGATGATTTCAGGTTGGTCAGCTCACAACATCTCAAAATTACAGGAAGTTTTGTCGGGAGATTTTCTTTTTTTGCGGACGCGGAATCCCCACCGTTAACCCGGTGCGGGTTTTCCGCCCCCTCCTCAAATTCGCCTACCCCGAAGGAGTCTGGACAGGCCTCTGCGAGAACTGTCTCGAATCCGCCGACAAAACCCGCGTAAAAGTTGAAATCCTTTAATTGATAAGTATTTGTGTAGAGTTACATAATTAAATTTATAAGTTCTTCCTCTATAAACTCCTTGTAATCTCCTTATGTACTGCGTATCGAGCATGAATCAAAGTGGGAATCTATGAAGACAAAAATGAAATTCCTGTTGATCTCAGTTTTAGTTTTCTCCCTCGTTTTGTCAGGTTGTGTCAGTCCTTCTCAACCTGAAGAGCCTTCCAGCGATGTGGGAATAAGCGATGTCGAAGGACCTGATGCCTCTTCTGTTTCTTTCATCGAAGGAGAAGATATTTCGGGGAATGGGGATGGGACAGAGGACAGTTCGCTTCCGGATGTAAAGTCCAGAGCTGAATACGTTTCTTCCCTTATTTATTCTGTCACCTTATTCCCGACTAATGCCACGTCTGGAGCTATCATAAATATTAGTGTGGAAGCGGCTCCAGAGGTTGAAGCGGTCGAGATTGCAGGCGAGGATGCCGGGCTTGTGAATGACAATGGGACCTGGAAGGGAAGCATAATTGCTCCTTCGGAGGCCGGAGCTTATGCCCTGGAGATAACTGCCCGGGATGGTTCCGGAGGCTGTGCTGAAGCTTCGGTTCCTTACAGGGTGCTCTTACTCGAGGGGGGAGCGGATATAACTGTCTTCCCGAGGGCGAACAACGTTACTGCAGGAGAGGAGGTCCTAGTAAATATCAAGGTTAAAAATACCCAGAACATTGATGACGTTTTCAGTGTTTACCTTGATACCGGGAGCAGTGAAGTCCCGGAAGGTTCACAGGCAGAACCCGGCTGGTTTGAGTGGACCGAAAAAACCGTGGAACTGAGGACTGGGCAGGATGTTTCGCTTCCCCTTAGTATCAGGGTCTCGGAGGGAATAAGTCCGGGGTACAGGCTCTTTTCTGCAAAAGTTGTGTCGGAAACTTCAAAAGTACAGGGTTTTGATACCGGATATCTGCTGGTGAGTTAAAACAGTTGTTTAAAAAACTCGATTTCTTTTTATTCACTTTTTTTATTTATTTGTATTTCAGCTCCATGCAAGCCGCTATTTTGTTCAGTTTCAATTTTCATAATTTATGGTGTAGTACTCTTTGCAATTTCTTACTTTTTATGTAATTATTATTTACACAAATTATATCATATATATTTTTCAATTGTATTGCAAGCTATCTATTTTTTGTATTTAACTTCTAAAAAAGGAGGGACATTTAGAATAGTTTATTATGTACTAATTTTATCAGTAAATAGTCCTTGTTCCCTAATTTATTCTCGATGTATTCAGTTTATTCAAGCTTTTTGTTATCGTTTATATCCTTAAAAACTTGAGGCGGTGTTGTGGTAAAAATGAATAAATTGGTCTTCGGAATCCTTATTTTGTTTTTTATGGCAAATCCATGCTCGGCGGCGGTTAGTTTCGATGTTTCCCCAGGCACAAAATATGTGCAGCCTGGGGGAACTGCCATTTATGATCTTGCAGTTTTTCTCGATACTCCTCTTGATTATACTGTAGATTATCCAATTACTGAAAAGTTTGCCATCGATTTGATGATATCCGACTGGGTTTATTCTTTTAGTGAGGACAGTGTGATACTTGATCTCAATAGAACGACGAATACTTCGGTTCTGGAAATTACCGTTCCTTTCGATGCAGTCCCTGGAAATTACAGTCACAAGGTAACTGCGACGGGATATGATAAGTTGGGGAAAGAGATCGATTACCCCTCTGAATTTGACATTTATGTTATCAATACCAATGTAAATGTCCCGGAGTTCCCGACTGTAGCGCTTCCGATGCTTGCTGTGTTTGGACTTGTGGCTATCTTCGGACGCAGGAATATCTAAGTTTGGCGAAGTTTCAAAGCTCTGAGCATTCAGGGCTTGAATCTTTTAAATTTATTTTTTCTTAAATATTCAGTTTCCCATTACTTCGATTTTCCTTCTCTTATTTCTTGTTATCGCTGTTAACTGTCTTCTTACTTACTTTTGAAAAAGAGGAAAATATAGAATAATTTATTATTTGCCAGTTTCATCAACAGTTTATGTTCCCTAATTTATTTCCTATGTTTTCAGTTCATTTTTTTAAGAAGACCCGAAGCTACAGATATCTGTCCCCTTGAATAAAATCCAATGTCCCTTCCCGGCCAGCGTCACTGATGTTCTAAGATCGGCATCAGAATGGGTGCTGATTACGAAAGAGTATCTCTTTCGATGATTTGTAGAGTATTTGATAATGTGGGAGTAAAATTATGAAAATCAGACATCTTGAAAGTTGTTTTTTTTTACTAATATTTGTGCTTTTAGCAGCTGCTTCTCCGGCCCAGGCAGATGTTGACCCCTTTTGCAGCCTGGTTTCGGAACCAAACGTAACATCTGTAGAGCCTGGAGATGTGTTTACTGTAACCGTAAGCATAGATCCTCACTCTGTAGAAGTTTATGGGCTGCAGTACAACGTTTCATTCGATCCGGATGCCTTTGAAGTGATGTCTCAGTCTCCGGGACCTTTCCTCTCTCAGGATGGGCAGTCTACGTTTATAATTCCGCAAATCGGTAATGAAATAGGTGAGGTTCTCTATGCAGAAGTAAGGTACGGAACAAAGACCGGGGTTTCTGAGCCCGGTATCGTTTCGACAATCGAATTCAAGGTAAAGGACCAGGTTTCATCCCATGGGGTAAAAGAATTCGCCCTCAATGAAGTTCTAATTGTAGAAATTGTTGACTCAGAGCAACAAACTGCTGGTTATGATTTTACTAATGGGGCAGTTGTTTTGCTGAGCTCTTCTGTTTCGAATTTCACTGCCAATGTTACCGAAGGCGAAGCTCCGTTAACAGTCGGGTTCACAGATGCTTCTAAGAACGCTGTTTCCTGGTCCTGGGACTTTGACGGTGACGGATTGGTGGACTCAAAGGTACGGAATCCTGAGTACACGTACACTGCACCTGGTGAGTATACCGTTTCCCTTACTGTAGCAAACGAACTTGGTACCATCGATACGATAGCAGAATCCATCACTGTTTATGGTATTCCTACTGCCTGTTTCACTGCCAGTGTTGTTGAAGGTGATACCCCATTAACAGTCGGGTTCACTGATGCTTCTACAAACTCCGTTTCGTGGTCCTGGGACTTTAACGGGGACGGTTTAGTGGATTCAAAGGTCCAGAATCCGGAGTACACTTATAGTGCACCTGGTGAGTATATCGTTTCCCTTACCGCAGAAAATGAACTGGGTACAAGCGATACGGTAACAGAAACCATCACTGTTTACGGTGTTCCTGTTGCTCATTTCACTGTCAATGTTACCGAAGGAGAAGTTCCGTTTACAGTCGGGTTCGCCGATACTTCCACAAATGCTGTTTCGTGGTCTTGGGACTTTAACGGTGATGGTGCAGTAGATTCTGAAATACGGAATCCGAAGTACACGTACACTGAACCCGGTGAGTATATTGTTTCCCTTACTGTAGCAAACGAGCTGGGTACCATCGATACGATAGCAGAAACCATCACTGTTTATGGTGTTCCTGTTTCTGATTTCACTGCCAATATCACCGAAGGAGAAGTTCCGTTTACAGTCCTGTTCACCGATGCTTCTACAAACGCCGTTTCTTGGTCCTGGGACTTTGACGGTGACGGCCTGGTGGATTCTGATTTCCGGAATCCGGAATTCAAGTACACCGAGCCTGGTACATATTCTGTTTCCCTTACCGTAGAAAACGAGCTGGGTACCAGCGATACGGTAACAGAAACCATCACTGTTTACGGTGTTCCTGCTGCTGATTTCACTTCCAATGTTGTTGAAGGTGATTCCCCATTAACAGTTGTGTTCACCGATTCTTCTACAAATGCCGTTTCCTGGTCCTGGGACTTTGATGGTGACGGCGAGGTGGATTCTAATATCCAAAATCCTGAGTACACGTATACTGAACCCGGTGAATATACTGTTTCTCTGAACGTAACAAATGAACTGGGTACCATCGATACCTCAAGAGAATCCATCACTATTTACGGAATCCCTGTTGCCGGTTTCACTGCCAGTGTTGTTGAAGGTGAAAATCCGTTAACAGTTAAGTTCACCGATACTTCTATGAATGCTGTTTCCTGGTCCTGGGACTTTGACGGGGATGGTTCAGTGGATTCAAATGTCCGGAATCCGGAGTACACGTACACCGAATCCGGTAAGTATGCTGTTTCCCTTACCGTAGAAAACGAACCTGGTACCATCGATACGGCAACTCAAACTATAAAGGTTAAAAGTTCTCAGGTTCCTGAGCCTCCTGTAATCAATTCTGTTGATCTGTTCCCTGCCAGCACAACTCCAGGCTCTACGCTGGATGTAAGTGTGGATGTCACGGGTAAGGTCGGAGTGATCGAAGTGACTGCAGGTGACGTTTCACTTGCCAAAAAAGACGGCATCTGGAAGGGCAGCATAACCGTTCCCTATGACCTGGGAGACTATTCCCTGTCAATTATTGCCAGGGACGCCGTCGGAAACACTGCTATAACTTCAGCACCCTATCACGTTGTCCGGGCCGAGGGTGGAGCCGATATAACCGTGTCTCCCAGAGCCAGTAATGTTGTAGCAGGAAACAGCGTTTCCACTGGTATCAAAGTGAAAAACACCCAGAATATTGACGATGTCTTCAAAATCCGGATAAACGTTGATGGAGTACCTGCCTCCTACCTGGCAGACCTTTCCGGCTTTGAATGGACCGAGAAGGATGTAAAGCTCAGAGCAGGGGAAGAAAATATATTCCCGCTTGAGGTGGAAGTGCCTGCAGGAACTGCTCCGGGTTACAGGCTCTTTAAGGCGAACATAGACTCTGAGGCATCAGCGGTTTACGGGTTTGATACAGGGTATTTGATAGTATCGTGAAAAAGGAAATGAAATCCTATTAAAAGGGAATTTCGTAGGTAAGAAGTTGTGGGGGAGTTTCCACAACTTCTCTTTTTTGTTTTCAAATCTCTTTTTGATTTTTTTTCGCTTCAATCTCTTTTCTTTATTTAAGGTCAACTCGTAAAAAAGGCATCATGATGCCTATAAGGATATTCAGGAGACTTATGGGCAGTGGGATAACCATGAAAGGTATTCAGGAGACTTATGGGCAGTGGGATAACCATGAAAGATATTCAGGAGACTTATGGGCAGTGGGATAACCATGGTATTCAGGGGACGCAAGGGCAGCTGGGTGACTATAAACCTAAGTTTGACAGTTAAATAAAAATCATAGTTCTTAGTAATGTTTGATCGACCAAAATGCAAACAAAACTAAGAACATATGAAATAACTCCTAACGACAATATATGCTTTCCCATCGGAACCATTCTTGCTGTTGAAAACCTGTATGAACAGCTTAATTTTTCATCTATTTTGGGTAAGCATAAGGCTAAAGGTATCGACTTCAATTCTCTGATCAAAGCTTTGCTTAGCTATAAACTTACAGAGAACTTTAGCATTGATCGGGCTCATAAATGGATTAACCAGGACGAAGTCCTGGAATTTTTCAATCTTGAAAAATTCAATGAAAGGGTTCTGTACAGAACCCTTCAAACTTTGGGAAGTAATAAAGAAGAGATCATTCTGGATATTCAGGATGTTTTGTTCTCCATGTACAATTTTGAACACACTAATATCAACATGGATTGGACAAGTATTGTTCTTTATGGTGATAAGTCTCCACTTGGTAAATATGGTTACAGCCGCGATCACCGTCCAGATAAAAAACAGATTACTTTAGGAGTAAGCGAACTTGCAGATCCAATAAACTTACCTGTTGGAATTACTGTGGAAAAAGGAAACGTTCCCGATCAGACTCATTTTAAAAAAACGTATCAGCAGGTAAGAAATAGACTTAATAAAGAGTCACTTGTTGTTTTTGACAAAGGTGCAAATAGCATAAAAAATCTAGCTCTGATCAAAGAAGATGAAATGGATTACCTTACTGCAAAAAAGCTCAACGCCAGTGATGATAAGCTGATTAAAATGTTTGATCAGCTTGAACCTGAAGTCGTTGATGAAGAAAAGGGGATCTATGGAATAAAGATTGTAAAACCCAGCAGTACAAACTACCTCTATTTCTCGCAAACTTTAAGAAAACAGCAATTGGAAGCAAGAGTCAGAAAAGTGAAGAGAATGGTGGAAGAGGCAAAAGAGATACAGAAATCAATTGATGAGAATAAGAAACTTCCAAAGAAATTCAGAATCAATAATAAACTCATTGATATAAGTTATTCATACCAGACAAAGCTGGTTGAGATGAGTGAAGATGAAGCCTTTGAACTCCTTGAAGAAGAGGTAATTAACGGAAGAGAAGGATTTTTCTGCCTAAAATCAAGTAAGAATTTGACACTTATAGATGCTCTTGAAACCTACAGGAAAAAGGATTCAATTGAAAAAATATTTAACTCGCTGAAAAACGAAATAGAAATAAAACCACTAAGGGTATGGACGGATGAGAGCATCTATGGAGCAATAATCATAGGATTCATTGCCCAATTACTCATATCGCTGATGCGATATGAGTTCAAAGAACTCAAGCATACGTCAACAAAATTCATAAAAAAGAGTCTATCGAATTTGACAGTTACCGTAGATTTTCTGAAGAATAAGAATAAAACTTATATTTATGCCAATTTCGATTCCATAAATCGCTTGATTTTAACCCAAAAAAAGGGAATTTCTTAGAAAATTCGATGAATTTATTTGAACTGTCAAATACCTTTTTCTGACAAAAATCGGGAAAAATGAAGGAAATTTTAATTAAAATTAGTGGAAACTGTCAAAGTCAGGTATAAAGGGTATAGTGATAACTATGTAAGTTTCCTGGGTACCTATAAAGGGTAGTAAAATGGCTTATATGAAGAATTCAGGAAACAAAAGCATAAGGTGAAAATTAGCTATTCCTAAATGACATTTCACTAATTGAAAAAAAAGAAAAATGGTTGTGGAAATAATCCCACAACTTCTTTTTACACTTTTTTTATTTTCTGTGCTTCATTATCTTTTCTTTTTCATGGCTATGTTCAGGAAGTAAGCCAGGCTTCCGTAGAGGAATACAAACCCGAAGACAGCCATTGCGATACTGCTTGTGGACAGCATTTTACTCGACCTCCTTCTTAAGAAGGGGCAGCATGAGGGCTATTACGGCCCCGAGTACGATCACGCCGAACCCCATCAGGAGTGCATTTGTATCATAGCCTCCGTAAGGTTCGTTGATGCCGGTGAGAGTCTCCTGGGCAAGGCAGATGACCAGGACAACCGGAATGACAACTTTTGCGCTGATGTCCCACCATTTTCCGGCCATGATGTCCGAGTAGGTATTGACCCATTCTTTGATCCTGTCTCCTCCATAGACCCATCCGATTGCAACGACTTCAAGGATTCCGACAACCATCAGGCCGTAGATGTTGACGAAGTGGTCAACGATGTCCAGCCAGTAGAGCCCTCCTTTGGTGGCAAAGATAAGGCTGCCAATTAGGGAAACTCCGATTGCAACATCCACTGCCCTGCTCCTGCTCATATCAAACTTGTCCATAATAGCTGCAGCAAAGCCTTCCACTATGGAGATCAGGGAAGAGAGCGCCGCCACTACTATACTGAGGAAGAATGCTACGGCTGTAATTGCTTTTAAGCCCGGGAGCATGTTCAGGGCTTCCGGAAGCACAACGAAAGCGAGCCCGACTCCGCTGGCAACCACTTCCTGGAGTCCGACACCTTTGGAAGATGCCATGTACCCGAGGGTCCCGAAGATTGCAAAACCCATGGTGAAACTGAAGGCACAGTCAGCAAGGCTTACGATAAAGGCGTTGTTTACGATATCGCTTTTCTTCGGGAGGTAGCTTGAGTAGGTGATCATTATGGCCATCCCGAGACTCAGGCTGAAGAAGGCCTGGCCGTAGGCTGCTACCCAGAGATTCTTGTCAAGGAGCATGCTGAAATCGGGTTTGAGGTACCACTCGATTCCGTCAAGAGCTCCCACGAGGGTGACTGCCCTGAAGACGAGGACGATCAGGAGGATCCAGAGGAGGGGCATGAAGATCTTGCTTGCCTTTTCAATTCCTCCCTGGACCCCTTTCTTTTCGACAACCCAGATAATAGCCCAGGTAGCAAGCAAGCCCAGCAGAACCTTATGGGCAAAGCCTCCGAGCACCCACGGGGAGTCGGAAAGCTCGAGGACTTCCCCGAAAAGGAAGCCGGCAGTGTCCGTGCCCCAGCCGAGAGTGAACGCATTTGCCAGGTAGATCAGGCTCCAGCCTACGATTACCGAATAATACGTCGTTATGATAAAGCCGGACATAACTCCTAACCAGCCTATCCATTCGAATTTTTTATCTGCCCTTTTGAGGGACATCGGAGCAGAGCCTTTGAATTTGCTGCCCAGCCCGAATTCAAGGATCATGAGAGGGATTCCGGCGGTAAGGAGGGCGATGAAGTACGGGATCAGGAACGCTCCTCCTCCGTTTTCATAGCAGGTGTAGCTGAACCTCCATATATTACCGAGGCCCACAGCAGAACCTACTGCCGCAAGTATGAATCCAACTCTGGTATTCCAAACTTCTCTTGCCATTAAACCACATCACTTATTTTAGCCCTTTTTTAAGTTCCGCATCCTGAAGAGGTATTCTGTTAAGATGAAACAGTAAACTCGGTAAGATATTGCGATCTATGGAGAATTATGCAGGGTTTTTACCGTTTTTGACTGAAATCATAATCCTTAAACTGCCTCTTTATCGGGTGCAAACCGAAGGGTTTTTTCTGTTTTTTCAAAATTTCCAGGTTTTCTTAACTGAAATAAGTAACTATAATTACTGATTTTCAGTACTACTTTATAATGATAATATATCTATAATTTAATTATTACTGTTTTACATAATTATTCATTCTGATTAATAATTATTTATTCACCTGAATTTTTTAGATTAAGTACTTTGTAAACAATAACTTCATGTGTAAGAAAGTCCTCATTATAAAGTAGTATGAAGCAGTCATTGGGAATACGGTTAGTTTTCTTGCTGGGTCTGGTATGCTGCCTGCTTTCGGGTGTGGCGGTTGCGGAACCGGCAGCATCGGGAAACGAGGGAGTAAACGCAGTTGAAATCGAAGCTTTCGACCTTATCTGTCGCTGTAATACAAGCAGCATAGTCAATTCCGTTTCGCTATCTTCCGGAGGGAGCTATGTGGCTGTTGGAGGATTTGACAACAATGTCTCTTTTTTCGATTCGGAGGGGACAAAACTCTGGAATTATGGCACTGGGGATATAGTGTATACAGTGTCCATTTCTTCGGATGGGTCAGGCGTTGCGGCAGGAAGCAATGATAATAATGTGTATTTCTTTAACCAGAGGGGAAAGCTACTCTGGAGTTACGAGACAGGAGGAAGCCTTAACAGTGTAGCCGTCTCAGCAGACGGTTCCTGTATTGCGGCAGGGGGTGACGACGGCAAGGTTTATTTCTTTGACCGGGAAGGAAACCTGCTCTGGAGTTTCGATGCAGGGTCTGAGGTGAGGAGTATTGCAGTTTCCAGGGACGGCTCTCATGTGGCTGCCGGAAGTAACAACCATTACATCTACCTTCTGGACCAGGATGGGAAAAAGGTCTGGGAGCAGAAAACAGGCAGTGTTATCAACAGTGTGTGCATGACCCCCAGGGCTTATTACGTGGCATCCGGAGGTTCCAATGGCAATGTCTACCTCCTTAACCGGAAAGGGGACTTTTCCTGGAGGAATAACCCGAGCTACTGGGTCAGCAGTGTATCGTTAACCACCAACGGCTCACATCTAGCCGCGGGAAGTTTTGACAGCAAGATCCACCTTTTCAACCGCACCGGGACAGAACTCTGGAACTATAAAGTGGGAGATACCGTTTACAATGTTGAGGTTTCCCCGGACTCTTCCTATATTGCCGCAGGAAGCTGGGATGACAAACTTTATGCCTTCAGCCTGGAAGGGGAAAAGCTATGGGAAAACAAAACAGGTGGGAAGATTAACAGTATTTCCGTTTCCAGGGACAGCAGCACGATAGCCGCAGGAAGCGATGACGGAAGAGCATACCTCTTCAAACGGAACGGCACGGCTTTTGCCCTGCTGCTGGGGGATGACAGTTTCCTCCCTGAAGAGCCCGAGGAAGAAGCCGAGCTTATGGAAACGGAAGACACCGACCAGCCGCTTAAAGAAGCCACTGCAGAAACAGGCGGGGTTGAAAACAAAGTCGGGGTTGTTTCGGATGCTTCCGGGGAATCCCCTGAGGATAAGCCTGCTTCGGAAGAAGCGGTTTCCGGGCCTATATCTCCAGATGGTGATTCGTCCGAAGATTCCGGAGTAATGGGGCTTTTGACCTCCTTCAAACTCCCTCTGTCCCTGGGGCTGGCACTTTGCGTGGGAGTGGTTCTCACCCTGAAACTGCGGAAGCGTAAAGGATCGGTTGAAACTGAAAACCTGGGTGATCTGGAGGACTTTGAGGATCTGGAAGATCTGGAAGACCTTGAAAATAGCGACTATGAAAACCTCGAAGATGAAGACCATTCTTAAAGAAAAAATGCCATGTAAATTGCAGGATTGTGAATACCTCGTGAGATAGGCCGGGGAAACATTCCCCTGTTTTTTTCATCTGGATCTTTAATTTCAATTTTTTTAAATGGTGTTTAATTTTTCAGGTCCTTTCCTGATTTCTTTCTGGATTTCTTTCTGGATTTCTTTCCTTATCTTTTTCGAGTCCTTTTTTCTTATTATCTTCTTTTCCAGGTAAATATTTTTATTATTTCAACTCAATCTACTTGTAGGCAAAAATCTTATTGTAAGCTATGTATGAGCCTGAAGGCCTTTATGAGACTAAAGACCTGGTCTTAAAAACGGCTTGAGAATTCGTTATTTGCCATGCCTGGAATTAATTCCAAATCCAACCATATTGAACAGCTTCACCCGCGTTCCCTTAAACAGCTCAGCTACCTTATGCGTGACCTCCTGAAAAAACGGCTCTGGCTCCAGATCATGGTCGGGATGGTGCTGGGGATTTTGGTCGGGCTGATGCTCGGGCCTTTCGGGGGGCTGCTTGAAGAGGAAACGGCTTATGTAGTGGGAGAATGGCTTTCCCTTCCGGGGTATATTTTTCTCCGTCTCCTGCAGATGATAGTTGTGCCCCTTATCTTTGCTTCCATTATCCGGGGGATTGCCAGTGGTTCGGATAGGGAACATCTCCAGAAAATAGGGGGTAGGATCCTTGTTTACTTCCTCTTTACAACCAGCACCGCTATCCTGATAGGGCTCGGGATTTCCCTTTTTATCAAGCCGGGGCTTTATATCAGTGGGGAACTCGTCCAGAGTAAGCTCGGAGCTCCTGCGGTAAATGTTGTGAATAACCAGACAGTCCCTGAACCTACCTTCGGCAGCGTACCCATGCTTATCGGGGACCTGGTCCCGAAAAACCCTCTGGATGCTATGGTTAGCGGGCAGATGCTCCAGGTGGTTATCTTCTCCATCATTGTGGGAGTCGCCCTTGTTTCCATGGTCCCCCTGCAGGCAAAGCCCCTGCTTGACCTTATGGGTTCGATCCAGGAAGTGTGCATGACAGTTGTGAAGTGGTGCATGCTCATTGCCCCTATTGCCGTCTTCGGGCTGCTTGCGACTTTTACTATGAAGCTTGGAATCGACACGCTTGTGGGAATGGCGCTGTACGTGGTCACCGTACTTTTGGGCCTGTTTTTCCTGCTCTGTTTTTATCTCCTGATTGTGACCTTTATCTCAAGGCGTAACCCTATCTCGTTTTTAAAGGACGTGCGCGAAGTTATGCTTCTGGCTTTTTCGACATCCAGTTCTGCAGCTGTAATGCCCATGTCCATCAAGACCGCTGATGAAACTGTAGGGGTCAGACCTTCGGTTTCCCATTTCGTAATCCCCCTGGGTGCGACCGTGAACATGGACGGGACAGCTCTTTACCAGGGAGTTGCTGCGGTCTTCCTTGCCCAGGTCTTCGGGGTTGAACTGGGGTTCTTTGAATTTGTCCTGATTATGATAACAACGGTTGGCGCTTCTATCGGGACTCCTTCCACGCCGGGGGTGGGGATTGTGATCCTTGCTACGATCCTGGGCAGTGTGGGAATTCCCACGGCGGGAATCGCTCTGATCATAGGGGTTGACAGGATTCTGGACATGAGCCGGACTGCGGTTAACGTGACCGGGGACCTTGTTGCCTGTACGGTAATGGACCGGTGGGTAGGAGGCAAGCTGAGCGCACAGGCCGAACTTGCAAGGGAGTCCAGGAGAGATTTCAGGAGGAAGAAGAGCGGAGAGGATGTGCTGGTGGATGAGGTTGTCGAAAGCTCAGAATGAGTTTCTCCTGTTTTATCCCATTCCAGCCTGATTGCTTCTAACTATCCCTTCAAAAATCGGGTTCAACAATTTCTTTC
Organism: Methanosarcina sediminis; assembly: GCF_052056915.1. Lineage (GTDB taxonomy): Archaea > Halobacteriota > Methanosarcinia > Methanosarcinales > Methanosarcinaceae > MTP4. Next base: position 1,096,388 of record NZ_CP195119.1, on the reverse strand, counting down.
AAAAAATCGGGTTCAAATATCTCTTTCAGGAACCTTCATCAAGCTGTTCTTTTGCAGTTTCCGATAATTCCCGTACATGAAAATCCGCGCCCAGATCCTCTGCAAGCTTCCCGCATTTTTCCACATCAATCCCGGGATAGTCGACAACCGTTGCCCTTACATGAATTCCGGCTTTTCTCGCCTCGATGATAAAAGTCAGCACCGCCTGGTAAGCATTTTCGTGTACCGGACGGCAGAGCTTATTATATGTATCTTCGGATTCGGCGTTCAGGCTGACGGAGATTGAATCGATTCCCGCAGTTTTCAGTTCAAAAACCACGTCCCTCTCAGGCCAGATAAGTGAGGCATGTCCGTTTGTATCGAGCCTGACCTTTATCCCTTCCGGCCGAGCCTTCAGCCAGCGGGTCACTGCAAGCACGGTATCGAGCCTGAGTATCGGTTCCCCGAACCCCGTGAACACGATTTCCCTGTATTTTGCAAGGTTGATTTTTTCAAGGGCATCAATTATTTCTTTTTCCGAAGGTTCCTTTGAAAGCCTGAGGTCATACCCGTAGACCCCGTCCGCAAAGTTCCGGACGCAGAAGACGCAGTCTGCAGTGCAGCGGTTTGTCACGTTAAGGTAGAGGTTATTGTGGGCTTCGTAGTAGAGGGTATCCATATGAATCTATCATTTACTGGTTTATGGTTAATAAGGACAATAAGGACATATTTACTGGTTTTTACTGGTTTATGGTTAATAAGGACAATAAGGACATATTTACTGGTTTTTACTGGTTTATGGTTAATAAGGCCATATTTACTGATTTATGGTTAATAAGGCCATATTTACTGGTTTATTGTAATGAGGCCACGTTTACTGGTTTTTACTGGTTTATGGTCACAAGGACATTTTAAAGATATTTTTTCGTTGCTTCATTGTTAATGTGAATCTATTTATATAGGGTCCTGGTTAGATTCTGTCCGTATATTCAGGGCTTAAGCCGCTTTTCAAGCAGAAAGTTTATAGGCAATCATGTACTTCTAAGGTTCTGTTTGCGGCATTTAGCTCGCAGCATCTGTATTTCAACTAATCTGCTTTGCGCATTGAAGCACTTCAAGTTCATTTTTCGGATTTGATTTTCAATGCTAAAAGAATCTGTGTTAAAAACCAATGAATGATGAAAAATTGCGGAAATCGCAATTTCGAAGGAGACTATTACTATGGCACAATTCGTTAAATTCGATGTTCCAGAAGAACTCGCAAATAAGGCTCTGGAAGCTCTTGAGCTCGCCAGAGATACCGGAAAGATCAAGAAAGGAACCAACGAGGCTACAAAAGCTATCGAGCGGGGCAACGCAAAGCTTGTTTTCGTCGCAGAAGACGTCGAGCCCGCTGAGATCATTGCTCACATTCCGCCTCTTTCCGAAGAAAAGAACGCACCGTACATCTACATTAAGAACCAGAAGGAACTCGGTGCAGCCAGCGGACTTGGTGTGGCCTGTGCAACTGTTGCAATCACTGATGCAGGAAAAGCAGCTGAAGTTGTCCAGGACATCGCTCAGAAAATTGAAGCTCTTAAATAATTTTAAATGAGCTAATTAGTGGGGTGCCAAGAATGGCTGAAGAAAGTACAATTGGCGGCTTTGCCGCAGAGGTCATTGACGTAATCGGGAACACCGGTATGCATGGAGAAGCAAGTCAGATCCAGTGCAGGGTTCTTGAAGGCAGAGACAGAGGCCGTGTCATTACAAGAAACTGTGTGGGCCCTGTCCGGATCGGTGACATCCTGATGCTTCTGGAGACCTCAAGAGAAGCTAAGAAGCTTACCACCAGGTAAAAGCGGTGCGGTGAGAAAGTATGGAACAGAGAAAATGCTATTTTTGCGGAGAAATGCTGGAGCCCGGTACCGGTAAGCTCTATGTCAAGAAAGACGGCTCTACCTATTACATGTGCTCTTCCAAGTGCATAAGCAACTTCAAGCTGGGCAGGCTTCCGAGACGTACTGTGTGGACCGAAAAAGGCAGAATCCAGTTGAAGAAGGCATAAGAACAACCAGGATAGCCGTATTTTATAAGGCATAGAACAAGGTGTACACATGGAACAGACATACGTTATGGTAAAGCCGGACGGAGTCCAGCGCGGGCTCGTAGGGGAAATTGTCTCCAGAATCGAGAAGCGCGGCCTGAAAATCATTGCCATGAGGCTAAACGTGATCGCTGAGGCTACTGCAAAGGAACACTACGGTGAACATGCAGAAAGGCCTTTCTTCCCTTCCCTTATCGAATTTATCACCTCCGGTCCTTCGGTATCGATGGTAGTTGAAGGCAAAGACGCAGTCAAAGTTATGCGGGCCGTAAACGGGGCTACAAACCCTGTGGAAGCCGCTCCCGGGACAATCCGCGGAGACTTTGCTCTGGATGTAGGAAGAAATGTGGTTCACGCCTCCGATTCTCCTGAAGCCGCTGCAAGGGAAATTGCAATCCACTTTAAGGATTCGGAAATTGCGGCATATTCCAGGATCGATGAGGTCTGTCTGTACGAGTAAAACAGGTTCATCAAAGCCTTTCGTGTCCCGGAGCCTTTCGGGCACGAATCCATGCCTTTGCCTGTAAGATACCTGCAGAACGGGTCCTTTCAGGATAAATCCGGGACCTTCCGAACCTGCAGCAGCTGGATGCCAGAATGAGGAGGTTTTTGCACATGACTGATAAGAAAAACCTGAGAACTCCTATTGTCTGCGTAATGGGGCATGTTGACCACGGGAAGACAACCCTGCTGGACAAGATAAGGGGGACCGCGATTGTTAGCGGAGAAGCCGGTGCAATCACCCAGCATATCGGGGCAACGGAAGTCCCAATGGACGTGATTGTCGAGAAACTCGGAGACCCCAAGCTTCGGGACCGTTTTATGGTGCCGGGTTTGCTCTTTATAGATACTCCCGGGCATCATGCCTTTACAACTCTCAGGAGCAGGGGCGGCGCGCTTGCAGACCTTGCGATTGTGGTTGTGGACGTGAATGAGGGCTTCAAGCCCCAGACTTACGAAAGCCTGCAGATCTTGAAGCGTTTCAAGACTCCTTTTGTCATTGTCGCAAATAAGGTTGACAGGATCAACGGCTGGAACCCTAACAGGGACATGCCTTTTGCTGCCACTTTCAAAAAACAGAGTGAACAGGTCCAGTCCCTGCTTGACAACAGGCTCTATGAAGTCATAGGTGAGCTTTACAACCAGGGCTTCGCCGCGGACCGCTATGACAGGGTTACGAACTTCCAGAAAGCTCTCGGGGTCATTCCCGCAAGTGCTGTTACAGGTGAGGGCATCCCGGATGTTCTGATGGTGCTTCTAGGGCTTGCCCAGAGGTTCCTTGAATCAAACCTGGAGTACAGTGCAACGGGCCCCGGAGTGGGTACCGTGCTTGAGGTCAAGGAAGAAAAGGGCCTGGGTGCGACGGCGGATGTAATCCTTTACGACGGCACGTTGAAAAAGGGCGACACTGTTGTGATTGGAAGTCTGGGTGAGCCTATCCAGACCAAGGTAAGGGCCCTGTTAAAACCCAGGGAACTTTCCGAAATCCGCTACGAAAGCAAGTTCAGGCAGATTAAAAAAGTGACTGCTGCGGTGGGTGTGAAAATCTCGGCTCCCGGGCTGGATGATGCCCTTGCAGGCGCTCCCCTCCGGGTGGCTGATGAGGAAACCCTTGAAGAAATCGTTGAACAGGTAAAGTCTGAGATCGACGAGGTCAGGATTGACACGGATTCCATGGGGGTCATGATCAAAGCTGATACGATCGGGTCCCTTGAAGCCCTGGTGCATGAGTTCCAGAAAGAGGAAGTTCCTATCAGGAAAGCCGAGGTAGGAGATATATCCCACAGGGATGTGGTTGAGGTTTCAACGGTCGAAGATCCTCTCTATTCGGTGCTTATCGGCTTTAATGTCAAGCTCCACGCAGACTCTAAGGAGTTTTTGCAGGGAGCCCAGGGAAGCAACGTGAAGGTGTTCACTAACGATGTGATCTACCGCCTGATCGAGGATTACCAGGAATACGTGAAGAAGCAGCAGGAACTGGCCGAAAAGAAGATTTTCGAAACAATCATCCGTCCGGGCAGGTTCAAGATCCTTCCGGGCTGTGTCTTCCGCCAGAGCAAACCCGCAGTAGTCGGGGTCAGGGTGCTCGGCGGGGTTGTCAGGACAAATACCGACGTCATGCTTGAAAACGGAAATGCCGTGGGCAAGATAAAGGGCCTGCAGTCCGCAGGGGATAATATTTCCTCTGCAAGGGTAGGCATGGAAGTTGCAATGGCAATTGACGGGGCAACCGTGGGTCGTCAGATCAAGGAGGAAGATTATCTCTTTGTCAACGTACCTGAAAGGCATGCAAAAGTCCTTGAGCATGAGATTTTCGAGTCCCTGTCCTCTGATGAACAGGAAACCCTGGAGCGTTTCCTTGAAATCAAGCGCAAGGGCAATCCTTTCTGGGCTAAGTGACGGCTGGGGATTCGGATTACCAATAATAATTCAAAATGCAGGACAATATAAGGATGCAGGTAAAGGCAATTTAAGGCAAAGGAACCTGATGAACTATTAGATAAATCTGATATTGGAGGATTCACATGGCAAATTTCAAAGTTGTAGTTTCAGATCCGAAGGAGGCGCATGCTTACCAGATCGATGTGAAGGATGCTGAAGCAAACGCACTTATCGGAAAAGCAATCGGTGACACCGTTGACGGCTCCCTTATGGGCCTGACCGGTTACAAGATCCAGATCACAGGCGGCTGTGACGGCAGCGGTTTTGTTATGAAGCCGGACCTTCCCGGGCCCAGGAGACAGAGAGTCCTGGTGGCCGTAGGTGTTGGCTACACCCCGAAAACAAAGGGGCAGCGCAGAAGGAAGATGATGCGCGGCAAGGAAATCGCTCCGGATATCGTCCAGGTCAACGCCAAAATCGTTGAATACGGCGAAAAGTCCGTCAAGGCTCTGCTTGGCCTCGAACCCGCTGAGGGTGAAGCCGCAGAAGCTCCGGCAGAATGATCCGGATAAAGTCCAAAATACTATAGTTAAAACAAGAAAAAGAGTGATTGAAAGGTCACTCTTATATCCTTTTTTATTTCCGTTTTTAAATTACTTTTCTTCTTTAGTTTCGTTTCAGTTTCGTTTCTTCAGTTTCGTTTCTTCAGTTTCGTTTCAGTTTCGTTTCTTCAGTTTCGTTTCTGGCATGCTCAGAAACTGTATATCAACGGGGTGAGCAGGATTACGACAAGGCTTACCAGAATGGTGAGGGGGAGCCCCACCTTGATGTAGTCCTTTGCAGCATACCCCCCGGGTTCAAAGACCATGAGGTTTGTCTGGTACCCGGCGGGGTTGAGGAAAGAATAGCTTGTCCCGAGCATCAGGGCAACCGCGAAAGGCATGAAACTGGTCCCGAGGTCTCCTGCAATAGAGAGTGCAATTGGGAACATGAACGCTGCCGCTGCGGCATTTGTGATGACGTTTGTCATTATGATGCAGCTAACGAAGACCACTGCAAGCGCCACATACGGGTCGCTTCCCCCTATGCTTGAAATCAGGTTGGCGAGAACGTCCGCAAGCCCGCTTTCCGTAACCGCCGCCTCAAGCCCGACGGCGCATCCGAGCACCACGACCGTGTTCCATTCAATGCTCTTTGTCGCCCTCCTGATGCTCATGCAGCCGGTCGCAAGCATGGCAAAAGTTGCCAGAAGTGCTGCATTGAAAATCGTCAGCAGGCCGAGTGCAGCCGCTGCGACCATTGCTCCGGTGATAACAATTGCGGCAATAGCCCGGTCCGTCCTCTTTACCCGGTAACCTCTAAGGCGCTTGACAATGATAAACTCGGTTTCGTTCCGGTTATGGTAGAAAAATGAGTCTTCCACCTCAAGCACGGCACTGTCCCCTGCCATGATCCGAACTTCCCGGAGTGGGAGATCCAGTGGTTCTCCTGACCTGGAAATTGCCACGATTGCTGCCTCATAAGGTTCTTCGGTCTCAGGGAGGTCTTCAATGCTACGGCCGACAAGCGAACTCCTGGGCGAAATAACCACCTCCACAAGGCGGTGCCGGTGCCTCTCGGCCTGCATCGGGAAGAGGGTGTTGAGAGGGGTGAGCCCGATGGTTGCCCAGAGTGCAGGGAGCCCGTCGGCATCGGTGAAAAAGGTCAGGATATCCCCCGGCCTGAGCACGAAGGAAGGCTCTATCAGGTGTTTTTCTTCTTTTCCCCTCCGGACCGAGTTCAGGGAATACCCCGTAGGAGAAGCGAAGCCGGCTTTTTCAAGGGTCTTTCCCGCAAGGTAGGAATCTTCCTTGATTAAGAACTCAGCCCTATAGAGCCGCCTTTTTATCTCCTCTTTTCCCTTTATGTCGTGTTTGGGAAGGAGTTTTGTGCCGATGAAGAAAAGGAAGACAATGCCGGCAATGGCTACTGGAAGCCCCACGAGAGTCGGCACGAAGATGGTTATCCTCTCCAGCACGGGGGCTCCGGGGTCGTTTTCGGCAATCTGCTCGAGCACCAGGCCTGCAATGATCAGGTTCGAGGAGGTACCAATGAGGGTGGAAGCCCCTCCGAGTATGGAAGCGTAGCTCAGGGGGATATAGATTTTCGAAGAATCGAGGCCTGTGGACCTGGAAAGGTCCCTTACCACCGGGATCATCATGGCAACCAGCGGCGTGTTATTAAAAAATGCGCTCCCGGCTGCCACGGGAGGCAGGATCTTGAACTGGGCGCCGAGTATTGATTTTGGCAGGCCCACAATCCGGTCCGAGATCATCGTGATGGCTCCGGTGGAGTACATCCCCTCGGCAATCATGAAGAGTACGGCAACGGTCAGCACGCCCTGGTTGGAAAAGCCTTTCAATAAATCTTCTACCGGAGCAAGTCCGAAGGTTATCGCGGCTGTGAGGGCTCCAAGGAAGATTACGTGAGCCGGGAGTCTGGAGAATAAGAGCAGTGCAAAAGTAGCTGCAAGAATCCCTGCGGTAGTCCAGGCTTCAGATGTCATCATAAATGCTCACCCCCGGCTCACTCTCCCCTCATTGAGTGATGCTTTCCGGGATTTCAGCCGACCCTTATAGTCCCTGATTATCCCATTCATTATTATATTCACTATCTTATATTAGGCTGCGCTTAACATTTTTCAAGCCACTTTTCACAGGTATTTTATTTTGCTATTATTTCATTCGTACACTCTGAAAGTTCAACTTTTAGGAAAATAAACGATGGAGGTATGGTATTCTGGCTTCCTTAGGAAAATAAAAAATTAGAAGGGAAATTACATCCAAAAATACATATGAACAACCTTACTCATCATACTCTGAGCCTGTCCACCGGACACAATTTGAATTGCCATGGAATCCCGGAGTATATGCATTAAACGGATCTATTTGAACCCACATTGGTTTGGCTTCAAAGCAGGTAAGTCCTAACCGCTCTCCACTTCTCGCTTCGTCTTGTGAACAGTGCATGAAAGAACCTGTCCAGACCGTAAAATTACTTCCTCCACAATTTTCGGAAAGAGGATTGATATTTATTTCCCATTTGCCCTTATCCTGGATATAATCACTCTTGTCATTCATACTATAGTCCGGGATTATTATTGACCACATCGAAAAGACCGTTTTACGTGACAAGGTTACGCTAATTGTAGTTTTGCCACGTCCGTCATATGGTACAGCATCAAACATCTCACGGGTACCCGGATAGTCACAGTAATTCCAATTATGAGTTATGTAACCGTAGTAATTTAACCAATAATTATTGTACTGCTGATGACCTGGCATCATGCTAAATTTACTTCTCAGCATGAAATAATCTTTTTCACTATTTGTTTCTCCAGCATCCCAGAACCATTCGGTAGTCGTATTGTAATTCCCATAGGGTGAATATGTATAATCGTCGGTGCACGTATTTATCCGACTCCAGCCATGCCAGTCATTACCCAGCAGAACCTCACATACATTAGAAGTTTCTTGATTCAAGGTGGCAGGTTCGGTGTCTATGGTACTAAACCACTTGTTTGCTTTTGAAATTGCGTCCCCGTATCCCTCTAAATCCTTACTGCAATATCCCCTATACTCCTTTATCTCCCCATCAGGCAGAATCTTAAATCCGTAAGCTACCAGCTTGGTATCATTTGAGATTTTAAAATCCTCGGTTACACTTACATATCTGGAAGGTATTTTATCTCCGGAGTGCACCAGGAACGTATCTATAAGTGCTTTTCTTTGTTCCACAATATTTTCAGCACAGAGACTTTTACCCTTAGTCAAAATTATAAAGTTTTCAGCATTGTACTCATAAGGAGTTTCATTGTTTCCCAGGTCTGATTCCACTGCATCTCCAGTATTAGCCACAGCCATGCCGGTAAAGGTGCACATAACCAGCAATACGGCAATTCCCAATTTTGCAGTTCTTAGTTTTGCATTCATTTCTTCTTTACCTCTTTTCTTTAATCCAGAGGCAGAATCAGGCAAGCGTAAGTCTTCGTAAAATTAACATAACCATGTCTTTGGGTATGAAGTTCAAATTTTTCCCGGAAAGTACTTTTGAACTCAATAAACTATTTTTCACCAACCCTTTATATGTTTTCTGGCCAAATCATCAAACTATCAAAAAGAAGGTTGATTTGTGGGTGTATTTTTCTGTAGTATTACTTTCCTTGACAAACAGTTTGATGGATTGGATAGAAATTATATATAGATGTGAAAATATGAATCATCTGAGTATTTACCTTAAGGCAAAACCGTGTCGACTTTAGCTTAAAATTTAATTTATGTTCGCTGGCTTTGCTTTTGGGAGCCCTGTGGGAAAAATATGAAGAAATGGAGAAAATTAAGAATGATGGAAAGCAGAAGAATACGAATAGGAGAGCTAATTGTTGCAATGATGCTTGTGAGCATAGCATTCATGCCCGCCGTTAGTGCAACGGGAGTTGAAGTGCATTCAGCTCCAGCCTCAGATATGGTCATGATTGATGAGGTGGTAACAGCGAGCTCGGATTCCGGTTTCAATCAGGATGTGGATTTTGCAAAACTCCAGATCAACCCACGTCATTCAAGCACCCAGTTGAAACCTGGCAGCAGTGACAAAATTACTGTAACTGTCACAAACAGGGATAATAAAACCATTACATTGGAACCCCGGGTTGTGCCGTCCCCGTACATGGAGAATATCTTTGAAGAAAGCTGGGTCACCGTAACACCTGCCGGCAAAGACCTCGAACCGGAGGAAAAGCAGGAATTTACTATTGAGGTGAATATTCCGGAAGATGCTGATATCGGGAACTATGGCGCCGAGATCGCATTCACTGATGATGTAATGCAAACCCCCTATCCAACCCCCTATCCCCAGTATATCAATACCATGAATCTTTTTGTCGATGTCTGGACCCCTCCGAATATCCAGATCCAGACGTCATATCTCAGGGACCGTGTCAGGGCAGGGGATGAACATGACTATGAAATCAAGCTCAAGAACGTAGCTGACAGGGATATTGCTATCGATCCGAAAATAAGTGACGAAAACCAACGGTATCATTATGGTCCGTATGGCACGATGGATCCTGCATTTGATGATGATGCAATCACCATTACCGCCCCTTCCATCGTAAAAGCAGGTGAAACAGCTGTTGTCAGGGTGCATCTTGAAGTTCCCGATGATGCAAAAGGCAGATATAACGGAGCCATTGACCTGAACATTGATGATCCGTCCATACGTGAATGGGAAGGTCAAATCCAGATGGATTTCGAGGTGTGGACCCAGCCCAGCGGACCTTACACAAAGGCTTTCACTACCAGGACCGAAGGTCCCATTACCATTGAAGTGTCATCCAATGACCACAATTATGGTATGTGGATGGGTGCAGGCAGTCAGGACGAGAAAGATGAGGCATCCTTTGACCTGGCACTTGAAGGTGAATCAGGTAAGGTCGAACTGAATCTGGTTAAAACAACCTACAGTGGTACTGTCAGTCTTGGAGCATCTGACTTTCCTCCCTGGGAAGTGGACGGAGCAGGGATCTATCGAGATGCTGTCGAGGTCTACACGGAGACTTATGAGGCACCAGGTGCCATCGGAGACTGGACTCTCGGCATACTTCCGACAAATACGCAACAGTTTACTTATTTAATTACGATCGGGGCTGTTGAATGAACACGCGGGTACGGGCGGAGTAACGCCCTGCCTTTCTTTTTCAGGAGATATTTATGGACCATCTATCAAAGTTGTTCACGGCTGCATTGGTCGTAATGTTCCTCATAGCCGGTGTTGTATGCATCAACGACTCTGAAAACTCGTCCTCTAACTATGCGATTACATGGGTGGGCACACCCCCGGCAGAAAGTGCCATGATCGAGACAAAGCTCAAACAGCAAATAAGTCCCTACCCTGGTATGGAATATGATAACGTTACGCTTAGCGCATCGAGAGAAAATGATAAACTCCGCATACACACGATCGCTGAGTCCTCGGCTTCCAGGTATCCTGACCTTTATGACTTCACATACCGTGACGGTGACCTGATACAGGTCGGATATCTCCTTGAAGCCATTCCCGAATCTGTCCGGACCGAAGCTATTGGCGTTGCTATGCAAAATGAAGGTATCGCAAACGCTTTGAGTACCGATACGAATGCATACGCTGTTTCATCCGTAAAACGGATCCTACCTGAGACCTCGGAAAAGTTCTATTCCGGAAAGACCCTGATAAGTGTGACATGGCTGGATTATTCGGTATCCGCGCTGATTGACATGGACACAGGGGAAGTGGTTCAGGTCTGGAACGGACAATGAGAAAAGTGGAGCAGAAGTTTTTAGTGAACTACTGAATTTGTGTCCTGTTTTGTGGAAGGTGTCGGAATGTAAATTCCGGAGGAACAATAGTTTAAGCAAAAAAGTAGATTATTCAAAAAATCTCACGTACGTTTTTTCGATCGTATTCAGATAAACAGGATTTATACTGTATATCGTATTCTTTCCCTCCTTATTTTCTTCAATAATGTCTAACTCCTTTAATTGCTTCATATGCCAGGAAATTGTACTTCTGGAAATTCCGATTGTTCGGGCAAGGTCCATGTTGGTGTTGCATTCTTCCTTTAATATATTCGAAAGTATCTTTCGTGTCATCTCATTTTGAAAAGCTGAAATAACCTGTTTCTCTTTTTCATCGTATGTGGAATTATTCTGGAAATATCGGACTTTTCCGCAATAACACTGGGCTTCGATCATGTTTTCCATTTCGAGAATTTTTAGGTGGTGGCGCAGAGTCCCCCTGGTCAGGCCCATATTATTTGCAATTTCGCTTACATAGGCCCCGGGTCTGGCTTTGATAAAGGTGTATATGTCTTTTCTTTTCAGGTTCCCAAGAGCGTTTGAATGGTCCACCACCCGGTATCCGGCTATTGCGAAAATAATTTTTGTTGGAAATAAAAGGTCAAGCATGGAGGAGATTTGCACCAGGGCCAGCCAGAGCAGGAACTGCCAGTAGACTGTAAAGTCCCTGGCTAATGTTACTTCTTCTCCTGCCCTGGATACTCCAAATTCATCACCAGGTGCTGGGCTTACAATATATTCCGTAGCCTCAGCTGTCAATATTAAAAATAAAGAGAGAAAGCAAAGGAGACAGAGTTTCCTGTAATTAATGCAGTGCAACATTTTCACATTGTCACCAATTAGAGGTTAGAATCCGGGCATATATAGTTTCTCTCCAAAGTATCAAACTGTCAGCCCCATTAATTATTTCAAAAATTTTTCATGAAATATACTGGATTGTCGGAAAAAAGGAATGGAGTTCCTTTGTCAGGAACATTTTTTTCAAAAAAGGAGAGATTGTGAGGACGTTTTTTCGTCCTCCGGGTCAGATAAAATCGTAAATTTTATAACTTGGCTCTGAGGGAAATCAGAGAAGCTGCGTTCCTGCTTCATCCCCTGACTTGCACTGGTAAACTTCCGTGATCTTCATGACGGCAAGGGCTTTTGCCGGGAACCTGTCTCCCATGGACTTGACCATTTTGTACATCTTCTCGTATTCTTCGCCTTCGGTCTTGATCTCGAAGTCTCCTTTGATCTGGTAGCAGCCCTTAATTTCAGGTCCCCATAGATAGATTGCTCCCCTCGGGTTTTCGTCGAGGTTCTTGCGGGTCTTGTAGAAATAGTTGTCTGCAATCCAGATGGTCTCGTCGTCTTCCTGGAGCTTGCAAAAGCCGATCGGTATGACATTCGGTTCCCCGTCTTTTGAGGCGGTTGCAAAGGGGAAAATTCTCATTCCTGCGAAAGCTTCTTTCATTTCTGCTGTCAGTTTTACCATACTCTTCACCTGCGTAGAATATTTTTTTACTAATATACTCAAGCTCTGGATATAAATATTCAGGTGTGAAAAATATGGTGAAGTAGTGGTGCAGTAGGTGGGGGAGATAATTCGGTAATTCTGTATTATTCAATTGCTGTTTTTGATAAAAAGAATAAAAATGGCTGACTATAGATTTTAGTTACAACCCCCATACAACCGGAACTAGCCTTATCGTGTCTTTTTTGTCCCCGGAAGCCAAAGGCTTCCGGCTTTTTCAGAATGAATAATGGTAAAAAACAATAGCAGAACCCCGAGAACCCCGAGAACCCCGAGAACCCAGCAAAACACATCAGAAAATAAAAGAGAATCATAAGTAAAACCACGCTAAATCGGCGTTGAGGCTAATAAAACAGAAGTAATACAACCTGAGGAATAATTTTTTCTAATCTCTTTTTCACATCTTTTTGTGAGGGCCGCCAGGCAAGCTGGCGGAGGCACTCTCCATTCAATCTAATTGAAAAACGGTTGCCAGGGTACTTTTTATCTTAAAACTGAAGAACTGGCTCTGGATCAGATGGCATGTTTCCATGACCTGGCAGGTATTCATCCGATTAAAATAGAGAAATGGCAGCAGAAAGGGGTTTCATTTTCAAGGCCCTAAATCCCTTCCCCCATCTTAAGTGAAAGTGAAAGTTTAACCACCGAAAGCACTAAATACACGGAATAAAGAAATAAGGCACAATCCTTCCGTGCTTTCCGTGTCTTCCGTGGTTTTAATTTAAGTACAAATATTTACTTTCGGGAGAATAGTTCGGTAAATTTTAATTCTCTGGGTTTTAGTTCGGCCGGATATATCTGAAGACCTTGTCCAGGAAGTACTGGTGAATGCGCATATCGTCGGTCAATTCCGGGTGGAACGAAAGTGCCATTACATTCTCCTGCTCTGCCGCAATTATAAAGCCGTTAAGCCTGGAAAGCACTTTCACGTCCGGCTCGCAGCTTACGATTGCCGGAGCCCGGATGAAAATGCCACTATAGGGAGAATCGAGAATATCAACATCAAGCTCCGCTTCAAAAGACTCCCTCTGCCTTCCAAAAGCGTTCCTGTTTACCTTAGTGTCCATGACGCCGAGCAGTTCCTGGCTGGTCTTTTCCACCTGTTCGTCCCCTTCTTTTGCAAGCACGATCAAACCTGCACAGGTCCCGAGGATCGGAACTCCCTTTGCAGCCGCTTCTTTCATTTCCTCTGCAATCCCCTCACGAGCAAGCAGCCGGCAGAGTGTCGTACTTTCCCCTCCCGGGATCACAATCCCGCTGCACTCCGGGACGACGCCTTTGTGCTTGATCGCAACAACTTCAGCGTACTCACCCCTTTCGGAAAGGGCTCTTTTCAAAGCATCAACGTGTTCGGAAACTGCTCCCTGGATCGCAATAACACCGATCTTCATTGAAAACACCATTTTGTGAAAATTAATTCCTTATTGTTGGATCAAAAATTATAAAAAAATTTAATAATTTTTTCTTACAAACCTGCAAGAAATAACCCATTTTTAAAAAAATTAAAATTTTAGCCCTCTTGAGCGAAGCGAAAAGGGCGCGCGCTCCAGAAGCGCTGATCTGGCGTGGTTACCAGCCGCGTTCCTGAAGGGCTTCTTCCCTGGGGATCGTGTCGACGCTGATGCCTTTCATGCCACTGCCGATGCCCTTGGAGATTTCGGCGAGCTTTGCGGGGTCGTCGTAGTTGTTGACGGCTTCGACTACGGCTTTTGCCATCTTTTCCGGGTTTTCGGCTTTGAAGATTCCTGAGCCTACAAAGACACCGTCGGCGCCAAGGCGCATCATGAGGGCTGCGTCGGCAGGGGTTGCAACTCCGCCGGCTGCAAAGTTAACGACAGGGAGACGCTGCATCTGAGCGGTTTCGAGCACGAGTTCGATAGGGGCTTCGATATCCCTTGCGACCATGATCAGTTCTTCCTTGGTCTTTCCGGCAAGTTCCCGGATTTCGCCCTGGATCTGTTTCATGTGCTTGACAGCCTGGCTGACGTCTCCTGTTCCGGCTTCTCCTTTGGTCCGGATCATTGCTGCGCCTTCGTTGACTCTCCGAAGGGCTTCTCCGAGGTTCCTGGCTCCGCAGACGAAGGGTACGGTGAAGTCGGTCTTGTCGATGTGGAAGTAGGGGTCGGCAGGGGTCAGGACTTCGGACTCATCTACCATGTCCACGCCAAGCGCTTCAAGGATTCCGGCTTCCACGAAGTGGCCGATCCTGGCTTTTGCCATAACGGGGATTGTGACGGTATCGATGATCTGCTGGATGATTTCGGGGTCTGCCATCCTGGCAACGCCGCCTTCTTTCCTGATGTCGGCGGGGACTGCCTGCAGAGCCATGACAGCAACTGCGCCTGCTTCTTCTGCGATCCTGGCCTGCTCGGGGGTCGTTACGTCCATGATCACACCTCCCTTCTGCATCTTAGCAAAGCCCCTTTTGATAAGTTCGGTCCCGTGTCTCAATTTTTCAAAGTCCATGAATGTCATCCTCTTGGGTTTTAATATTAACAATAAAATTCATTCTACTGGTGGAAAAGCTATCAGGTATATATCTTCGGTATATTTATCTTCAGGTATATTTTATCTGGTATATCCTGGAAATTGCAGGCTTTCGACTGCAATTTTTATTTTGCTGTTTCTCCTGTGAATTGTGAATACGCTCAATAGTTAAAAGCTTTATTTAAGGATTCCTTCGTCCGGCGGATAAGGATAAGAAAAAATCCTTTTTTGAGCTTATTGTGAACTTAAATTGTTAGCCTTGAGTTTTTCTTTTCTGGCATTCTGAAGGGAATTTTTATGGTGTTATTTTCGGAGATGTTATCTCAGTTGATAAATAATGTATGAGAATGGAAGTGATCAATTTTTCTATTGTTTTTTCCTCCGTTCTTTTATGCTTTTTTATGCGTTGTTTTCTCTGTTGTATCCTGAAAAATTTTCTTTCCCGTACAGTCCGAGCCTGAAACAGATCTCCACGGAAACCCACACCGTGAACGCCGGGACAAAAGCTTCTGTAAATTCAATCATATTGGGGCCGAGGGAGCTGGCAGCTCCTGTAATATCGATCGCAACAGCCGTGATGAAGGCGGCTGCGGCAAAGTTCAGGAGTGCGACCAGTACGCGTGAGATTCGCTTTCCTCTGCTGCCAGCATCGTTGGGGAGCCCTTTTCGTATGACCAGGAGGTATGCTGCGTTTGTCCCTGTGAGAAAGCCAGCCAGGTCCGGGCCTATCAGGGCCGAGGCTGTGAGGAGCAGGGGGATGATGAACATGAAGGCGTAAAACAGGATGTTAGGGGACCTGGTTGCGGGAAAGAAACTTTCCTTCCTGAAAAAAGCTTTACATACAGGGCTCTGGAGAAAACCGGAGAATGCAATCAGCAGGAGCAGCCCCAGGAAGGCGCCTCCGATCACGTCTCCGAGGAAATGCCTGCCCAGGTACATTCTTGTGAAAGCCATAAGCAAAACGACTGCCGGGATTATTTTCCAGATTACCTTCCTGCCGAAAACCAGGGCAGCTCCTCCCCATAATGCCGTGGTTGTGGAAACGTGTCCCGAAGGAAAGCCGTAAAGGGCGTAGAAGGGATATGAACCGCCAGCCGTAGCTTCAGCCCGAAATGTTTCGAGCACCTCTCTATCCGGAAGCCCGAAAAAACTGCTTGCCCCTTTCCCGGTAAAGGGGGAAAGGTTCGGCTCTCCGCTTTCAAGGTTCAAGACCCTCGAATCCACATAATAGGGCCTTGGCATGGCAAAAACTACCTTGAGCACCTCCGTGATTGCACCTGTCCAGAGCAGCAGCTGGAAGAGGAGAATACCCCTGCGAAAATCGATTCCGAATGTTATGGCGATTATTATCGCTGCATAAAATGAAGACGAACCCATGGAAGTAACCAGGACCATGAGAGATGTTAGCCAGTCGCTTGCAAGCGATTGCAGGTACAGTATCGGTTCGGTCTGGAACAATTAAAAAACTCCTGATCCTTTTAAGAAATTCCTGATCATTAATTAAAAACGACTTTTGTTCCAAAGTCTGCAACTGATAAAAAAGTTTCTGATCATAGTTCGTGAAATTGTGGTTTGTGAATACTGGTGTTTGAATGTTCATTTTGTTAGATTCATTTTTTACTATGTCAGGGATCTAAACGGTTTTTGCCTGCGAGATCAGTTTTATATTCTTCCTGTGTGCAATATACTTTGCTCAGTAGAATAAGCACCATACCAGCAGATTCCATATTTTCAGGTCTCATATTTTCGGGCCTGGCAACCTGTTTCCCGGCAATATTTCATTGCCAACCCATAAAGCAGAGGTAGATTGTTTGAGACTGGACCGGATAGACGACACCCGCAGGAAAAGAGCAGTTATCATTCTCCTTGCAGCCATTCTTTTCATCTCGGTTAAGGGTTTTTTGTCCCCTGTAGTGGATGTCGGTTTTGTCCTTCAAAAAGAAGTCGTCGGAGTTGAAGAGGGAGAAAAGGTAATCATCTTCCGGAGTGGCTTTGAAGGGGTCTCGGTTCAGGATCTAGCCTGCGGACAGTTGCTTCCCGGGGATTCCGAAAACCTCCAGATCAACGAGTCCATGGAAACCGAACTTAAAACCAGGTATCCTGAAATCGAGTACGTTGTCTTGATGCGCCTCTGCGTGGAAGACGAAATCCGGGAGTGCAAGGTAAGCAGAGAGGACTTCAACAGGCTGGATATAGGGGTGGTAGCCAAGTATGAGGTCTACAGGTCCGAAAGGGATGTCATAAAACGGATAATCGAAATCTGAGAATTTCTCGCCAAAAGTGTGGGCATGCAAGCTCCTGCAGGGCGGAATCGGGGAGAAAAGGATCTGGGTGGTTTTTTTCGGGAGTTTCCAGTTTCCAAAAAAAGTTTATTCTTTTGGTTTCATATCCCTAGTATATATTTCTCGTATGCACGATAAACTGGGGGCTATATGAAATCTATCAAAGCATTATCCCTTAAAGCACTATTCCTTTTTCTTCTAATGGCGAGTCTGCTGGCGGTTTCCGGGTGTACGGATACCGCGGATTCTGACTCAATGGGAACAGATTCGGAAGATGATGTTTCTCCGGGTGACGATTTGACGGAAATAGTTTCCCCCGGTGCAGTTCCAAAGGACAACGATTCCTCGGAAGCCGGTCCTGACGAAACCCGGAGCTATGAATTTGTGCAGGAACCACGGACCGTTACGGTTGAAACCCCCGATGGGGAAGCCCAAATCCGGATCGTTACCGTGGATATCATCAGCGAAGGCAGGAACTACCCCGCTTACACTGCCGCCCCGGCCGAGGAGGGCAAATACCCGGCTGTGGTCCTGCTCCATTCCTTCAACGGTTTCGTGCCCGGTTACCGGGAAATGGTGGACAGGATGGCTGCGGATGGCTTTGTGGTAGTCGCCCCGCAGTGGCAGACCTACTCGATCTCCCCGACCGATGCTGAGGTGGAATCCGTGGTAAGGAGCAGCACCGAATACCTGCAGGTCAGGGAAGATGTGGACTCAGAAAGGCTGGGCCTGACAGGTTTCTGTGCCGGGGGAAGGTACACCATGCTCTACCTTCCCAAAATCAAGGAGTTCAGTTCGGGAGTTGCCTGGTATGGTTTCCCCTACACTAGCGGCTCGATGAACCGGCCTGAAAAACCCGCTGAACTGGTCGAAAGCCTTGAAGCCCCGATGCTGATCATCCATGGCAGCCGGGACCTTGCAAGTGACATCTCCAACATCTACAAATACGCCGGAGAACTTGACGCCGCTGACAAGTATTTCGAACTGAAGGTGTACCAGGGAGAGCCCCACGGTTTCATGATCGACGACAACGGAAGTATGTCAAAAAGCTCCGTCGCGCAGGACGCATACCGGGAAATGATTGAATTTTTTGAAAGGACGCTTTGAATCGGGAATTTCCCTTTTCTTCTTTTTTGAAGATTGTTTTCAGGCTTGTTTTCAGGCTTGTTTTCAGGCTTGTTTTTAGAGTTGAGAATCTATATGAGCGAAGGTTCATTCTGGTAGACTTCATTCAAAATATAGGTCATTCTAATATCTTTTAAAGTTCTTAAACTGTATTTCACAAGCTTAATATATGGGTATTACGGTTTTTATTTTCATTATATTATTTTAATTGTTTATGCTTTTTGTAACTGTATTTTGTGACTGTACAATAAGCTGTAAACCCGGAATGAAAATACATGGTAAATACTCTCTCCCACCTGGGAATTGGCCTCTTAATTGCCCTCGCTTTCGGTCTCAAAGGAAAGGGTCGCTGGACAGTAATGCTCCTCTCAATTCTCCCTGACCTCGACTATCTCACCTATTCGGCTTTTACACTCCTCAGCGGCAGCTTAAGCCATGAAGCCCGAAACCAGCTTTTCTACCTGCTGGGGCACAGGGAATTTTCGCACTCAATCTTTTTCGCCCTGATGGTGATGCTTCTCGTCTGGCTCAAAACAAAGAACAAGCGTTTTACTGCAGCAGCTTTCGCAGCCATTTCCTCCCATATTTTCCTGGACTACACCACGAGCGCGAAAATGCGTATATTATACCCGCTTGTCACCGATGCTTCGGTCCTAAGAAGCACTTATTCCTTCGACCCCCTGGTAAACATTCTTCCCCTACTGCCCCTAATCCTCCTGGCTGCGGAATACCTGAAAAGCAGGGGCAAATGGAATGGGAAATGGAATAGGGATTTCGACAACTTTTCCTCTCTTGCAAACCCAAAGGGGAAAAAGTTCTACGCATCCGTCCTCGTAGTCCTTCTGGTCTGGGTTATGTTGTTCCCGGCTGCAAAAATCTTCCTCATCGATCACATCTCAAAAGCCGAAGGAGCCGAGATTAGCTACAAGGAAACTTACCCCATATCCCCAACCAGATTCCTGGCAGCATATTCCTATAACGATACCCACTACAAGCTTATGGAAGTCAGCTACCTCTCAGGAACCGAAAAAAGCTTCTATGTCGAAAAAGTCTCCGTGAACGGCGACATCCCTGATGCCGCAGCCTACGTTGAACGAGCAGCGAAACTCTACAATACAAACCCTTCTCAGGAGATCGATTATCCGGTCTACACTGTTTCGGAAGAAAAAGGTAAGGTTACGGTTTTACTTAGCGATGCCAGGAGTCCGTATGTTGAAAACTGGCCTTATTTTGATGTGGTTTACAGGTTCGTTTTTGACAGGGAAAGCGGAGATTATGAGGCATATTTAAGCAAATACGGAAGAAAGGAAACGAAGCTTGGCGAGAACCGTTTTGAGTAACCCCGGATAAAGTGGCAGAAATTAAAATGGAGAATCGAGGAATTCAGCAAGTACATCCCTTTCTCTCCCCTTTCTTTTATCTACTAATATCCTTT
This sequence comes from Methanosarcina sediminis, assembly GCF_052056915.1. Lineage (GTDB taxonomy): Archaea > Halobacteriota > Methanosarcinia > Methanosarcinales > Methanosarcinaceae > MTP4. The sequence continues at coordinate 1,076,728 of NZ_CP195119.1, read as the reverse complement.
TAATTCGCTTTCACTTCATTTTCTTTTCATTTTCTTTTCACTTTCTCCCTCTCCACCCGCTCAAGCAGACTGAAATCAGAGGAATTTCAATAAATATAATATAGTTTCTGCCCCCTTCTTTATGAATATAAAACAACTGTAATTGGGACTGGGACAAGCATGGTAAACACGATCTCTCACCTCGGCGTAGGCCTCCTGATCGCCCTCGCTCTTGGCTTCAAAGGAAAAAAACGGTGGACAATAGCCTTCCTGTCCATCCTCCCCGACCTGGACTTCATCCCGCACATGATCTTTTTCGCGGTTAGTGGAATTCTTAGCCATACAGCCAGAAACCAGCTCTTTTATGTCATGGGCCACCGGGAGTTCATGCATTCCCTGCTCTTCATTTCCCTTGTCACGCTTTTCCTCTGGTTCAGGACAAAAGACCGGCTCCTGACCGCAGGCGGGTTTGCAGCCCTTATTGTCCACTTTTACATGGACTACGTCACAAGCTGGAAAATGCGTCCCCTTTACCCTTTCAACACCGATTCCTCAATCCTGGGGGCCATTTATTTCTTTGACCCGCTGCTTAACCTCCTCCCCCTGCTGCCCCTCTTCATCGCGCTTGTGGATGAGATGAAAAACAGGGGAAAATGGCAGGGGAAATTCAACGGTTTTTGCGCCTACGTGAAAAGAAACGACGATAAGCTCTACGCCGCCCTGATCTTCGTGCTCACCCTCTGGTTAGCCGTAGCACCTATTGCAAAAGTCCTGGTGGTTCAGCACATTTCCGAAGCCGAAGGGGCTGAAATCAGTTACCAGAACAGCTACCCCGCATCCACAGGCAGCTTCCTCTCAGCCTATTCGTTTAACGATACCCACTACAGGGTCCTGGAGACCACCTACTGGGGAGGAATCGAAAGGAGCACTTTTGTCGAAAAAATCTCCGTTTCGGGAGATGTGCCGGACGGTTCCCTCTACGCGGCAAAAACGGATAAACTGTACCGGAGTGGGGTTCCCCGGGATATCGATTATCCAGTCTACAACGTTTCCGGGAACAACGGCTCAGTTACGGTTGTGCTGAACGATGCCAGGAACCCTTATGTCAGGTACTGGGCTTATTTCGAAACGGTTTACAGGTTCGTGTTTGATGAGGAGAACGGGGAGTATGAGGTATACGCGAGTGTGCACGGGGAAGAGGAGGAGAAGCTGGCTGATAACTGGTTTGAAAGGGAGATCGTTAAGTTGATTTCTTGAAATTTCAAATCTTATTTTTTATTTTTTGGCTGTGCTGGGCCGCCTGCATGCACTTCGCCAAAACAACTTTGTTTCTATCAAATTCACTGATGAACACGTTGCATATTTCCATAATTGAGAGGGAAAACTGTATGAAACACTCACACTTACTTACTATTTTTTTACTGGTCTTTACATCAACTACTGCCTCAGCAACCTCATGGCCCCCAGAAGTGTTAGAAATTTCATATCAGGTGGATCATTCAGACCGAATTATAGTTGGGTATGTAAGTAATATTGAACAGTTTGGAAATCATACTGTCGTAACAATAAAAGTCGATGAGTGGCTGATGAACCCTCTGCCTGAGGAAGAAATTATTGTGGTAACGGAAATTGGCACCGGTTATGAACTTGTGGGTGAGCCAAAATTTACTGAAAATGAAACAGTAATTCTGATGCTTGATGATGTAAACGTCAGTGAAAACAGATTCAGGGTTGGATGGGGAGAATTTGGAAAACACCCGATATCTGACAAAGAGGCAATTTCGAGGGAGATAGCTAAACCTGAAATCCCATTTCTTGAACTTACAGGAGGTCTGGCTGCCCTGGTTACTGTTTTTTTGATATACTACTGGTATAGAAATAGAAAATGAAACCTTCTGAATTTTTAAAGAAGTAGGAGGGGTAGATATGCGGCAGACAAATAAAGTAATAGTCAGTAGCTTTCTCCGATCTTAGCGAAATGAAATTTGTAAAGCAAAAATAGCTTGTTTGGAAAGGAAAACACAAGAGAAATCCTTCAGGCTATTATGAGCTCAAAGGACCTGAATGATTTTAAAGTGCTTTTGGATGAGCTACTGTGAGCTACGAATGAGCCAGTAGTGAACCAGTAACAGGGTTTCTGATTCAGCTTCTTTTTTGCCGGGATTTCCTGGAGTCATCATTCATTTTTTTTTAAGCGAATACATAAATCTTTTTTATATTTTAAATCATATCGGGGCTCACCTGAAATTCTGAAAATCCTCCAAAACAAACGTATTTTCACCCTATTCAAAAAGCAATTTCAAAAAAGCTCTGTAAAAAATCAATTTTCTATTTTTAAACTTTACATTGCAATTTAACATTTATTTATATATGCTTGTTAAATGCCAACGAAAGCTATATAAGTGAACTTCTTGAAAGCCGTGGGGTTCAATTTTTCCGGAAAGAGATATCGATGAGCTACGATGGACCAATAATGAACCAGTGATGAACCCGTAATGAACCAGTAACAGGGTTTTTGATTCAACTTCTTTTTTGCCGGGATTTTCTGGAATAACCGCACTTCGTGCGGGACAAGAACGGTTGTATGAGGTATTCCGGCCGCCCTTTTTTTTGAAGTTTCAATCTGAGAATCCCTGTTACTTTTTTCATTTTTATGGTAAATAACCTCTTTTGAAACGGTTTGTCGGTTATTGTTAAGTCGATTTCTTGAGCTTTGTGGGGGGTAGGGAAGGATAGGAACTTGCAGGTATAGTGCTTCACACAAGCGGCTTTAAAATCTTATTTTTATTTATAGAAAATCTATGTAAAATAGGTTTAATTGTATACAATTATCAAAAAAGGAAAAGTAAATGGTAGAATAAAGCCATATCATCATTTGATTATAACAAACCTTTGTTGCATTTGATTGGGTTCCAATATGTCAAGGGGGTGAGAGAACTTCACACTATGGAAAGTAATTTTACCTTCACCTTTTTCGACTGCAACAAATTTGAAGAGGCTAGTTCCCCCGCTTCCTGACCTGACAGGCTGATCCGGTGTATAGCTTGACTCCACAAAATAAACACAATCAGGCATCTCTGACAGTAAGCAGTTATAGCCAGTTGAAGGGTTCGAAGGTATTGATATTTCAATTATGTCCCCAACTTTTGCATTCATTGGCGGTAATAAATCCACTTTTTGCATTTCTTTATTCCTCCTTTAGTTTAACTCTATCACCTTTGTCCGGAAAATTACGGTTCAAAAAACTCTTGCAAATTTATTTTATTTATGGGATTATAAGTTAAAATTTAGATTCAAATATATCGATCTGATATTACACATTACACATTATAAATTACATATCATTGTATAATGTATGTCCAGTATGTTTCACCTCTTTTTGATTTTGTTTTTCGTTATCATGTAACCCGCTTTCCATATTAGAACTTCAGAGTTTCACCATTTTTTGTTGTTGACTCTCAACATCTTGTAAATTTGTTGGAATATATATGTGGATTGAAACCCGATATGGTGAATATGAAGTTTCAAGAACGATAGTATCTGCTACTCAAGGAATTTCATGTAAATTCTCTATCCTTCTGTGCTTAAGGGATACTATCAGTAAATTCCTAAAAAATAATACGGAACCCAGGTTATGACTAATATTACCTCATATATCATAATATATCCAGAAACAAGTGTACTAATATTTGCTTCATTTTTATAATATTAAGTGTATTACTTTCACTTTCAATTATTTTCGTTTTATTTTTTTGAAATGAATTCTAATAGTTCTGCTTTTCCTTGAGAAATACTTGCAAAAAAGTAGTTGTCTCAATAAATAGTGAGGATAAATTGGCAGAGCAATCTCATAATAAATAACGTGTAAACTCCAAAAAACTCACCCCAAAAAATCAGAACCCACCCGGCGTCTCTACCTATCATCCCCCACGAACCGTTTCTGCCACCCGAGTTGCGCCTCGGGATCACAGAAAATCGGAGATTTTCTGGGAGTTGCACTGTAAGTGCAACAGCACGGTGTCCTTTTCGCTCACCCGAGTTCCGCTTCGGGAGCACGGTGTCCTTTTCACTCACTTCGTTCGCTCAAGAGGACGATTTCAGGTGTTTTTTCATGATTTTTTAGGCTGAGGCCGGGCTTTTTTCAGAGGAGGAGTAGAAGGTGAAAAGGGGCGGCTTTTTCTCTATTTTTGGATCACGTTCGGTGGACTAAAATAACTGTTTTTTTTATTTTTCTCCGGCGGGCTCCTCCTGCTCATCCCCCACGAACCGTTTGCAATCTGAAGTTCTTCCTCGTCCCTCTCCTCCAAGTTTCATTTTCTAACAGATTGATGAGGCGGAGGCCGGGCTTTTTCAGAGGAGGTGTAGAAAGTGGAGGGGCGGCATTTTCTCGATTTGAGGAGCTCGTTCGCCGGACTAAAATAACTTCTTTTTTATTTTTCTCCGGCGGACTCCTCCCGCTCATCCCCCACGAACCGTTTGTACCACCCGAGTTCCGCTTCGGGAGCACGGTGTCCTTTTCCCTCACTTCGTTCGCCCAAGAGGACGATTTTATCCGTTTTCTAACAGATTGATGAGGCGGAGGCCGGGCTTTTTTCAGAGGAGGGGTAGAAGGTGGAGGGGCGGCTTTTTCTCGATCTGAGGATTGCGTCCGTCGGACTAAAATAACTTCTTTTTTATTTTTCGCCGACGGGTTCTTCCCGCTCATCCCCCACGAACCGTTTGTAACACCCGAGTTCCGCTTCGGGAGCACGGTGTCCTTTTCCCTCACTTCGTTCGCTCAAGAGGACGATTTCAGGTGTTTTTTCATGATTTTTGATGCGGAGGCCGGGCCTTTTTCAGAGGAGTAGAAAATTAACGGGGCGGCTTTTTCTCGAATTGAGGATTACGTTCGGCAGATTAAAATAACTTCTTTTTTATTTTTCGTCTGCGGGCTCCTCCCGCTCATCCCCCACGAACCGTTTGCAATCTGAAGTTCTCCCTCGCCCCTCTCATCCGAGTTCCATTTTCTAACATATTGATGAGGCGGAGGCCGGGCTTTTTTAAGAGGAGGAGTAGAAAGCGGAGGGGCGGCTTTTTCTCTATTCGAGGATTACGTTCGGCGGACTAAAATAACTTCTTTTTTATTTTTTGCTTGTGGACTCCTTCCGCTCATCCCCCACGAACCGTTTGCAATCTGAAGTTCTCCCTCGCCCCTCTCCTCCGAGTTTCATTTTCTAACAGATTGCTGATGCGGAGGCCGGGCTTTTTTCAGAGGAGGAGTAGAAGGTGGAGGGGGCGGTTTTTTCGATCTGAAGATCACGTTCGGCGGACTAAAATAACTTCTTTTTTATTTTTCGCCGAGGACTCCTCTCGCTCATCCCCCACGAACCTTTTGCAATCTGAAGTTCTTCCTCGCCCCTCTCCTCCGAGTTTCATTTTCTAACAGATTGCTGATGCGGAGGCCGGGCTTTTTTCAGAGGAGGAGTAGAATGTGAAAGGGGCGGCTTTTTCTCGATCTGAGGATCACGTTCCGCGAATTAACATAACTTCTTTTTTATTTTTCGCCGGGAGCTCCTCCCGCTCATCCCCTCCACAGGTATAAATAAAATCACCGGAATATGATTTATAAGACATTTTTAAATGAGGAAAGACTGAATGAGAGAATTTACTGTTGTAATCGAGCAGGATGAAGATGGAATTTATGTGGCATCCGTGCCCGAACTCGAGGGCTGCCATACCCAGGCAGAGACTCTGGACGAACTTAACAGGCGGATAAAAGAAGCTATTGAACTCTACCTTGAGGTCGAATCCGAAAAAACCGGGGAAAAACTCGATTTTATCGGGATTCAGAAGGTTAAGGTTGGCATCTGAATGAGTAAGATTAGCCCTCTTCCTCACAAAAAAGTCATAAAAGCACTTGAAAACCTGGGGTTTGAACAGGTAAGGCAGAAGGGCAGCCACCTGTTTATGCGGCATCCCGATGGCAGGACGACAATCATTCCGGTGCATCCAACTGAAAAGATTGGAAAAGGAATGATCAACAAAATCATAAAGGATGTAAAAATTACCAGGGATGAGTGGATCGAACTCATAAAGAGCCTTATCGTTTTCTAACACCCGAGTTCCGCTTCGGGATCACAGAAAATCGGAGATTTTCTGGGAGTTGCACTGTAAGTGCAACAGCACGGTGTCCTTCCCGAATTGCGCCTCGGGAGTACGCGGTCCTTTTCGCTCACTTCGTTCGCTCAAGAGGACGATTTTAGGTGCTTTTTCTGATTTTTGATGCGGAGGCCGGGCTTTTTCCAGAGGAGATGTAGAAGGCTGAGGGGGCGGCTTTTTCTCGATTTGAGGATCACGTTCGGCGGATTAAAATAACTGTCTTTTTATTTTTCTCCGGCGGGCTGCTACTGCTCATCCCCCACGAACCGTTTGCAATCTGAAGTTCTCCCTCGCCCCTCTCCTCCGAGTTTCATTTTCTAACAGATTGATGAGGTGGAGGCCGGGCTTTTTTCAGAGGAGGAGTAGAATGCGGAGGTGGCGGCTTTTTCTCGATCTGAGGATCTCGTTCGGCGGACTAAAATAACTGTATTTTTATTTTTCTCCGGCGAGCTGCTACCGCTCATCCCCCACGAACCGTTTACAAAATCGATGTTTCATGGAGCCCCGACAAAAATCTTTCATGCGCAACAGTTTACAGGTTATCTTGAAGCTTAGGATTTCAATTCAGTTTCTTGAAGAGGAGCTCATAAGCAAATTTTTCCTTTTCGGATAATTTGTTCCAATCTGCAGCATGTGGGATTATAACAGTATCATAAATTGCTTTTTTATCGCTTTTTGAGGAAATGAAAATACTTTTTCCCAGGTTGTTATATTGCAAGTCTATGATTTCATTTAGAGTAGGATATCCTGTTTTCTTGTGTTGTAGCAGGAGTTTAAAACAATGTGAGAAATATTTGGTTGAACTCAATCCCATCAGAATGATTAATTCCGGTTTCATCACATCAATGATCTGGCCAAAATATCGATTTGCACATTTCATATCTGGCGAACGATCTCTTTTTCTTTCTTTACTGAATACGAATGGATAACAATTTGCCGTGTGAATCCAGAATACGGAATTTTTCCATTTTTCGATTGCTGTTTCCAGATTTTCTTCTGGGTAAACTTTTGGTAGCAAAAAATCCGATAAAAATGAATTTTTTAATGAATTCAATTCATGGTCTGCCCATGCCTGCTTTGACGGAGCCTGAGAAATAAACAGGACTTTTTGACCTCTCCAATCATCTATCAGTGGTTTACCGTTGACCAGTTCATTAATGCTGATTGTCCGATTTCCAGTTGTTTTTAGAGGAAACAGGTACCTATCCCGGTAACATCCTAGTTCACAGTTGCGAATATTGTTTATGGTTTCTGTCATTTTTTCATTTTTACCTTCTAAACCTGATTCTGAAATACCCGCTTCCATATTTTCACCTGTAATTCATGGTTTTGTTATTTCTTATGACGCAACTAATTAATAATTTTTTATCATTTAATCTGTAGTTTTTTAATTTTGGACTACGCCGCCCGCTTCGCGGGCGTGTTGTTGCCCCGTTTTCTGAGAAACATTACGACTTCGCCGGATCCTGTATTCTGAAAATCTTCTAAAAAACCGGGAACTACCTTATCCAAAAGATCACCTATGAAGGAGGCCGGGCTTTTTTCAGAGAAGGAGTAGAAAGGTGAATGGGGCGGTTTTTCTCGATCTGAGGATTACTTTCGGCGGACAAAAATAACTTCTTTTTTATTTTTCTCGGGCGGGCTCCTCCCGCTCATCCCCCACGAACCGTTTGCAATCTGAATTTCTTCCTCGCCCCTCTCCTCCGAGTTTCATTTTCTAACAGATTTTTAGGCGGAGGCCGGGCTTTTTTCAGAGGAGGAGTAGAAGGTGAATGGAGCGGTTTTTTCTCGATCTGAGGATTTCGTTTGGCGGGACTAAAATAACTTCCTTTTTATTTTTCGCCTGTGGGCTGCTCCTGCTCATCCCCACGAACCGTTTGAAATCTGAAGTTCTTCCTCGCTCCTCTCCTCCGAGTTTCATTTTCTAATAGATTTTTGATGAGGAGGCCGGGCTTTTTTCAGAGGAGGATTCGAAGGCGGAGGGGGCGGCTTTTCTCGATTTGAGGTGCTCGTTCGGCGGATTAAAATAACTTCTTTTTTATTTTTCGTCGGCGGGCTCCTCCCGCTCATCCCCCACGAACCGCTTGAAAAATCGATCTCCACGGAACCCCTTTTAAAGCTCTCTTAGCCGCTTTCTAAATGATTTGTGAGGTGGAGGGTGGGCTTTTTAAATAGGAGATGGATGTGGAAGGGGTGGTCTTACCCGATTTTCGATACGAATTTTTCATGTTTTAAAATAGTGTCTAATAATATATTTTCTAAATTCTCTCTTACTACGGTTTTTCTCAACGTATTCCGGAATATATGGGGGAACTATGTATGATAATTTCATAATCAATGAACTGTAAAATCTATTCCATACAATTTTTGTCACACCAAGAAATATAAATCCAGATATTGAATTATAATTGCATAATGCCCTGTTCCAAACAATCTTTGCAATCAATAAACTCTTTCTATCATTTACACTTTCATTGTTACCATAGGCTAATCTGTTATTCATAGTTTGAATTATTTCAGTATCGGTTTTTAATATCCTCAAATAATATTTTAATATGAGGAGAATTAAGAAAACAACTAATAAAATAATACTTAAACAACTTCCCAAGCTTCCAATAAAACTGGTACCAAAAATTAGCAGTAAAATAGTTAAAATATGTTGGCAATAAGATCCAAAGTCATCAAAAAAGTTTAGTTTCCCGATATAGCGATCCAATTTATAATTTACCTTTTTGTGTGGATCATACTTTTTTGAGTTTTCTTCACTTCTTCTAACAATTCCCAACCAATAAGAATTTCTTTTATTGAATGAGGTTTTTGTTAATTTATTTTCCATCAGGTTCTTAATGCATTCCTCATAAATATTGGTCATGTCATCTCTCACACTCAAAAGACACTTAATAGATGCTTTGACCAGAAGTTCTTTTATTTTATTTCCGTTCCTAAAATTAAATATTCTCCTCACCCTCTATATTATATAGTATCCCCTTAAAAGTAGAAAGAACAACTATTAAAATATTGAGATATTCTTATGTCCTTGTTTAGTAATTTGCTTCAATTAAACCCAAATCAAATCCCACAAGAAGATTTCTTCACAGAGATTTTTGCTCATCTTTTGAAATCAGATTCTTACTTGCTAAGTAGTTGGCTAAAAGAATTTGACGTATCAGAAACTAATCATAAAAATGTATTCGTAGAAACTCAGGCATCTTTTGGACTTTTGGATAATCACTTTTCTGGAAGTAAGCCGGATATTTATATTGAAGTTTCAGAGGGCAATTATAAAGAAATAATATTTATTGAATGTAAAATTAATTCAGGCGAAGGCTATCAGCAACTTCAGAGATATGCGGAACATCTAGACAACCTCAGTTCAATTAACAGAGGGATCTTGGTTTACATAACAAAAAATTATGAAAAAAAGGAATCTGACTATATTTTTAAAAAATGTTCTAACGGAAACAAACTCTTTTTCTTTCAATTAAGATGGTACCAGATATACAATTTTTTGAAACTATTCAATAAACAAGCACAGAATGAATTAGTTAACGAAACTTTAGAATTTATGGAGGAGTCAAATCTGTCGGTTAACAACAGATTTTCTAGTATTGATCTTTTAGCTTTAACAAACTTCCCTCGAGTAAAAAAAATGATGGATGAAACAATGTTTGGGGAAGTTTCTGAAAAATTCGAAAGAATTGCGGGAGGCATTTCCCAAAAATCTAGTTGTATGACACACCTAAAGGATTATGATACTTACGTTTATTATCAATCTCAAACCCAAAACTATGAATTTGGTTTTTACTTAGGTTATTGGCTGAAAAACTTAGATATGAATGATTACCCAAAAGTTGGATTCTCAATAGAAGTATCTCCAAATGCGAATAAACGTGATGAAATAATTGAGGCAATGAAAAACATTGTAGAAGATTCAGAAAATTGGACAGGTTACGGGTTGAATGCATCAAAATCTTGGGCTGGAATAGAGCATCTTACAACCCTTGATAAGTTCCTTCATGAAGATGATCACTTGGAGACAGTACGAACTCATTTATTAAATATTCTTGATGAGGTCGATGAATTCAAAATCAAATACCCTCATTTACCTTGGAAAATTCCTCCAATTAAAAAGTAAATCACCCGGTTTTTTAGCCTCAACATTATAATCCTATTTATCAAACTTAGTGGGTCTGGAAATCTATCATTCATTACCCTTAAAACGGAAAATCAGGTTCTTCAACTCATAAATCTTGTCAGCTACAAGCTTAGGAACATTAGTTTCCATTTCATAAGAGGCGAGTAGTGGAATTATTGGAATGGCAACCTTAAGTTTTTGAGTCGTACTCAAAGGAGAATATAATTCATAGAGTACTTCATCAATCTTTTCTTTCATTCCAGGGATATCGTTTTTGATCTCTTCCAGAGTCCGTTGGATGATCTCGAGATATTCCTGTGGGTTTTGTAGTTCATCTACCGATTCTACTAATCTGTCAACTGAGTCTCTTAATCCTTTAATTTCATTTAGAATTGGAGTTGTTTTTTTGTTTACTTCACCTAAACCTATTTTAAGGTCGGAAATCCCTTGTTCCATGTTGATTATCTTTTCATTCATGGATAAATGTGGGATCAAAGGAATGATAGTACAGACTATTGCATATTGTTTTACAATATCCCTTTCTTCCCGAATTTGGCTAATTCTATCAAAAACATGCTGATTTTTGGATGTTTTAGGGATAGTTGATTCTAAAGTAAAAATGAGGCTTTCAACATGCCAGCTCATTTCTTCCTGACTACCTATTTCCCATTTCTGAACTTCTCGACTGACAGCGCATGCAATTTCTTCCGTATCAGTATCTTTCGATACCTGGCACGCGGTCTTTGCTTTTTCCTGGATTTCTTCGAGAAGGGATTTCAGATTACGATCGAGAATGGGAAACCCTTTTCTCATTACTATTGTAGCAGATGGTGCCTTTTCTTCGGTATTCTTCATCAACTCTGCGGCTTGCTCGCAGTATTTCCTGTAAAAATTGAGTTCTCCTTTCTTTGCTTCCAGATCCATATTTTCAAGGTTCTGGACTTCTTTTAATGCATTAGCAAGATTTTCAACTGCTTCGAAGAGTAGTTTTTTATTCTCTGATCTACCGATCTCAGTTTTTGCCTCTGTGAGGTATTTCTCAACTTCATCTTTTGCTTCTCGCTTTTTAGCAGAAATTATTGTATAAAATGAACGGTAAAAGGGGAAGCAAAATTTCGATGGATTATCCCAAGTAGACTCCTTTGATGCTTTTTCAAAAAATTCAATCGCTTTTTCTAGTTCTTCTAAGTATACTTCTTCACTCTTGGATTGAGACGCTCTATATATTGAGATTCTACCCAGAGAGTGATATGCATTTACTCGTAAATAGCTGTCTTCATCTGAAGTGAGTCTGTGTAAATCTTTCCACGCCTGCTCTTTATCCGGCACATATCGAAAAACTGTTCCAAGTGTTTCTGCCGCTTTCAACCGCACATAGTTGTCTTCATCTGAAGTGAGTCTGTGTAAATCTTTCCACGCCTGCTCTTTATCCGGCACATATCGAAAAACTGTTCCAAGTGCTCCTGCCGCATATCTTCGCACATAGTTGTCTTCATCATAAGTGAGTCTGTGTAAATCTTTGCATAACTGTTCTTTATCCGGAACCTGTTCAAAAACACTTATAAGTGTTTCTGCCGCTTTCAACCGCACATAGTTGTCTTCATCTGAAGTGAGTCTGTGTAAATCTTTCCACGCCTGCTCTTTATCCGGCACATATCGAAAAACTGTTCCAAGTGCTCCTGCCGCATATCTTCGCACATAGTTGTCTTCATCATAAGTGAGTCTGTGTAAATCTTTGCATAACTGTTCTTTATCCGGAACCTGTTCAAAAACAGTTATAAGTGTTTCTGCCGCTTTCAACCGCACATAGTTGTCTTCATCATAAGTGAGTCTGTGTAAATCTTTGCACGCCTGTTCTTTATTCGGAACCTGTTCAAAAACAGTTATAAGTGTTTCTGCCGCTTTCAACCGCACATATTTGTCTTCATCAGAAGTCAGTCTGACTAAATCTTTCCATACCTGTTCTTTATCCGGAACCTGTTCAAAAACAGTTATAAGTGTTTCTACCGCTTTCAACCGCACATCGCTGTCTTCATCAGAAGTCAGTTTGTGTAAATCTTTCCACGCCTGTTCTTTATCGGGAACATGTTCAAAAACAGTTATAAGTGTTTCTACCACTTTCCATTGCACATCGCTATCTTCATCTGAAGTCAGTCTGACTAAATCTTTCCATACCTGTTCTTTATCCGGAACACGTTCAAAAACAGTTATAAGTGCTTCTACCGCTTTCAACCGCACATATTTGTCTTCATCAGAAGTCAGTCTAACTAAATCTTTCCACGCCTGCTCCTTATCCGGAACATGTTTAAAAACAATTATAAATGCTTCTACCACTTTCCATTGCACATATTTGTCTTCATCAGAAGCCAGTCTGACTAAATCTTTCCACGCCTGCTCTTTATCCGGAACCTGTTCAAAAACAGTTATAAGTGCTCTTGCCGCTTTCAACCGCACATATTTGTCTTCATCATAAGTGAGTCTGTGTAAATCTTTCCACATCTGTTCCTTTTCCAGAACCTGTTCAAAAACAGTTATAAGTGCTCTTGCCACTTTCAACCGCACATCGCTATCTTCATCAGAAGTCAGTTTGTGTAAATCTTTCCACGCCTGTTCCTTATCCGGAACATGTTCAATAACAGCTATAAGTGCTTCTACCGCTTTCAACCGCACATATTTGTCTTCATCAGAAGTCAGCCTGACTAAATCTTTCCACGCCTGTTCTTTATCCGGAACATGTTCAAAAACAGTTATAAGTACTTCTGCCACTTTCAACAGAACATACCTGTTTTCATTGTAAGTCAGTCTGTGAATATCTTTCCACGCCTGTTCTTTATCTGGAGCATATTCAAAAACGTTTATAAGTACTTCTGCCGCAATCCTTCGCACATCACTGTTTTTATCTGAAGTCAGTCTGTGTAAATCATCTTCCGCCTTTTCTTTATCAGAATGATATTTAAATTTGCTACTTAGTTGACCCACTACTTTTCCACTTTTTTCTGTATCTGCACTATTAGATTTTCTATGGATTTCTTCCTGATCAACCAATTCCCTACACCATAACCCTCTAACACTCCAAAATTAATAAATCATTCTCATTTTTTCCCAATTATAGCCCCTTCCCCTCTCTTACTTCACATCCTCCAGAATCTCCCCGTACTCCCCCAACTTCTGGACAGCTACATGCAACATACATATCCTCGTCCAGTTGACCACAACTTCATCCCTTTTCTTGAATCTTGGCATTTCGAGAAAATTGATGAAACATCCGTAGGTTTTTTATCAATCAACCTGCCATCCCCTGAATTCGAAAAAACCCTCCAAAAAAACCGGCATCTCCCCTCTCCAAAAAAATCAATTCAAAAAAAAGACCCCAAAAAAATCCATAATCCGCCCGGCCTCTCCCCAAACCGAAAGGAAAACCCCGTCGCCGGAAAATCTCACATCCGGCGGGGGCCAAATTACCATTCGATTATTCTTCTTCGATTTCTCCTGCCACGGGCAGTTTCATCTGTTTTTCATCATCGCCGTTTTCGGTTTTGATTCTTGCCATGCTTACGACTTTGTCGCCGGATTTGAGGTTCATGATGCGGACGCCCTGGGTGTTCCTGCCCTGGACCGAGATGTCGGTGGCAGGGATGCGGATTATGATTCCTTCGGCGCTGGTGATCATGAGTTCGTCGTCGTCGGCGACGGATTTGACGTTGGCTACGTAGCCGTTTCTTAGGGTCGTGTTGATGGTGATTACGCCTTTTCCTCCGCGGCGGTGGGCAGGGTACTGGGTGTACTCGGTGCGTTTTCCGTAGCCGTTTTCGGTGAGAGTGAGGAGTTTTGTGCTCTCATCGACCAGGTCCATACTCACCACCTTGTCATCGGGACCGTCAAGGGTCATGCCGCGGACACCGCGGGCTGAACGGCCCATGGAACGGACGTCGGCTTCGGAGAAGCGGATAGCTTTTCCTTTCTTGGAGACCATTACGATTTCCCGCTTGCCGTCGGTCAGGAGGACCTTCACGAGCTCGTCACCTTCCGCAAGGCCGACTGCAATGATGCCACCTTTGCGGGGGTTTTTGAAGTCCGAGAGCGGGGTCTTTTTGATCGTGCCTGCCTGCGTTACCATCAGGAGGAAGCGGTCTTCCGAGAACTCCTTTACCGGGATCATGGCGTTTACCATTTCACCGTCCCGGAGTTCCAGGAGGTTTACTATGGCTTTGCCTTTGGACTGGCGGCTGCTTTCTGGAATCTCGTAGACCTTGCGCCAGTGGACCCTGCCTCTGTTCGTGAAGAAGAGGATGTAGTTGTGGGTTGAAGAGATGAAGAGGTTTTCAACGAAGTCCTCGTCTTTTGTCTCCATGCCGATTATACCCCTGCCTCCGCGGCGCTGGCGGGAATAGGTGTCCAGGGGAAGCCTCTTTATATAGCCGCTGTCGGTGATCGTGACAACCACGTCTTCTTCGGGGATCAGGTCTTCGTCAGTCACCTCTTCGGCAAACTGCACGATTCCTGTCCTGCGCTTGTCCCCGTACTTTTCCCTTATCTGGGTAAGCTCGTCCCGGATGATCCCGTACTTGAGCTCGTCGCTTGCCAGGATCTCCTTGAGTTCGGCAATCAGCTTGATGAGGCTTTCGAGCTCGTCGAGGACTTTCTGGGTCTCAAGGCCCGTCAGGCGCTGCAGGCGCATGTCAAGGATGGCTTTTGCCTGGATCTCGTCAAGTTCGAAGTTTTCGACCAGGCCCTGCTTCGCTTCCTCGGCGTTTTCCGAGGCGCGGATAAGGGCCACAACCGCATCTATGTTATCCAGGGCGATCTGGAGGCCTCTCAGGATGTGAGCCCGGCCTTCGCTTTTCCGGAGGTCATACAGGGTCCGTTTCTGGATGATTTCCATCCGGTGGGCCAGGTAGATTTCCAGGAGCTCTTTCAGGTTCAGCTCCTTCGGTTTCCCGTCCACCAGGGCCAGGTTGATGATCCCGAAGGTGGTTTCCATCTGGGTGTGCTTGTAGAGCTGGTTCAGGAGAACATTGGGGTTCGTGCCCCTGGAAAGTTCTATTACTACCCTGATCCCTTCCCGGTCCGACTCGTCCCTCAGGTCGGAAATCCCGCTGATGACCTTATCCCGGACAAGGTGGGCGATGTTCTCGATCATCCGCGCCTTGTTCACCTGGTAAGGAAGCTCGGTTACGACAATCTGCTCCCTGTCCTTCTTGAGCTTCTGGATCTCGGCAACCGCCCGGATCTTAACAGGGCCTCTCCCGGTCATGTATGCGGACCTGATCCCTGCAGTTCCCAGGATGTTTGCGGCTGTCGGGAAATCGGGGCCTTTGATGACGTTCATCAGTTCCGAAATTGTCGTTTCAGGCTCGTCGATAAGCATGAGGGTCCCGTCGATGACCTCTGTGAGGTTGTGGGGGGCCATGTTCGTCGCCATCCCGACGGCTATTCCCGTGGACCCGTTGATCAGGAGGCTCGGAAGCTTTGCGGGCAGGACTTCCGGCTCTTCCAGGGACCCGTCGTAGTTGGGCCTGAAAGGCACGGTCTCCTTGTCGAGATCTGCCAGCATCTCTTCCGTAATTTTGCCCATGCGGACTTCGGTGTAACGCATGGCTGCTGCCGAATCCCCGTCAATGGACCCGAAGTTCCCCTGCCCGTCGACCATCGGGTAGCGTAAAGAGAAGTCCTGGACCATGCGCACGATACTGTCGTAGACAGCCGAGTCCCCATGGGGGTGGTACTTACCGAGCACGTCTCCGACCACGCGGGCGGACTTCTTGTAAGGCTTGTCATGGGTGATCCCGGACTCTTTCATGGAATAGAGGATCCTGCGGTGGACAGGTTTTAGCCCGTCCCGCGCATCGGGAAGTGCCCTTCCCACGATCACGCTCATGGCGTAGTTGATGTAGGACTTTTTCATCTCGTCGTCGATAAGGACCGGGACGATTCCCTGCTTATCTTCGGGATCTTCTTCCGGTTCCTCTTCCGGATCTCCTTCCGGATCTCCTCCCGACTCTCCTTCAGGTTCTGCTGCCGTTTCTCCTTCAGGTTCTGCTGCCGTTTCTCCTTCAGGTTCTGCTGCCGTTTCTCCTTCAGGTTCCTCTTCAGGCTCGTCCGGGATCAGGGTTGCCTGGAAAGAGTTTTTCTTTTCGGCTTCGGTCCTGTTTTCTTCGTCGTATTCTGCCATTTTTTTCCACCACCTCAGATGTCCAGGTCCACGACTTCTTTTGCGTGCTCTTCAATGAAGTTCCTGCGCGGTTCCACCTCGTCTCCCATCAGGACCCGGAAGATCTCGTCGGCGTGAATAGCGTCTTCCAGAGTCACCTGGAGCAAAATCCTGGTATCCGGGTCCATGGTGGTTTCCCAGAGCTGGTCAGGATTCATTTCCCCGAGACCCTTGTAGCGCTGGACGGCTGTGCCCTTTTCCCCGATCTCCGCAAGTTTTGCATTGAGATCCCTTTCCGTGTACATGTAGTGTTCAGCCTTGCCTTTCTTTACCTTATAGAGGGGAGGCTGGGCGATATAGACGTAGCCGGCATCGATCAGGGGACGCATGTAGCGGAAGAAAAAGGTCAGGAGAAGCGTCCGGATGTGCGCCCCGTCCACATCGGCATCGGTCATGATGATGATTTTGTGGTAGCGGGCACTGTCAAGTTCAAAGTCCTCGCTTACGCCCGTGCCAAGCGCGGTTATAAGGGCAACAATCTCGTTGTTTTTCAGGATCTTTGCAAGCCTCGATTTTTCAACGTTCAATATCTTGCCGCGTAAAGGCAGGATAGCCTGGAAACCCCGGTCCCTTCCCTGTTTTGCCGAACCTCCTGCCGAGTCTCCTTCCACGATATAGATTTCGCAGGCTTCGGGGTTCTTATCCGAGCAGTCCGCAAGCTTGCCGGGCAGGGTGCTGACTTCAAGGGCACTCTTTCTCCGGGTAAGTTCCCTTGCCTTTTTCGCAGCTTCCCGGGCCCGCTGGGCAAGGAGGGCTTTTTCGAGGATTATGTTTGCAACTTTAGGGTTTTCTTCAAAGTACTCGGAAAGCCCGTCGCTTACCATGGAGTCCACAATCCCCTTTACTTCGCTGTTCCCGAGTTTGGTTTTTGTCTGTCCCTCAAACTGGGGCTCCATTAGCTTGACGCTTATAATCGCGGTCAGGCCTTCTCTTATATCGTCGCCCGAGAGTTTAGCCTCGTCCTTTGCGAGCTTGTTTGCTTTTATGTAGTCATTTGCAATGCGGGTAAGGGCACTCTTGAAGCCGATGATGTGGGTCCCGCCTTCGTGGGTGTTGATGTTGTTGGCAAAGGAGTACACGTTTTCGGTGTATGAGTTGGTGTACTGCATTGCGATTTCCACTACCATATCGTCCCTTTGCCGCTCGAAGTAGATCGGTTTTTCATGCAGGGGCTGCTTCTTCTTGTTCAGGTAATCCACGAATTCCACGATCCCGCCTTCGTAGTTCAAGGGATTCGTCTGGCCTTCCGGGCTTCTCAGGTCCTTCAGGATTATGTTGATGCCCCTGTTCAGGAAAGCTAGTTCCCGAAGCCTGTTCAAGAGGATATCGTACTGGTATTCCGTGGTTTCGAAAATTTTAGTGTCGGGTTTGAAGGTCGTCTTCGTCCCCGTAGTTTCCGAAGTGCCTGCTTCGCTTACCGGCCCTTCCGGGATCCCCCGGGTGTAGCGCTGGACATACCTCTTATTGTCTCTCCATACCTCCACTTCCAGCCATTCCGAAAGCCCGTTTACCACGGACACTCCTACCCCGTGCAGCCCCCCGGAAACCTTGTAGGTATTCTTGTCGAATTTCCCTCCCGCATGTAGTACTGTCATTACTACTTCCAGGGCGGATTTCTTGTGTATGGGATGGGGGTCGATAGGGATTCCTCTCCCGTTGTCCAGCACAGTCACGCTTCCGTCGGGGTTGAGAGTGACTTCGATACTGGTACAGAAGCCTGCAAGGGCTTCGTCAATGCTGTTGTCTACAACTTCGTAGACAAGGTGGTGGAGCCCGCGGCTGTCCGTGCTCCCTATATACATGCTGGGGCGTTTCCGGACAGCTTCCAGGCCTTCCAGGACCTGGATGTGCGAAGCGTCATAAACCTGTTTATCACTCATCTGGGTTTATTCTCCATGAAAATCTAATAAAAGTAATTATCTTATGTGTTGAAACGTATTCTTATATTTTTCAAAATTCGCGGGAAAACTCTGCCCAAAATAAAACCTAAAAATCGTGCCAATTTTGTAAGCCTTCAATTTTTATTTTGTAACTTTTATATTTCATATTTATGTTTATTCCACGAACAAATTCAATATGCGTTCATATATTTTAAGTCTTTAGCTTCCCCGGATTTCCAGCCCTTTTTTTTAATGTTTACGTCCCTGAAAATGAAGATTTTTCGGGACTTTCCATTTAAATATTTTCCCTTTGTAAGCGGATTTTCCACGCATTAAAATATGGGATAAAATATTTGCGAAGATTTAATATAAACACTTTGAACTTTATGAGCACAGAGCAGCAGTCAGGGCGCTCCGGGATATCCCTGACCACCCCAGGGGTGTCCATGGAACTCACTCATGAGTGCACAACAACCCCATGAGCAGTTCCTGAGCCACAACTCTGAGCCACATCCCGGGCACACTTCATTACTCTCCGGAACATCCGGGTTATTCCAAACATCCGGACTCACATCTGGAAATTCAGTCCGGAACTCATTCAGGGACTGATGAATTCCGGTTACTGATGAATTCCAATTTCCGGGGCCTGCTTCTCGAGGCATACTGTATGTATATCAGGCTGTGTATCAGGCATATCCGGGAAAGTCATCCCCGTGTTCAGGCCATCCCCGTCTCATTGAGCCGATTAGGGAGATAGGTCTCTGTCACGAAGTCCAGGCCCTTTCCGGCAAAGGCCTGCTGTTCAGCCTTCTTCCCGATCTTGAGCTGGAGTTCGATTTGCTCTTTCCAGTACTCGGACTCAAAACGGGGGTCCGAAAGTTCGCTTCGAAGAGCGCTTATGTCCTGCTCGGTAAGCTTGTCCGTGGAAAGTTCGTATTCCACGATATCCGAGGGCTGGACTCCCAGGAATTTAGCTTTCGGGGTTGCCATGTATTCCGAGAGGTGGGCACTTTTGATTGCCCCGTAGGCAACCGAGGCGAAAATCCTGTAAGACCAGGGGTCGCCGTCAGTAAAGACCGCTACCGGGATGTCGAGTTCCTCGTTCATGCGCTTGATTATGCGGCGGGTGGAACGGGCGGGCTGGCCTTTGAGGTGCACGAGGATGGCGTTGTAAGCCTCGTCAAAGCCGTTTTCGATCAGCCTGGCGTACATACCACCGGTTTCGACAGCCATTATCATGCTTGCATCGTGCTTTTTGAACTCAATATTTTCCACGTTGAAGGGGATCTGGTATCCTCCTTCCCCCACATCCTTCTGGCAGTGAATGTTCCGCTCCCCGCGTTTTGTTTGCTCGGTAAGCTCTATCGGGCCGAACATGGTTGCCCCGTCTTCTTCGGGGCGCATATGGAAAAATTCCCTCTGGAGGGTTGTCAGGAGTTCCAGGTCTTCGATCAGGCGGTCACTCTCGGCCTGTTCCTTGAATTTGGCGGCATCCCAGCCTTCCGAGATATAGTACAGTTCTCGAAGGGTTGAACCGCGGTTCTGGGTAAGGTGCTCGTTTATTATGAAGTCCGTGGCATAGGTGGTCTTCAGGAGCTGGAATGCCCCTTTCACGGTCTTTGCGCTCCTTTCGCTTTCCCGGTCCCCGTAGACCCAGACATCGCTCCGGTCGCAGTACTCGATGTTCGCCTTGGTCCGGCTCGGGAGGCTGACGCTCGGGACAGTCTCGTTTTCGAACTGGGTGTAAATCCTTTCCACAATTTCCAGCAGCTTTGTCCTGGCAAGGGAATCGCTTGCAGCTCTTTTGTTTTCCCTGCTCTGTCCTTTTTTGCTCATCTCAGACCCCCTTCACGGCTTTTGCCCCGGTTACCAGTTCTTCTTCAATCCCTTCCACAATCAGGGGTGAGAGTTTTCCGAGTTCCTCATCGCTTATGGAATCCATCCGGTAGGTAAGGGCTCTGGAAGACCCGGCTGCCGCTGACAGGTCCCAGATATAATCGTAATCATTGCCCATGGTGACCACTTTAGGTTCGGGTTTTGCCTCGCTGATTTTACAGGGGAGCATGTCATGGACCCTGAGGGACTGGGCCGACCCGCCAAAGTTCTTCACCTTTATTGCAACCTCGGCAGTCCCATCCCCGTTTTTCTTCACGTCCCGGCTTACAAGCACGTTTCCCATTATCTTTGCGACTACGGGGTTAATGTCCGGGATTTCCCTTTCCAGGATGCTTGCAACCTTTACGGCCATTTTCGGGAGTACCCTGGTGATGATAATTTCCTTTTCCCGGCGTTTCTTAAGGTTGCTCTGCTTGCTAAGGTAGTGTTTCAGTTTCCGTGCAACCTCTTTTATGGCAAGTTCAACTTCGTCCCTGATTACCGGGATCTCGGCAATTGCATCCTTTGACTCCGAGGTGAAGGGCACGTTCGTGGAAGCTACATGGATCAGGAGGAGCATGGGTCCCGAGGGAATCCCGCCTCCAGGCTGGTTCAGCCCATACTGCTTCCACTTGATGTTTTCCACGGCATGGGTGGTCACGCAGGCTCCTTGCTGGTAGAGCAGAGGCACCCGGTTTGCAAAACGCATTATCCCTACCTTTTCGTCCTTTAACAGCTTCCCGCCGTACGCAAGCCCCACTTCAACCACAAAGGGGCTTCCCGAATACACAGCCGGCTTTCGAGTGGTCGTTGCGATAAAGTCCACGTTGACCTCTTTTTCAAGTCCCCTGTAGATCAGGTCCTCTCCTATGGGAGAGAGGCAGTCGGTAGGAGGGGCCATGATCTTTACCTTATGGAAAGCCTCTATGAGCTTTCTTGCCTCGTGACGGGTGAGGGCATGAGGGTCAAGTTCGGTGTCCAGGCCTGCCGCCTTACAGATTTCCTCGGCGGTGAGCAGCCCGATCTTGGAAAAGGAGTAGCGGAGGAAAGGTGCGAGTTTCTGCCGCTCGGTATAGTGGAGCATCTTCATAAGGGTTCCGAGCTCGATGCCTTCGGGGTGGGGCAGGATCTCTTCTGCCGGCTCAGGCATTTTGTCCGTGGCTCTCTCGAAGACTTCTTCATTCCCGTCCGGTTCGATCAGGGTGATCCGGGCATGGGGGTTTACAATGGCCGTTGCCTTCAGGTACTCGTAGATGGACTGCCGTCTTCCCTTTACATAGGACGCTTTCATTTCCAGCTCGATCTGGGTCCCATGGGGGCGGAACCAGTCCGTAACCTCGTCTTTCAGGATATCGGGCTCGTTCGTGCCGGTATTGATCATGAGTTCGTAGTAATGGGCAGGGGCGTCTGAATTGATCTTCGAGAGGATCTTCGTGTGCCTGCCCGCGGTCATCTGGGAATAGAGTACCGCTGCGGAAATTCCTATCCCCTGCTGCCCCCTGCTCTGCTTCAGGGCATGGAACCTGGAGCCGTAGAGGAGTTTGGCAAAGACCTTCGGGATCTGTTCCTTGATGATCCCGGGCCCATTGTCTTCGATGATGACAGTCACGTAGTCCTGTCCTATCCTTTCGATCTGGATAAGGAGGTCCGGGAGAATTCCTGCTTCCTCACAGGCGTCCAGGGAGTTGTCCACGGCTTCCTTCACCGTTGTGATAAGGCTTCGCGGGGCAGAGTCAAAGCCCAGGATGTGCCTGTTCTTCTCAAAAAATTCTGCGACACTTATCGATTTTTGTTTTTTGGCTAATTCTTCTGCAATGGGGGCTTCCATAGAATTTTCCCTCTGGGCTGAAAAATCAATTTGATTTTTTAAACGATAATATTCAGGTAAATGATATCATTCGGGTGGATAAGTTATGTGAGTACGGTCTATCATAATAAATGTTCAAGGTAATAAAAATAAGTCCATGGTAAAAAAGGTATCGGGTTTTTTGTGTCCTTTACTTCCGGATTCCCGGCTGTAATGTCCTGAAAGTGGTCCTGAAAGTGGATCTGGAAGTAAGTCCTTTAAGTAAGCCCGGGACATTTCAGAGTTCGGCTCCGACAATTGTCTGGGTTGCTGTTACCGTATCGCTTTCCCGGATCCTGTCCACCACGGTGTTCAGGATTGTAAGGTCCCTGACTTCTATGATCACGACAAAGTCATACTCTCCAAAGACGTGGTAAACGTCTTTGATCCCTTCTATCTTCCTCAGTTCGTCGTATGACTCCTTTTCGTGCCCTGGAAGCACATTTATCATTGTTACTCCTATAACCATATATCTCAATACGTAGGTAACGGCTACAAGTTATTTATTTTTTGTTAAGGATTTTTGAAGGTGAGGTGCCTGTCGTCGGAAGGTTTTTGACTTCGGCCTCCGGGGAATCCCCGATAATTTTGATTACTTTGATTACTTTGATTACTTTGATTCCTCGATTGCCTCGGGTCCCTGCTTAGTTCGGTTTTCCGGTTTGTTGGTTTCTTGTAGCCACCGATTGCTTTAATAGTATCAATGAATTAATACAGGCACATGTCCCACGAGTCGCACAGGGAGGAGGACACTTTTGAGTCCCAGTTCATAGAAAAATACCTGAGCGAGTACGCCAGTATTTCCTCCATTGTAAGGGAGGCGCTGCCTTTTGAACTTGTTGCGACTGTAGGGGGCGTTATTGCAGGTGTCATTTTTTCCGGTATGACCGACGAACTCGAGATGATCCCGGGTCTGATTGTGATCTATCCCGGGGTGCTGGGGCTTCGCGGAAATATCTCTTCCACTCTTGGTTCCCGGCTTGGAAGTGCGATCCATATGGGGCTGATTACTGACATTGACAGGAGCAACCCCGAACTTACCAACAACATAAACGGCTCCTTGCTTCTGGGTTTTATCATGGCGGTCCTGCTTGGGCTGCTCGGGCACCTTTTTACCCTGGCCCTGGGTTTTGAAAGCGCTGGGGCGTTCAAACTCATTCTTATTTCCGTTATTGCCGCGGTCACTTCGGGAATAATCCTCTCCGTAGTTGCGGTCCTGCTTGCTATCGGGATGTTCAGGTTCGGCTTTGACCCCGATAACGTGGTTACGCCTTCTATAGCCACTATCGGAGACATTGTTTCCATGTTCATGCTTTTTATTGCAGCAAAACTGGTGGTGATGCTGTGAAAAGAAAGGCAAGGGGTGCTACCAGTTACTATACGGTGGAGGGCATTGTCCGAAGGGGGCTTCCGGTACTTTCGCTTACCTGTGTGATCGGGATCATCGTGGGACAGATCCTTAATTCGAAAGAGAGCAGCCTTATCTCGATGCCTGCGATCCTGATCCTTATTCCTGCCCTTATCAAAATCGGAGGGGATACCGGAAGCATGCTGGGCGCCCGGCTTTCTTCTGCCTTCCATATGGGACTTGGGACCCATATCCGCAGGAACCCCGTGGTTTACAACAGCCTCATAGCTGTAGCCATAGTAGGCCTGGTGTCTTCATTTTCGGTCAGCGTACTTGTCTGGCTGGCCAGCAATTTGATGGGATTCGGGATGCCTTACATGACCCTTCTGGAAATTAGCCTGATTGCTGTAGCCATCGAGCTGGTCGTGGTATACTCGGCGACGATTGGCATTGCCTTTGCTTCCCACCGGTTCGGGATCGACCCTGACGATACCGTGATCCCCTTGATAGCGACACTTGGGGACCTGGTAGGAGTTACCGGGATTTTCGTAGCCCTGAGAATGCTAAACCTGGTGTGATCCTCATGAACAGCTTTATATGGAAATCCGGGAATCAGCTGCTATCCAGGCCCAGAATTACTTTTATATTATATTATTCAATCTCTAAAATATTAATTAGTTTGAAAATTAATAATTACTATGAGGTAAATACAGTACACACCAACAATTGTGTAGAGTTGATACAGAGACCATGTTCCCGAAAGAATTCAGGCACACTCCCAGGAATATCTTAGATTTGTTGACTGAGATGAAGGATACCTCCGAACTCATGGTGGACCTTGCATACTCTGCAATGATCTACGATGATGAAGACATTGCGGAAGAGGTGCTCCATCTCGAAGATAAAATGGACACTCTTGATTACCACATGAAGATGGCTGCGATGCTGAGCACGCGCCGGGTTGACGAAGCCGAAGAACTCCTGGGAGTTTTAAAGGTTGCCGCCTCCTCGGAAAACATTTCAAATGCTGCAGGCGATATTGCCAAGATTGTCCTCATGAACATGGGCATCCCCATGGAACTGAAGGTCGCCCTGCGCGAAGCCGAAGAGACTGTTGTGCGGGCAACCGTGGCTGAAGAATCCCCCATGGCCGGCCGGACTCTGGGCGATCTTGAGCTGGACCTTGAAACCGGGATGTGGGTGATCGCAATCCGGAGAAGTGAAGACTGGATTTATGACCCTGACAAGGAAACCCGGATCCGCCAGGATGACGTGCTCATCGCAAGGGGGCATGACGAAGGAGTTCCCCTTTTCTTCGAGATGGCAACTACCAGGGAATTTGTCCCGAAGGAGATCGAGCATAATATCGTCCTGAAAGATCTCGAGCATGCCGTAGACATCATTGTGGACATGAAAAACATGTCCGAACTTTCGGTAGGGCTCGCATACTCTGCTATTCTCTTTGACAACGAAGACATAGCATACGAAGTCAGTGCCCTTGAATCGGAAATGGACTCCATGAAGTATGAACTCCAGCACTGGGTCCTTGAGACTGCAAAGCATGTCGAGGACGTAAACCAGCTCCGGGGAATCCTGCACCTGGCAAGTGCCTCCGAGGCGATTTCCGATGCAGCCTACGGGATTGCCGATACAGTGCTCAGGGACATTGAACTTCATCCGGTCATAACCCTTGCCGTCCGGAACTCCGAAGAGGTTATCACCCGGCTGAAGGTGGAAAAATGTTCTCCTATTGTGGGCAAGACTTTCTCCGAACTGAATCTCGAAACTGAAACCGGGCTGCATGTGATGGCAATCAAACGGGAAGAACGCTGGGTCTATGCCCCGAAGGGCAATACCGTGATACAGGCCGGAGACCTGCTGATCGCCCGCGGATCGCGGATTGGAGAAGGGGCGCTTATCGATATGTGCGAATGTAAGCTGCGCCAGTAAGCTGTTCCAGTAAGCTGTTCCAGTAAGCTGTTCCAGTAAGCTGTTCCAGTAAGCTGTTCCAGTAAGCTGTTCCAGTATTTTTCAATTAAATCCCTGGGACAGGGAAAGCCGAACCCGGAAACCCCGGGTCGGATAGCTCTGGCTTTTCGGACTTTGATTTTCATGTATCTTTTTTATCCTGATTTTTATATATCTGAGGCCCCAATTAGTCTATGGGAGTGATTATGGTGTTTGTTGGAGTTTCAAGACATGAAGATACCCTGAAATCCGTAAAAGTTGCCGTGGAACTGGCAGGAGGGCTAGGGGTCCGGAAGGGTTCCACGGTGCTTATCCGGCCCAATGCTAATACAGGAGACCTTCCCCCCGGGTCCACAAGTCCGGAAGTCCTGAGGGGGGCTATTCGGGAGGTTCGGAAATACAATCCCGACAAAATCATCGTCGCGGAAAAATCCATGACCTCACTGGACACGGAAAAGGTAATGAAGAAGCTGGGGCTCTGGCAGGTTGCGGAGTCCGAAGGAGTGGACGAGGTCCTTACTTTTGACCACATGAAACGCTGGCACATGAAACCTGACGGGGCTTCTTCCTGGCCCCTGGGATTTTACGTGCCCGAAATGCTGGCTTCGGTTGATTATATGATCGCCCTTCCCGTGATCAAGACCCATTGGACGGCAACCTTTACCATGGGGCTGAAGTCTCAGATCAGTATAACCGCAGACCGGGACAGGATGCGGCTTCCCCATGGAAAGCACAGGGACCTTCTTTTCGGGAAAATGATCGCAGAGACAAACCTTGTCTTCAAACCCGATTTCTACATTTCCGATGCCACTAAATGTTTCGTCACCGAGGGCCCTAACGTCGGGACCCTGAAGGAGCCGGGCCTCATCATCGCAAGCCCCGACGTGATAGCCAATGACGTGGTGGGCCTGGCCCTCCTCAAGACGCTCGGCACCATGCCGGAAATCCAGGAAAGTTCTGTCTGGGCCCAGCCGCAGATTAAAAGGGCAGTGGAACTGGGGCTCGGGGTCCGGAACAGGGAGGAAATAGTGATTGAGAGTTCCGGGGTCGAAGAAATTGAAACTATTATAGCCAATACCCTTTGATTCTTTTCCGGTATCGATGGGAAAAGGAAGACCTGTAGCGAACTATGCTCTGGCTAAGGGAAGTTTTCAGGGTCAATAGACTGTGTCCTTAACTATTAGGTAAATGTTTGTCTGGTCAGCAGTATATGTTCTTTGCCAGCAAGTAGATTTTCGAAAGGTAAATTTTCGGGGCCACCAGGGACTGTATATTTATATATTCAAGGTGACGCAGAGAGGCTTTTTCGGCTGATTCTTTGGCATTATAGGTCGCTACATCCTTATTTTTTAGATTTTTGATCCTTTACCCTTCTCAGGGCTACTATTTTTATTTTCCTTCTTATATCATAACTGTGTGAACTTGATCATGCATCACCAAAATTTATTTATTTTCAACTGCCCCATAGATTATTGGGTATTTTCTATGAAATGTGAAATTTGTGAAGCAGAAAGTGACGCAAGATACTGCGATAAATGCGGCGAAATCATGAATGAGGTCATCAGGCAGGTTGGGGAAGCCCGCTGGGCTGCAATGGACGATTGTGCTTACATCTATCCACTGGTCCGGCGCGTGGGTAAAGGCGAACTGACAGTCCACGATATTATCCAGTCTCTTGATGTCGAAGACTGATTTTTGTTTTCCGAAAATTACAGGAATCCGTTTTCGCACTTTGGGAAGCAGCCTCGATAAGAGGCCGTTTCACTGACATTCCATTATCTCCTGCCTCGCCGTTCTGGCTTTAATTACCGGAGGTTATGGAATTACTGCTTTGAGGACCTTGAACTTAAGGACCTTTCACCGAAGTCCCGGTGTAAAACCCTGGTTCAGGGCCTTAATGTCTAAAAATTAACCGGATTATTAACTGGATTATTAACTGGATATTAACTGGATATTAACTGAAAATTAGTGCCTGAAATTAGTGCCTGAAAAACCTTTAACTTGCAAACATCCCTAAAATTAATATCTCTTCAGTCTTAATATTAAAGTGTTGAAGTGAAGCAGTAAAGTTACCAGAGTAATAATTAGGTTTCAGATTTAGAGTTACAAAACAATTTTTGGATCAATTACAGAGTGTACAGGGGAATTCCGGAAAGTGGGATTCCGGCATGAATTTTCGAACCAGTTCAGGAATCGGTGCAGTATATGGACAGAAAGGCCGGGACAATCTTTTTGGTTTTCCTGCTGGCGGCATTGCTTGTGCTGTCGGGATGTACGGAAAAAGAAGGGACAGGTGAGCAAGATGAAAAGCGGGAATTTCAGGATTCCGAAGGGGATGAGAATGTGAACATCCGGGATATCAGGGTTTTTAGTGATGCATTCGAACCGAAAGGCATGATCCCCAAAAAGTATACCTGCAACGGGGAAAACGTCAATCCCTCGCTCGGATTCGAGGGGATACCCGAAGAGGCGAAAAGCCTTGTGCTTATCATGGACGACCCGGATGCGCCAATGGGCACCTTTACACACTGGGTAATCTGGGATATCGAACCCGTTGCGGGAATTGAAGAAGACAGCATCCCCGGAGTTGAGGGGATGAATGATTTCAGGAAAATAGGGTATGGAGGTCCCTGCCCTCCTTCCGGCACCCACAGGTATTTCTTCAGGGTCTATGCCCTTGACAAAAAGCTAGAAATAAAAGCCGGAGCCGGAAGGAAAGATGTAGAGAACGCAATGATAGGGCATATCCTTGCGGAAGGGGAACTGGTCGGGAAATACGGAAAGGCCTGATTTTCCCAAAAATCCGATGAGGGGGGAGTAAAATGTCTGAAAAAGAAAAGAGTGAACATAGTCCTGACTATTTTGAAAAACCGGGGGGTCCCCTGCAAAAAGCCACTTTTGCCGCAGGCTGCTTCTGGGGTGTTGAGGCGGCTTTCCGGCAGGTCAAAGGAGTGGTCGCAACGGCTGTTGGGTATACCGGCGGGCACACTGAAAATCCTTCTTATGAGGACGTCTGCACCGACAGGACCGGACATGCAGAAGCTGTGCGCATAATCTTTGACCCGGCGGTTGTTTCCTATGAGACGCTGCTGAATATCTTCTGGAAGATTCATGACCCTACAACGGAAAACCGACAGGGGCCGGATGTCGGGTTCCAGTACCGCTCAGCTATCTTTTACCATAGCGAGGATCAAAAAGCCACAGCTTTCGCCTCGAAAGAGCTGCTGGAAAAGTCAGGGGAATTCAAAAATCCGGTCGTAACCGAGATCGTCCCGGCTTCCGGTTTCTACCTTGCCGAAGACTACCACCAGCAGTACTTTGAAAAGAAAGGGTTCCTGAAGCAGATTATCCACAGCCTGAAAAAGTGAGATGCGCTGGAGGATTTGAATAAGCCTGTAGTTTGACGTATGTATAAGTTTAAAGTGTCAGTTTTACGTGGGTTGCAGGCATGTTCACAGGCATGTTTGCAGGCATGTTTGCAGGCGGTTAGCTGTGAGCCTGTGGATTTATGAAAAAACCATATAAAAATCCATATAAAAAACCATATAAAAAGATTAATTTAGATTGATTCCTAAAGTAGTTCCGAATGGAAAACGCGGTCTCAATACGGAATCTATCAAAAACCTTCGGGAAAAACCCTATCCTGAAAAACCTGGACCTCGACCTGAAAAAAGGCGAATTTACGGTTATTTTCGGCCCCAACGGAGCCGGCAAGACCACTCTTTTAAAACTGATCGCAACCCTTATCGAACCCGGTGAAGGTTCGCTTATAATAAACGGGTTTGACTCGGCCGAGGAACCGGAAAAAGTCCGGAAAGAAATCGGTATGCTTTCCCACGAATCCTATTTATACGGTGACCTGACCGCAGAAGAAAATCTCTTCTTTTTCGGAAAGATGTACGGGCTAGGGAAGCAGGAACTCGAAATAAGATCCGAGTACCTCTTAAATGAGGTGGGGCTCGAAACAAGGGCCGATGAGCGGGTCAGCACCTTTTCCAGGGGCATGAAACAGCGCCTTTCCATCGCAAGAGCTTTGATCAACGAACCCTCCCTTCTCATTCTGGACGAGCCGTACACGGGCCTGGACCCAAAAGCCTCATCAGTCTTCGAGCATATCCTTAAAAGCCCCGCTTTTGAAGCAAGTAGTAAAATAATGGTATCCCACGACCTTGAAAGAGGCTTTGCCCTCTGCGACAGGATACTTGTCATTAAAGCCGGCAGAATTGTTTATGACGGGCTTAAAGGAGATTTCTCAGGGTTTTCGGAGTTTAAGGAGACATGTGCTCCCCTGCTGGCCTGAACAGTTAGTTCTGACCCTTTAAGTTGAATAATCCGTTAAGTTGAATAAAGTTGAATAAAACAGGAATATGACAGGAGATTTAAAAATATGATCCGGAGCCTTTACATTGCCGCAAAAGACCTGAAAGCCGAGTTCCGGACCAAGCAGATGTTCAACTCAATGCTTATTTTTTCCCTGGTCGTGCTCGTGGTATTCAGCATTTCCTTCGGGGATTTCCTGGGGGACAGCTCTAAGGTGGAAAAGCTTGCCCCGGGTGTGCTCTGGGTTGCGTTCACCTTTGCAGGCATGCTGGGGCTTTCCCGGACCTTTGTGATGGAAAGTGAAAACGGTTGCCTTGAAGCTCTCAAACTCTGCCCTGTTGACAGGAGTACAATCTATACCGGGAAGGTCTTTTCGAACCTGGTAATCGTTTTCCTCATGGAAATCGTAATCCTTCCTTTCTTTGTCGTGCTCTTCAACTACAGCCTGGACTCCGGCACCCTGCTGCTGCTCGGGTTGGTCCTCCTGCTCGGGACTCTGGGCTTTATCGTTGTCGGGACCCTGCTTTCTGCCCTGACCCTCAGCACCCGCACCCGGGAACTTCTCCTGCCTGTCCTGCTCCTTCCGGTGCTCCTTCCGGTGCTCATCCCCGGGGTGGAGGCAACAGCGGGCGTCCTTGCAGGAAACGGCCTTTCCGGCATATCTTCCGAACTCAGGCTGCTTGCGGTCTATGACCTCATTTTCTTTGCGATTTCCCACCTGGTTTTCGAGTACGCGATTTCGGACTGAAAAGCTTGTTTGGAGTTAAGGTGGAAGTTCAAACCCGAACCGGTCAAAAACGAATCAATAATAAATAATGTGAAATGATTATAGTAGCAGGTCAACCTTTAAAAAATAACTATTTATATTCTACTGGTTAATTATATTTATATATTAATACATTTATTCTTCAGATTAATTATCCCAATTACCTGGTCACGTGAAATACAATGGCAGCAAATTCCAGAAAAACCGGAGTGCTGGCGGCTTTAGCTGCCGGTGTAATGCTTCTTGCAGTCTACATGATCTTCTTTTACCTGCCCCCCATAAGGGATGAATCAGGGGCAGTCCTGAGCGGAAGCTTCAGGATCTTCTTCTTCCACATGCCAATAGCCATTACTGCCTACCTGGCTTTTGTCGTTGTGTTTGTTGCAAGTGTGTTCTATCTACGGGAAAAGGCCCTCAAGTGGGACATCTATGCCCGTTCGGCTGCCGAGATAGGAGCCCTTTTCTCTTTCCTTGTCCTGGTCACCGGCTCCATCTGGGCAAAGGACGCCTGGGGATGGTACTGGATCTGGGACCTCAGGCTGACGACTTCCCTGGTCCTTTTCCTGGTCTACCTCTCCTACCTCATGCTCCGGAAGTCCCTGGAAGAGCCCGAAAAAAGAGCGCGTCTAGCTGCCGTTTTTGGGATAGTGGGCTTTGTATCCGTACCCCTGAGCTTCCTTTCGATCCGGCTCTGGCGCTCGGCCCATCCCCTTATGTTCGGAGGCAACAGCGGAGGAAGCGGGGGCAGCGGGCTTGAAGGGACTGCCCTGCAGTTGACCCTGGCAGTGAATTTTATAGCTTATATCCTGCTCTTTGCAGCCCTCTTTGCGGTAAAGGTGGAGAACGAGAGGATGCAGGAAGCTGTTGATGAAAAAAGGTACGGGGAATTTGAAGAGGGGATTTGAAGAGGCTATTTAATAAAAGCAAATTTCCCTTTCAAACTCCCTTCTTATGCATTTCCAGTTTTAGATCTTTTTTCCCTTATTTTTCCTTATTTTCACGTTGCAGTTACCCGAGATCTCCTGTGAACAGATAGTCATTGTTTGCCTGTCTTGCATGGCAGTTCTGGCAGCCTAGAACCCTGCCCTCTGCTATTATTTCTCCTTCTGCGTCATACTCCAGCCAGAACCAGTCGTTGTATGCCGGATCAAAGCCTTCGACCTTATGCATCACCACAACTACTATCAGTTCTCCGTCGGAGTCATATCCTTCTTTTAAAACCGTGCTGCCCTCAGGCATAACGCCGGCTTTTTCATCTATAGCTGAAAGAGCGCTGTCCGAGACATAGATGGTGATTTGATCTCCGTGCGGGCCTTTTCCCGGCTCAAGCTCTCCGGTACCTGGCCAGAGCTCCCAGTTTTTGTAGTTGTTTTCCTCCGTCACATAAGCCCGGATCTCTTCTCCCGTAGGCTCGGGTGCGGCTTCGGCTTCCGGAGTTTCAGCTGGTGTTTCGGTTTCGGCTTCTGAAACCGGTTCCTGTTCAGTTTCAACCGGTGTTTCGGTTTCAGCTGGCATTTCGGTTTCAGGTGGTGCTTCTGTTTCATTCGGTGTTTCCGTTTCCGGGGACGTGCATCCGAAGGACAGGGATGCACAGAGGATTAAAAGCATTGTGTACACGAAATATTTTGTTTCAGGAATATACCTTACCCCCTTATTGTTTTCCCGTTATTTACTATTCAAGCAATATTAGGGTTCAATCACTATTATCCCTGTCTATAAAATAAATTGAGGCTGAATTCTCCCTTATTTTAGGAAATTACTGTTATTTCCTTACGGATTCCGGGAAAATTATATACCCTGCCCTTTCCTATCTCCTTCCATGATTTTTGATCCGATCACAGTCTGTAATATGGAGCTACAGAACCGTTTTGTCAGGTCTGCGACCCAGGAGTTCATGGCCGAAGAGGACGGGACGCCAACCGAAAGGCTCGGGGAACTCTACGAGGAGCTTGCAAAAAACGAAGTGGGACTGATTGTTACCGGTTATTCGTACGTGCTACCGGGAGGAGAAAGCGACCCCCTCCAGCAGGGTATCTACGACGACCGCTTCATCGAACCGTACAGGCAAATTACTGAGCGCGTGCACTGCTACAAAAGCAAGATCGTGCTCCAGATCGTTCACGGGGGGAGGCAGGCTACCGTTTCCAGGGAGCACCCTGTCCCGATTGCTCCTTCCCCGGTCAAGAACGGGCATTCTTCGGTGCTGCCAAGGGAGATGACCGATTCGGAAATCCTCGAGATGATCGAAGCTTTCACCCGGGCTGCGGTCAGGGCAAAAAAGGCGGGTTTTGACGGGGTGCAGCTCCACTGTGCCCATGGCTTTCTGCTCAGCAACTTCATCTCCCCCTACACGAACAGGCGGGAAGACCGCTGGGGCGGTTCCACGGAAAACCGGACTCGGATCATCACGGAGATTGTAAGAAGGATAAAGGAAGACTTGGGGGAGGATTTTCCCATTCTTGTGAAGCTGAATGCTACGGACGGTTTTCGTTCAGGTTCGTCAAAGGCAGGCCTGGGGCTTAATGCTCCGGAGTCTGTGGAGGTTGCAAAACTCCTTGAAAAGGCTGGGGTCTGTGCAATCGAGGTCAGCGGCGGGATCGGTGAAGCTGGTGGGGTGACCATCCGGACCGCGATCAATTCCCCTGCCAAAGAGGCCTATTTCAAGAATTATTCTAAAATGATAAAAGAAGCCGTGGACATCCCCGTAATTCTGGTAGGGGGCATCCGGTCCCTTTCGGTCATGAAGTGCCTGGTCAAAGACGGCTGTGCTGACCTCATATCCATGAGCCGGACCTTTATCAGCGAACCCGACCTTATCCCGAAGCTCAGGTCCGGGGAAGTGGAAAAGGCGCGCTGCGTGTCCTGCAACCTTTGTTTTGACCCTGAGGGGATCAGGTGCAATTTCGAGTTTGATTGATTGATTGATTGATTGGTAGTTTGATTGATTGGTAGTTTGATTGATTGGTAGTTTGATTGTTTGATTGATTTATAAGGTCGGATTTGCTCTGAAAATTCCTTATCTGTTAGGAGTTTTTGCAAACTTAACATCCGGTCCCGGGCTTTATTCAATTTTAACTTTCAGGCGGGAATCTCCTTCCTCGATCCCGAAGGATGTCGGGAGGGAGAGTCCACTAGCAATAGAGTTATATTTTTGGATTGTGTAACCTTTTCAGATATTTTTATGAGCACGATCAAGAGGCTTGCCAAAAATAGTGGATATTTGTTTTTTAGCGGCATAGCGACGAAATTACTCGGTTTTGTTGCTTTGCTCTACATTGCCCGTTATCTGGGTCCGGAAGACTTCGGAAAATTTTCTTTTGCCTTTGCTTTCATCTACTTTTTCAGCTTTATCCCGGACCTGGGGATTCATAAAATCCTCGTCAGGGAAGCCGCAAGGGAACCCCGGGAGGCGGGGAAACTTATTGGCAACGGGACAATTCTCAAGGTCTCCCTTTCGCTGGCTGCGCTGGCTTTAGCTTTTTTTGCCATAGCTCTCCTGGATTTTCCCCCTTCCACGAAAAATGTGTTGTACATAGCTTCTTTCGGGCTGCTTTTGAGCGGAGCCAGTTGCTACGGGATTATATACGAGACAAAATTGAGAATGGAATACTCCTTATTTTTCAACCTGGTCAGTAAACTCCTCTTCCTTGCCCTTGTCTTCCTGGCCATTTCAAGGAATTTAACACTGCCTTTTTTTGTTTTCGCTTCGGTTTCAGCCACTTTTGTGCATAATTTCCTGATGGTCGTCTTTTCAAAGAAACTCGTAAACGTATCTTTCAATGTAGATCCGGATTTAATGAAAAAAATAATACGAGAGGCAATTCCGGTCGCAATAGCCTCGGTTTTTTCCGTGATATATTTCAGGGTCGACGTCCTGATGCTTTCCTTTTTGAAAGGGGATCTCGATGTAGGTTTTTATTCCGCAGCCTACCGGTTAACAGAGGCCTTTGTTTTTTTACCCACGGCATTTACAACTTCCACTTTTCCCCTGATGTCTAAATATTTCAAAGACTCTTTCAACTCCTTCGGATTTACATATGCTAAAGCCTTCAAGTACCTTTTTTCCACAGGCCTGCTGCTTGCTGTCCTGGTAACCTTTAGTTCGGAGAAAATCATTCTTGCGATTTACGGGCCTGAATACCAGAGTTCAGTAGCTGCACTGCAAATCCTGATCTGGGCAACCGCTCTCATGTTTGTGAATGTCCTTGTCAGTTCCACCTGTGTTTCGAGCGGAAACCAGCAAATAATCTCAAAAATGGCAATTCTGGCTACATTCCTGAACGTGGTTTTAAACCTGGCTTTAATCCCCTCGCTCAGTTACATCGGAGCTGCCGTTGCCACCGTCTTTTCCGAATTAGGGGCAATGCTGTTTGGCATGTTCTGGATTCGGAAAAACCTTTTACACAAAAGTTTATTTCGAGAAGCCGTCTCCCCTCTTACGGGTGCAGCTGTAATCTCCCTGCTAATTCTCCTCTTAAGGCCTTATACGGGTATCTTATTCCCGAGCGTTCTCTCCATACCTCTGTTCGCAGCAGTGCTTTACATTACAGGCTGGGTGGATGCCGATGACAGGGATTTATTTTCGGAGCTGATTTCCCGCAGCAGGCTTTGATCTCAATAAGTAGAAATCGATGGTAGGGTAAAACAAAAATCCAAAGAAACTGCAAAAAAATAAGAGGTTCCGGGTTTAGTATTTTACCCGGATACGTATTTTTATTCTGAATAATTTGGTTCAGCTTTGATCTTTACTCTTCCTTCTTTTTTTCAATATAAATCGCAGGCCTCAGCGGTTCGGCAAACCTGGTCTTCTTTTCGGGGTCGTATTCGGGGTTGTCGGCGCTCTGGACTTCTACAGGGCAGCCGATTTCGTGTTCCAGGAAGGCGGTGGCTTCTTCGAGGAGAGCTTTTTCTTCCATTTCCATTCCGACTACGGCTTCGTAACGTTCGGCTCCGCCGCTCTTTAATTCGGGGATGAGTTTCTGGACGAATTTGGGGATTTCCTTGCCGAAACGTTTCATTTCCGGGTTGGACATGAGGGCCTTGATAAGGGTGCCTACTTCCAGGGAGCCTTCTGCCTGCATTTCGCAGGCGCATTTCACGGCTTCGTTCTTCCAGGCAGGGGCGGTGTAGAGGTAGATTTTTTCCGGGTTCATCCTGGTGACCCTGATGATCTCTTCGACGTCACCCAGGGTGTTTTTGACCAGTTCCTCGGCAAGCTCGGCACCTTCGTCTATGAGGTCTTCGTTGTAGAGGGGGTACTGGGCAAAGGAGATCGGGTCTTCATGGCCCATGGCTTCCCAGATTTCCTCGCAGAGGTGCGGGGTGAAGGGAGCCATCAGGCGGACCCAGTTGTCCAGGACGTAGTAGAGCAGGGCTTTTCCGCCTCTTCTCTGGTACCAGCGCAGGTCGTTAAAGAGCAGGAAGAAAGAGTTCTGGATTGCGTTTCTGGTCTGGATGGAGTCCAGGGCGATATTTGTCTCCCGGATATGGTACTGCATCCTGGAAAGCATCCAGCGGTCAATCTGCTTGAGTTCGGTCCCGATATCTGAGCGTTCCTCACTCCGGATCAGGTCCCTTGCAAAGTAGTAGAAGCGGTCCACCTGCCTGCGGGCGGAGTCAACCCCTGCAGTCTGCCAGTCCGCATCCTGGGTCTGCTCGGCGGTGGAGAGGATATACATCCTGGTGATGTCGGCCCCATACTCGCTGACCGCACTTTCCAGGGTCAGGATCGGACCTTTGGACTTGCTCATTTTCTGGCCTTCCAGGGAGACAAAGCCGTTTACTGCAAGGGCTCTCGGCCAGAGTTCCTCGTCGAAGAGGGCCACGTGATGGAAGAGGAAGAAGAGCAGGTGGTTCGGGACCAGGTCTTTCCCGGAGGAGCGGAGGTCCACAGGGTACCAGTAAGTGAAATCACGGCGGATTTCTTCAAGGACTTCAGGGGCTATGCCGGTTTCTTCCGTAACTGCGGCTGCATCGCCTTTCCCAAAGAACACGTAGTCAAAGAAAGACAGGCTGAGCTGTTCCTTTTTCAGGTCTCCCCTTTCGATAAACTTGGCGGCAATATAGTAGCACATGTATATTGTGGAGTCACCCAGAGACTCGATAAGCCACTCCTTGTCAAAGGGCAGAAGGGTACCCAGGCCTTTCCTGCGGGCGCAGGCTTTGTCCTTGAGCCAGTCGACCTTGTTCTCGAACTCGACCCTGTACTCTGTGGGAATGATCCGCATCTGGCTGAGGCATTTGTAGACCTTGGCCTTCCACCCGGGGTTCGAGTAGTTCAGGAACCACTGGCCTTTCACCATGTTCACAACACAGGGGGTCCCACAGCGGCAGACCACGGGTTCGCTGAATTCGTAGAAGACTTCCCCGACGTTTTTACCTATGAAATCCTGCGTAAGGACGTCCTTGATCTTCGAAACCGGGTAGTCCTTGTACTTGCCGGTGATTTCTTTCAGGACCCCACCGTGGAACTCTCTCCTGTAAACGATCTTTGTTGCTTCTTCGGCTTTCGGGTCGGTCTGGGACTCGATTCCCATATTTTCCACGATTTCTTTTGCCGGGAATTCCCCGAATTCCGGGACCTTGATAAGGGAGATAAGGTCGATTTCCCGGAGGTCCTTTGTGATCCCGAACTCGCCCAGGTCGGCGTCGTAGAGGTCGCGGAGCGCCAGGTAGTCAAAGGGGGCGTGGGCAGGCACACTCATGACAATTCCGCTGCCGTTGCCCGGCTTTACGAATGAGGCGGGCAGGGAGATTACTTCGTCCCCTGTGACCGGGTTTGTGAGCATGATCCCTATGATGTCTTTTGCGGGCACGTCCTCAACGTATTCGACTTCCCTGTCCGTGAAGGTGAGTTTCCGGTAGGCTTCCTTGCTTACAACCCAGTACTCGACTATTCCTTCTTTTTCAACCCTGGCCTTGACGTAGTCAACATTCGGGTTTACCCAGAGGTTGGTCACTCCGAAGGTGGTCTCGGGCCTGAGGGTTGCGCAGGGGAGGACCAGGTCTTTGTAGCGGAACTTGACCAGGGTGTAGTCCACGATTGTAGCTTCTTCCCCGTGCAGGATATCGTGGTCTTCCACAGGGTTGTTGTCGTTCGGGCACCATTTTACGGGGTGGGAGCCTTTTACGATCAGCCCTTTTTCTTCCAGGCGGGTGTACTGCCACTCGATAAACTTCTTGTAGGTGGCGTCCGTGGTCGTGAACTTGCGCCTCCAGTCAATGGAGTAGCCGATCATGCGCATTGCTTTCTCGGATTCCACTTTGAAATAGTCCACGATTTTTTCGGGGGTGTCCAGGGTGGGCAGGATGTCTCCCGGAATCCCATGCAGGCGCTCGTAGACGTCCATGGTTTGGGGGTCCCGGCTTGCGATCAGTTCCGCCAGCCCTACAATGGGCGTGCCGGTCACATGAAAGCCCATAGGGTAGAGCACATTGTATCCGAGCATCCGCTTGTGCCGGGCCACAACGTCCCCGATTGTGAAGGTCCGGGTGTGTCCTGCATGCAGGTTCCCGTTCAAGTAGGGGTAGGGGATGGTGATAAAGAACTTTTCCCGGTCATTGGGCTCGGCTTCGAAAACCCTGCTTTCGTTCCACTTTTTCTGCCATTTCGCTTCTATTTCTTGTGGTCTGTAGTCCTGCTCCATTCGCTTTCACGCCCCTGGATGATTGTGATAAGAAAGAAGGTTTAATTTTAATGAACGTTTGATTTAAAGAATATTCGATTTTTAAGAACGTTTGATTTCAATGAACGTTTGATAAAGGATATAGCTGTCAGTTTATAAGAGTCAATTCGGGATAACTGAAAAAATATAGAAAGTTCCGGGGTCCGTTTCAGTTTCCTTCCTTTTGGCCGGCTTTCGGGCCTTTCTGGCCTTCAGGTTTGCTTTTTTTCCAGCCAAACTTTCAACTGTTTACGGTTCCGGCACCTAAATACTCTTCAATATGTATCTTCGGGATATGTTTTCTCTTCAACCGGTTATTTTTTCCTTCTCCGAAGAAGGCTATTTTCTTATTCGAAGATGGCTTTCCGGATTGATTCTATATCCGCGTCCACGACAATAGGGTCTTCGCAGACTTCGATTACTTCTTCCGGATCCTTGAGGAGGTGGCCGGTGGTTATGCAGACGACGGTTTCGTCTTTTCCGATGACTCCCAGGTCGACCAGTTTCTTAAGGCCGGCAACCGAGGTTGCGCTT
This sequence comes from Methanosarcina sediminis, assembly GCF_052056915.1. Lineage (GTDB taxonomy): Archaea > Halobacteriota > Methanosarcinia > Methanosarcinales > Methanosarcinaceae > MTP4. Next base: position 1,038,064 of record NZ_CP195119.1, on the reverse strand, counting down.
GCAGGTTCCACACCTATGCCTTCGAGCCTGGCAAGGTCTTTCTGGGCTTCCACGATTTCCTCGTCGGTCACGGATTCGGCAGTGCCGTCAGAGTCCCTGATAGCGGTAAGGGCTTTGGTTGCGTTTACGGGGTTTCCGATCCTGATGGCCGTTGCAACGGTTTCCGGGTTCATTTCCGGTGTGATTGCCGGAGCTCCGCTCTTGATGGCTTTTACGATCGGGCAGGAGCCTTCGGCCTGGATCCCGGTCATTTTCGGAACCGAATCGGTTATGCCGAGCAGCCTGAACTCCCGAAAGCCCTTGTAAATTGCGGTAATGTTCCCGGCGTTTCCTACCGGCAGGACCACTCTGTCCGGGACCTTGAAGCCAAGCTGGTCCACGATCTCGAACCCGATGGTCTTCTGGCCTTCCAGCCTGTAGGGGTTGATGGAGTTCAGGAGGTAGATCTTTTCCTGGGAGCAGAGGGTACGCACAAGAGCAAGGGCGTCATCGAAGTTCCCACGGATGCTGAGGACTTTTGCCCCGTGCATGAGAGCCTGGGCGACCTTCCCGAGAGCGACCTTTCCTGCCGGGAGCAGCACGACAACCGGGACGCCTGCTTTTGCCCCATAGATTGCCAGGGCTGCGGAGGTGTTCCCGGTAGATGCGCAGGCGACGGTGTCCATCCCGAGTTCCAGCGCCTTTGAAACCCCCACGGTCATGCCCCTGTCCTTGAATGAGCCGGTGGGGTTCATCCCCTCGTGCTTTACGTAGAGCTCTTTGACCCCTATCTTTTCAGCCAGGCGGTCGCATTTGTAGAGGGGGGTCCCGCCTTCCTGAATGGTAACGGGTTCCCTTTCTATGGGGAGGAGTTTTGCGTACTTCCAGACGGAAGGGCACTCTGTTTTTAATTTTTCCATATCAAGTTTGATTGAAGAATAATCATAAATGACATCAAGCAGTCCGTCGCATTTTCTGCAGGTGTAAATTACCTCGTCCTTTGAATACTCCGCACCGCATTCGATACATTTCAAATGATACATTAAATTGCTCCTGTTTCTGATGATTCTGAATAAGTGGAATTTCTGATTTGTTCCGGATCTATTCCAATCCTTTTCGGATCTGATTCCAGTCTTTTTCGGATCTGATTCCAGTCTTTTTCGGATCTGATTCCAGTCTTTTTCGGACCGCTTTCAGATTGTTGTCCGGGGTTTCGGGTTAGTATATTATTAGAGTTTAATAATATTTTGTATCCTAAACACGCTACTTACTTTTAAATTATACTGTTTTCAGGTTGTGTTCCGGATGGAAACGCTGTTAAGAGATGTGTTAAGAGTGTTTTCTATGAGCTCTAAAGGCTACGTTCTCTAAAGGCTATATCCTTTTAAATTATGTGCTCTGAAGGCTATTCGCTAACACTAATAATATTAAAAATAAGTTGAAACGGGTTGGAAATAAGTAGAACCGGGTTGGAAACAAGTTGAACTCTGTTTAATGTACGTTAAACGGGGTTGGAAATAAGTCGGAAATCAATAAACCGGTAAAGCTATTGATTTACCGTCGGATTACCATTGTCTGCAGGGCGTCGGCTGAGCTTACGGCCTTGTCAGCGAGGTCTCCTATCTTTTCCACGAGTTCGAGCAGGTGGCAGACCCCGGCTCCGTGAAGTTTTTCCTGTTCTGCAAAAATGTGTTTTGTGAGTTCGGATTCTATCCTGTCTACTTCGTGTTCGAGCCTGTCTACTTCGGGAACGATTTCAAAAGCAGCTTTTATTTTCTTCTTGCTGAAGGAGAGTTCGACCAGTTTGTACAGTTTTTCTATCAGGGTATAGTATTTTTCAACGGTTTCCTTCGTCTTTGAAGCCAGTTTCAGGAAGCCCTCTTTTATTTCCGGGGCGATTTCTTCGTATTCCCGGAGTTCCATCCAGTAGGCGGCGTTCCGGGCATCGTTTACTATTTTGTCCTGTTCGGTGAGAAAATCAAGGAGGTGTTTCGGGTCCACCGGGAGCTTTACGGAAGCCGAGAGGCTTGCCTGGATCTTTTGCTTGATGTAGTCGGCTTCCTCTTCGATCCTGTCTATCTCGACACTGAGTTCGTGGAGCGTTTCCATGTCTCCTTCAAAGTATGCCTCTACGGCCTCGTTCAGTTTCCCGGCCGCGGTCTTTGCTTTTCCGGCATGTTCCTCGAGAGGAATAAACGGAGGCGTCCCGAAAACCTCGATTACCGTGCGCTGGTATTTTCCTGGCATTATATTCCGACCCCTTTAAGCCCGAGAAAGATGAATGCTGATGTCGCTGCTGCCGCGGGGACAGTCACTACCCATGAAAATATTATCTTCCAGATCACACTTAAATCCACGGATGAAAGTCCTCTTGCAAGCCCGACCCCTATGACCGAGCCTACCAGGATGTGGGTGGTGGAAATCGGAAGGGCGATGTAGCTGTGGAGAAGCACCACGGAGGCTGTTGCAAACTGTGCGGAAAAGCCCCTGGAGGGGGTAAGTTCCGTAATCTTCGAGCCGATAGTTTCGATTACCTTGTAGCCCCAGGTAGCAAGACCGAGCACTATTCCCGTTCCCCCCAACACAAAAATCCAGTCCGGGATTTCCTTGCCTATAATCCCCAGGGCCGTGAAGGCGGCTGAGATCGGGCCGATGGCGCTTGCGACGTCATTGGAACCGTGGGCAAAGGCGATGTAGCAGGCGGTAAGGACCTGAAGGGGGACGAAGTACTTTTCCACGTCCCCTTCCGCCCTGTGCAGGACCAGGGTCCGGATCAGGACAAATATGGTGAAGCCGAGACCGGCCCCCATCAAGGGAGAGATGAACCAGCTCAAAACGATTCGCAGCATGACAGGCCAGTTGATTGCGGAATAAGGGATGATTCCCAGGTAAGCAACGGAAAGTCCGAAACCCAGGACCCCGCCTACGGTTGCGTGGCTGGTGGAAACCGGCAGGTTGTAGAAGGTCGCAAAAGTAACCCAGATCCCGGAGGCCAGGATTGCGGCAAGCATCCCTGTAACGACTAAATTGGGGTCGATGCTGCCTACCAGGTCGATTGGCACGATCCCTTTTGCGATGGTTGTGGTAACCCTTTTCCCGAAGAAGACCGCTCCCAGGAATTCGAAAATGGCAGCCAGGACTATGACCTGCCGGAGTGAAAGGGCTCCTGTCCCGACAACCGTCCCCATGGCGTTTGCCAGGTCGTTTGCCCCGATGTTCCAGGCCATGTACAGGCCCGCCAGGCTCAGGGCCGCTATTAAGTACATTTCCATTTTCAAGCCCCTCCCTGCGAAAAGATGGGGTAAAGGGGAAGATAAATGAATATTCTTGGAAAGACGAATAGTCTCGGAAAGACGAATAGTCTCGGAAAGACGAATAGTCTCGGAATGATGAATTCCCCTTGCGTGCTCTTCGTGGATCTAACGCACCCGAAGCTCTATTCATACTATATAATGCATATTATAATATCCTGTCTTCGGGAGCATTTTCAGTCCGGATACGGAAAAAAACATAAATAAAGCATTAGCTGGCAGCCCGGTTTCAATCGAGCTGGTATTCCGTAACTTCCTTGCTCAGGAAATAGCCGAGGACCGTCCGGATAAGTACGACTGTCCCCAGGAGGAGCAGTTCATCCCGGGACGGGTCTAGCACGGTCTGCAGGACATCCGCTGCGATAAAGAACTCCAGCCCGAAGACTATTCTGTTTGTAAGTTCTTTTCTTATCTGCTGGTATTTGTACGGCTTTTTGAAGACCTCAAAAAGGATGAGCTCGGCAGTGGCCCGGAGCCCTCCGTAGATTATGAGAAGTGAACCCACTAAACTGAATAAAAAGGAAAAAAAGTTCATAAATGGCCCTTCAAATCCTCCTGTCATTCCCCCACCTCTAAAGACTCTGGCATTCTTCATGTTCCGGATTTTCCCCCCTCCGGAAAGTGGACGGTTTCCACCTGCTCTCATCAGGTCCCGCGACTTCTTGCTAATATTTATTTATTATGAATATATATTTCTTCTTACCTGATTTTTTTCAAATCAGAATTGCTGATCAAAATCCCTTATCGAAATCCGTGTCGGCATCCTTTGTCTTAACTCATCACCTAAACTCATTGCCGGAATCTGGCATCATGATTCACGGAATGCCCCGGGAGAAAGAAAAATGCCTGAAATCTAGCTCGAAAAACTTGCACAGGAAAACAATAAGGTTGCCCGCCAGCGAGCCCTGCTGGACAGCGAACGCACTTTCAGCGCCTGGCTCAGGACAGGGCTTGCAGCCGTGATTGCGGGCTTAGGGGTTTCCTTTTTCATGGATTCGGGCACTCATTCCTGGCTTGCCCCCCTTGTGGCTTCCATCCTTATTCTCACGGGATCCGTGATTTACGTGCTAGCTTTCTGGAGCTACCAGGAGGCTTACAAACAGCTGATGGCCGAGGACTTTTCCCGGATACCCCTCTGGGTCCCAAGCCTGCTTGTCTCTATTCTGCTCGTGACTTCCGGCTTCTCATTTTTCTTGCTGGTCTGAGGGTTTCCGGGTTTCGGGTTTAGCGAATTTTTCTGCTTTCCTCTTAGCCGGGGCAACCGTCAGCTTCCTTTCCCCATGACCACCCACGCTCGCGAGCAGCGCGAAGCGAGCGGCTTTTCCCTGGAAATTGCATGGAAGAAGCATTTGCCTTCACAAATTTGCCCTTGTCTTCTCCTTGCTCTTCCCAAATAGCGGTCTGGCTTGAAGCTTAATAAGCTCGCGGAAACCTCCATTCTGTTTAATCATAAGAATTTACCCGGGGGTAACTGTACATATGATATGAAAAGAAGTCGCAAGGCCGGTTGAAATTACAATTCGTCTGTCTTTTCCATTTTCAGGGAAAAGCCGTTCCCTTCGGGAACGGGGTGGGGCCCGGGGGCTTTGAAAGCTGTACGAAAAAAGGAGATCCTGTCTGGAGTTCGGCAGGAAAATGAAAAAAAGTTGACCCGGGAAACATTTTGTTTTGTTTTGTTTTGTTTTTTCGTTTCTACCGGGCCGTGTGAGGTTTTGGGTTGTGACGTTTTGGTACTAGACTTTCCCGAGTTTACTTTTTTTGTTTTTCAGGTTCGAGGGCGGGGTTTTTCCCGTATTCGGATTCGTACTCTCCCAGGGACCTGGAGTTTCCTAACAGGAGTTTCCTGGCCCTGTTGTAGACGCTCGGGACTTTTTCGGGATCCAGGTCGGCAAGGAGGTCGGCAAGGAGTTTTGCCAGGGGGAGGCGGTACTCCTTTTCCATGAGGTCGATATCCGCGAAGGTGTTTAGCATGTGGACGGTGCTGTACTCGTTGACCGGGGCGAGTTTCCTGAGGGTTTCGGCCATGAAGCGGCGGCCTTCTTCGGTCTGGAGGGACTTTTTCCGGTTGCGGGCAAAGTTTGCGTAGAGGGCGCGCTGGTCGTTGGCCTGTTCGATCCGGAAGGCTTCGGACTTTTCCATTTCCCGGACGAGTTCTACGGCGTCGGCGCTGCTGCTCCGGGCGATTACTCCCAGGAAGGCTTCCCAGGCGACCAGGTCCTGCTTTGATTCCGCTTCAAAGGCCCGCAGGATATCCACTTTGTCCGGGGCGGAGCTGTCCAGGTAGGCGGCAAAGGCAGAGAGCCTGTCCGAGGCACAGCTTGCGGCTTCGAACTGCTGCTTTATAAGGCCGTGGACTTCGGGGGTGTCCAGGGACGCCAGGATGCCGAGGCAGACGTTTTTGGCCTGCCGGTTCTTGATGATCCGGGCTTCTTCTTTCAGGGTCTCGCCTTTTGCGGCTGAGGCTTCTTCGAAGTAGCGGTAGGCTGAGAGCAGGGAGTTTGTGTACTTTGCGGCAACCGCCCTGAGGAGTTTTTGCTTCACTTCATAGAGGGCCTGGTAGCGGTGGGCGTATTCCTCCTCTTCCACGGACTCGAAAATAGCCAGGAACTGCCCGCCTGCCTTTTCGAGAAGTTCGCGGTCGTTGAGCAGTTTGTAGTAGAGGGAGACGAAGTCTTCGCTGGGTTTTGCTTCGGGGTCTTTCAGGAGGCGCAGTTTTTCCCTGTCCACCAGGGTGTAGAAGGCGGTGAAACGGCCTATGATGTCGCTGTCCTTCCTGACCTGGAGCAGGAGCTCTTCGGGGCTTGCGTCGTAGACGAGTTTCCCGTAGAAGGAATAGTCCCGGTTCAGGGAGAGGAAGGCGGGCTTTGCAACGTTTTCCACGGTGATTTCCGCCTGCTTGCCGCTGACCCTTTCCAGGACTTCGGCAAGGTCGTTTCCTTTCTCGTCCACGAGGGCTGCCCTGAACGGGAAGTCCCAGGGTTTTCCTCCTTCGGGGACCCGCTGCCTGAGCCTGAAGGTGAAGTTTTGGGAAGCTTCGTCGTATTCCGTGGCGACGTCCACTATCGGGAACTTTGTCTGTTTGAGCCAGACCTCGGCCATCTCTTTCAGGGGCTGCCCGCTTGCTTCTTCCATGGCTTCGATCCAGTCGCCGGTGCTGGCGTTCGAGTGCCCGAATTTCCTGAAGTAACTGTCAAGGCCGCGGATGAAAGTCTCCTTTCCTATAAGGGTCTCGACCATGCGCACGAATTCCGGGGCTTTTACGTAGGTGACGGCTGTGATCAGGTCGTTGGGGTCGTTGAAGCCGTCAGGGATGATGGGCATGGAAGCCGCGCCGGAGTCCAGGGCAAAGGTCCCGTAGCCCGGAGCGAGCAGTTCGAGCACCCGCCCGAGCCTCTGGTATTCTTCCCCGAAAAGGAAGGCGTGGTACTGCTCTTCCACGTTTACGGTCACGGCTTCGTTGAGCCAGATCTCGAAGGGGCTCTTTCCGGTCACCTCGGACCCGTTCTGGTTGTGGTAGTACTCGTGCACCTTGACCCTTATCATGTACTCGAATGCGGGGTCCGTGATCTGTGCGAAGGGCATGATCCGGTTGGTGGTAATCGTGGTGTTCCCAACGTTTTCCATTCCCCCGAAGTCCGAGTTCTGCATCCCGATCTCCCGGTAGACGGTCCCGGTGTATTTGTATCCGGGGCTGATGCTGCCGACAAGTTCCGCAAGCTCGGCCCGGATTTCTCCGAGTTTCTGCGCTGCGGGTTCCGGGGTTTCCGTGGCTTCCGTGGTTTCCTCGGCTTCCGAGGCTTCTGCGGCTCCCTTGCTCGCCCATGCTCCGGCGTCGTACTTCAGCCGGTCCCGCTGCCGGACAAGCTCCCAGAGCCTTTGCCGGACGGCAAGTTTTTCGGGGTCGTACTGTTCGGGGCCTGTGAAGATGTAGACCCACATCACGGAGTCATAGAGGATGTCAAGAGCCCTCCCTGCGGGCCCGTCCTCGGATTCCGGCGGCACCAGCAGTTCCAGCATGAAAGAGTCCCCGTCCGGGTACTCGAACTCCAGCCTGAAGGTGGAATAGGTCCCGACTCCCAGGAAAAAGAGGTAGGTCGCCATGGGCGTAACCGAGTTGTCGTAGACGATTTTGTCCCTGCCCGGCTTTATGGTGTGCCGTTCCTCAACCACGTCCCCGTTTGTGATCATGTTGGTGTAGCGCGAGTCCGCAATGATGGTTGTCCTGTAAGTGCACTTCGCGCACATGTCGTCAATGCAGGGCACGATCCTCTGGAAGCCCCACTGCTGGCACTGCGTGATCTGCTGCGGAGGAGCCCCGTCGGGCGTCTCGTCATAGTAGAGCCCTTCCAGGATGTTTTTCGTGGGCCTGCACACCGTATCCGTAACAATCGTAATTTCAGTCTCAGGCGGCACCCGGTCCAGGAAATTAACCTCCAGGATAGCGTCGGCCTTCCTGTACTTGTAATTGACCTCATACTGGATGCAGCTTACAGCCCTGACCTCCAGGTCCCTGCAGTTCAGCTCCAGCTTCTCAATTGGCTCGCCCAGGGTCTTCACCCTTAACATGGACTTCACATTCGTCCGGTCATCATAGACGTCAAACACCAGGTCCATGTGCAAAACGTCAACCGTAAGTTCCCCGAAGTCTTCGGGGTAGTATTTGTAGAGTCTGGATTTCATTAAAATGTCACCGATAGAAGTTATGAGTGTTATTTTTTTGGATAGAAAAGGTAGGGATGGGATTTAAAGGTGTAGTTTGGAGGGGAGAAAGAAAGGGGGAAAGATATGAGATCTTGTAGCTTCGCAGTGTATTTCTGATGAAATTTATTTTACTATCTTACCTTCAATAGTTATCTTGTTCAATTCATTGCTCCATCCAAAAAGTCTATTTTTCAAAATTAATTCTTGAATAATATCTACATGTGGATGGCCGTTTTTTCCTAATATCCCCGCAGAAGCTATCCATAGATTACAATTAGGGATGTCGTTTAATATTCTAGGTTTCCAATTATTTATTGAGCCATGATGAGGAATTTGTGTAACTTCTATTTTTTCTAGAACATTCGAATAATAGTTATATATTTTGATGTTTCGACTTTTTAAGTTAATATCTCCAGTTAAAAAATGGCCAAATTCTTTTGTTAATTTATAGGATATAGAAGGTAGAGACCAGAAACCTCCTAGGGTAGCAAAACTTGATGTTGTAAAATATGAAACATTTCTATTGAGATTTATCGGTCCGTGATACATAAGCAAAGAAGTATTGTTTAAGTTTTGTTTAGTTATTTTATTATAGCAAGTTTTGAAAATTATTCGATATTTTTTCATATTTTTTATATGTTTAGGGATGTCGACTTCATTGATTCCGTTTTTCTTTAGACAGTTTTTGAATTCTGCTATTTTTTTGGGGGTACTATAGTGGTAAAAAAACTTGAATTCCCATAACTCGCCAACCAATTCTTTTTCCCAATTTATATATTCGATTCTCACTTTTTTATTCCCTATGGCAGTTTGATCAGTTTCATCTATGTTTCTTCCCTCATCCATAATGAGGACTATTTTTTCTACATTTCTCTCAAGCAGAAAAGTAATTGGATTTGAAAGAAATTCATAGTACCAAAAGGGTTGATTAACAGTGCCTATAGCAAGAATTAATCTTTCAATTAGAGAATAATAGGGAATGATTACTTCATCAACTTTCAAACCATTCAACAATCGATCTAACCCATTTACGTGATCTTCATGGAAATGAGATATCACTAAAAGGTTGAGGTAATTGTTGTTCAATTGAGCTTTGTAATTTTTTATTGAATTTCCTAAAAAATCTGTTTTTTGAGGGCTACTTAATGATCCACAATCATAAACAAAATTGAACTCACTTATCTTCCCGGTATAAAATAAACCTTGACCGACATTATGAAACTCAAACATAAATTTAACATCAGTATCCATTATTATCGCTCACATGGTAAACATAAATATACTGTTTAGTAAAAAAACTTGATTCTTTATTAACTATTCTATCTTTTTTCATCCTATCTATATCAGTAAGTTTCTAAGAATATGGAAATTTTCCCTACTGTTTTTCAATTTATTAGGAAATATTTTCTGTTAAATTCATTATTGTAACTTTTTAACAAATATAAAAAAAAGAGACAGATATTTATTCTCTAAAAATAATTCCAGTTTGATCTTATTTTCTAAGACTTTTATCTCAAGATGATATATATGAGCAAAATTGAAAGGACCATTGAATTCGTACAAGAATTAGCCGCTAATTTCGGGGTAAAAAGTGAAGATGTTCTAAATGCTTATGTATTCCGGAATAACACAAAAGAAGATGCACTTAATCAAGGAGGAGCATTCTTTGGATTAATTTCTCCGGAAGAGGAAGCCTCTGGTCCTTATCATGATTTTTCTCTTGTTATCTTTCCAGATAAAGACGATAATCCTTGGTTAATCTCTCTTGTGGTTGGCTCATTAGGATTTAAAAACGATTATGAACTTGCAACTGTGCCTGGGGCTAGGAGGCTGTATTCATCAATTGTTAGCAAGGATGGCTTTTGTAAAACTTCTTTTTTGGACATTGAGACAAATTTACCGGGGCAACTCAAATCAAAAATTCCAGATCTGAATAAAACTTTGAATAGCTATTCTAAGCTCATCTCCGCCTGCGAAATTGTCTGGGACCCTGAGTCGGAGGCTGGAAGAAAAGTTATTGCAGGATTTGTTGCAGCTTATGCTCGATTAAGAGGTTTTCCACGGAATGTGGATCATAGGAAAGCTGTTAAGAATGCAATAGATGCTGCTAAGGCAATATCTGATATTTCGAAAGCTAAAGTTGTAGATGAAAATATAGAGGTGTCGGATCTTGTTGAGAATAGAAGATTTGTGATCCTTCAGGGTGCCCCTGGGACTGGAAAAACCAGGTTAGCAAAAAATGTTGCACGGGAACTTGGAGCAGAAACTTTCTTCACGCAATTCCATGCAGAAACCAGTTACAGTGATTTCATATACGGGATAAAACCTGATCTTGCTGCCGGCAAGCTTGCCTATGAGGAAAAAACGGGAATTTTCTATGATTCGCTTAAATGGGCAGAGGATAATCCTGAAAAGAAAGTTGTGCTAATCGTTGATGAAATCAACAGAGCAAATTTATCCAACATTCTGGGACCTATTTTTTACCTCTTTGAGTACCAGCTAGGAGAAGACGCTGTAACAATTGACATTGGCGGCGAGTACAAAATAAGCAAAATACCTCCCAATTACTATGTCATTGGCACCATGAACACTGCCGATAGAAGTCTTGCAGTGGTTGATTTTGCTCTTCGAAGGCGTTTTGCCTGGTACACATTGAAGCCTAAGCTTATCAAGCCAGATACTGGCTTGAAATTTTTCAAAAAAGACTTCTCGGCGTTTGATGATATTTTCACTTGGTATGCAAGTAGTGAAGAACTTAATTTGCAACCCGGTCAGGCCTATTTCATAGCTACAGATGAAGCCGAGATGAAAGATCGAGTAAAATACGAATTAATGCCCTTAATAAAAGAATACCTGGCTGAAGGTCTTTTAACAAACGCAAGGGATGAATTTTCGAAATATTTCTATGACAGACTGGGTGAGGTTTTGTTTGAATGACTTCCCCTGGAAATGTCTTTTTTGAGATGCCTTGCCTGATTGAAAAATCACAATCTCTTTCTGGTTTTCTTCTTTCAAAAAAATGGTTTAAAGGGGCAGATCGTAGATATTTAGCTGAATCTCTACAAAAATTCGTTGAATACAACAGGGAATTGTTTGATTTCCTAGAGGTCACTCCAAGAATTGAAGGTAGTGGAAAAAGTGTCAGCTTATATTTTAGATCCGATCGTTTTATCGGAGCGATTCCACTTCGGGCACCTGATACGGGAAAGCAAATAGGGGATTTTGTAGTTCGACCCCGTTACACTTCTGCAAACGACCAATTTTCAGAGTATGTTGAAATCGTGAATCTCCTTGAATCTGAAATACTTCCTGAATTCAGACATTCAATTCCGCTTCTGTCACATCGGAATCTCAGACCACCTCTCTATTTGGAAGCAATAAAATTCGTAAAATTGCTCGAAAAAGCGGTAAAGGCAAAGTGGAATAAATTTCAGAACACTGAGAGAATACATCGATATCCAAAATCTGAAGTGAACTGGAAAAGCTACGTTGAAAAAGAGTCCGATCCTGCAAGGAGGTTACTTTTTCCCTGCCGTGATAACACTCTAAGCGCATTTCATAGTGAATTCTTCGAGTTGAAATACGTCTATAACATTGCGAAAAAGGAGATCAACTCGTTTAAAACTCCCAGGCATATCAAATATCAATTTCAGGACACTCTAACCTATTTGGATAATGCTTTGTACGAATTCCCCGATAAATTCACAAAAGAGCTCCATATTCATAATTCGGATCCCATTGTCATCAAACAATTAAAAGTTCAGGGAAACAAGATTTTAACCGGTAATTTTGAAGAAATCACTGCTTGGAGAATCGACTTTTCACTTCTATTTGAGAGGTATGTACAATTTATATTCAAGCAAATATCCTTGGAGATTGGAGCAAAGCAACTGAATAATTATAAAATCAGACAATTTTCTCGTTTTAACCCTCCCTGGGCTCTTAATTATCTGGAACCAGATGTAATCCTGGTGAAAAACAACCTGGATATTGTAGTGGATGCAAAATACAAGTCTCATTTGTTCAATCTGAAAAGCAGCACAGAGGAATTAAAAGAGGAACATAGAAAAGACTTGCATCAGTTGCTGGCCTATACTGCTTTTAGCAAGAACAAGAATAAAGTTGGAATTTTATGTTATCCTTCTAATGAACAATTTCTTTTGGAGTTGGATTATGTTTTTCCACACTCCAATGTTGAGAGTAAAGTAGTTCTTTTAGGGATTCCTTTGAAAAAATCTGAACTTTTTGGATTGAGGGAGTCTATTATTGATTTTATTTCGGGGATTGAGAAAGAGAGTTTGGTTGGGGTTGTGTGATATGTTGACATTACATTCTTACTTTATTTAAGTCATCAAAGGCGTTTTGAATATCTATTTGTACTTAGGGCATTACCACACGGTTTCCAAAGTTTTCTCACATTTTATTTTTGATATCAATGGGGTGGGATGGCAGCTTCTGATTTTTGATCTCTTTTCGTAAACGATATCATTAAATCGTTTTTATTTAGAGTGCCTCTGCGGAAGTACGGTTCAAAGATTAACACATACAAAAATATTAAATACATACGCATTGTTCACCTTTATGTAATTTACAAAATTATTTTTCTCTCTACTTTATGAATGTTGGTATTTATTATATGTGTGGGATTGCAGAATGATTGAAACCATTCATCTCAAGAATTTCAAATGCTTGGAAGATACGAAAAAATTGGATTTGAAGCCACTAACAATTTTATGCGGAACCAATAGTTGTGGAAAATCGTCAATTATTCAAAGTATCCTCATGTTGAAGCAAACTTTTGAAAGTCAATCCCGTTACAAAAATATCGTATTAAATGGTCAGTTTGCTCATTTAGGTCAATTTGAAGATTTTGTTTTCCAAAAAAAACCTGAGAATGAGGTTCAAATAAGTTTTGAGTTAAACTTTGATAAGAAATCATTCAATAATGTGTTCTCACATAATTACAGGTATTTTAAATTTGGTAAGGAGCGGTATAATAACTTAAAGAAGCTATTGTTAGAAATAGACATTGGATTAAAAACTTCTGAAGATTCTAATGATAAAGGCCCTTATGTTGATAATTTTGAAATCAAAGCTAAGTCTTTGTCAAACTCTAATAATTATCTAAATGGCACTGAAATAAAGTTCGAAAGAAAGGAAAATAAAGAATATTTCATAAAATGGAAAAACACTATACCTTTTCCATTTGAAGCTCCTAATATTAAACCACCTAAAGATGTTGCTAATTATCAATGTCCAATTTGCAAATCTAAACATAGGGCGAACTCAAAAATCGGAAAGGAACATTATACATATTATAGTTATTTCAAACATTGTTCTGGTAGTAGTTGCAGCCTAAAAGCTTCTTTCATAAATCTGATACCTGAACTTGAAATGGAAAGCGATGGGAAAAGTTTAACCCGTTCTTTCAATCATTTAGAAAGGCCGCTTTTTTCAGTAAGACATATTTTACAAAATGAGTTTAATAATTTATTTTACATTGGACCTCTGAGAGAAGAACCTTCTAGAAGGTATATTTCTGAAGAAGAGTATATCAATATAGGTAATAGGGGTCAAAATGCTCCATTCATTCTTTCAGCAGAAAGAGATAATAAGATTTTTCCTTATTACTTTTTTGACCCCTCAAATGAAAAATGGGAAGAAATTACTGAGGACACTTTAGGAAATGGGGTAAATAGATGGTTAAGCTATATGGACATTTCCGAGAATTGTGAATCAAAAACTGATAAGGAAATTATACGTTTGTATCTGCCAACACACACTGATAAAAATGTCAAAGTTACTTTGTCAGATGTTGGTTTTGGTGTAAGTCAAATACTCCCTATTTTGGTAGAAGGCCTTAGAATTCGTCCTTATCAAACTCTAATTCTTGAGCAACCTGAAATTCACTTGCATCCCAAGCTTCAGATGCAACTCGCTGATTTCTTTATATCAATGATTCTTTCGGGAAAAAATGTACTTCTTGAAACTCACAGTGACCATATAATTAATAGGATCGCGAGGCGGGTAATTGAAGATGAGAGTAATCGAATTTTTCCAAAAACAAATATTTTGTTCTTTGAACAGAGGCACGATGGTTCAGTAATAGATCCCGTTGAGATTGATCCCAATCGTGGGGTGGTTAATTGGCCTAAAGGATTCTTTGATCAGTCTGCGGAGGAGAAAAAAATGATTCTCAGTAAAGGAATAGAAAGAAGAAAAAAGAATCGATGAGGTGATTTTTTTGATTTCTGCTTTCCACCCCAGCGTGCTTTTGTGTTCTCCTGACAATTGGAAGGATGAAATTTTTCAAGATGATTTTATACAAAATCTGTTACAACATCTTGATTTAATAAAAGAATTAAAAATGAATATTGCTTGGTGTGACGAAATTCTTAATTTTCTTTGGAGTGAACTTCCATGGAGAGAAGATTATTATAATGAAGACAAACTCACTGAAATATTCTATGAAATTGCTAACTGCAATTGCACATTTATGGCACCACCTGACAATGAATGCAATACAGATCCGTATTTTGAACTAAGTTACTCAAATGAAATAAACCAATGTTGGATAGTGCTGATTCATCGATTGTTACATGAACAAAAAGAAGTGTTCGTAGTTACTGGTTTGGAAATCGAAACTGAAATTGATTCAATTCATGTTTTTTGCGATTGTAATCCTCAAAGTTATGAGAACACGTATTTTGTTATAAATCATCCTTTTGAATGGTACAAAAAAATTGATTATATGAAGCTGTGCCCTACATCTTTGGATAACTGGGACGAATTTTTCTTGTTGACTTTAAAGTCATGTTATGAAAAAGAATTTAGTTCAAGAAGTCTCATAATAAAGCTAGATGATTTAGAATTTTCAAGTGGTTTTAAAAGAACTTTTAAGAATATTGGTGATGAAAAGGTAAAACAAAGAATAATCAGAACTATAACTCAAAGATTAACCTATACTAATTCAGAAGCTGGATTTCATAGTGGTTTGAGAGATGAACCAATTAAAGGAAAAGTAGGTGAACGTAGTATCAGAATTTCTGAAGGGGAAAGGATCCATTACAAGAAAGAAGAAGGTAAAGTTCTATTTTTAAAATATTATTCAAATTCAAAACATGATATACGTGGAAAATGAAATTGTGCAAATGAAAAATATTAATTCGAAAATCGAGGATTTAGCAGCATTAGACTTCTAAAATTTTAAAGAAAATCCACAAAATTTTTGTATTCAAATTTTCATCTTATGATTTGAATATTAATTATTATGATTTTTCTCCATAACTTCACCTATTTCTAACACAATCCCTCCTTTCCCGTCTTTGAGAACAAAAAATCAGGTCGCAGATCAAAAACGATCGCAGTTCTCAAAGTTATGCCGGGAATTTTTTCGGAAGTACGATCAAAGGCCGGGAGCCGGGTATTATTGCGGGGTTCGGGTGGAAAGGTTGTTCCGCCGTCGCTCTCTTCAGCGCCTGGGCTCCGGCAGCGCCGGTTGAGTTCTGAGCAGCCCGCCCACTCGCAAAAAATAAAAATTGAGTCTTGAATGTCCGGTCACTTTTCTTCTCTCACCCATTGGACCTTTAGACTCTCTCGAATTTCCTCTCTAATCCGTGAGTGAGACCTTCCATCATACGCTTGAGAACAAAAAATCAGGTCGCAGAGCAAAAACAAAGTGATCTACCAAAAAGTTATGCCGGGAATTTTTACGAAAGTACGATCGAAGGCCGGGGGCCGGGTATTATTGCGGGGCTCGGGTGAAAAAGTTGTTCTGGCGCTGTTCTCTTCAGAGTATGGACTCCGGCGGCGCCGGTTAAGTTCTGAACAGCCTTTTAACCTTCAATTCTTTAAATTAGTAATTAAATTTATTCGCCTATTATATAGTAATAATTAATATATAATTCATGAATTTCCAGATTCAATAACAATGACAAAAGGGGGAGATTGTCATATCAAGCAGAGATTTTGGTTATTGTAAGATATGTGCAGGTCGAAATTTAGATGGAAGACTTGAGATGTTTTACGTAGGCACGGATGATACTCTCTATCATAACTGGCAGAAAACTGCTGGTGGTAGCTGGAACGGCGAAGTGGCATTCGAGGGTATTGAGGCAAAACAAGTCTGTGTGGGTCAGAATCTAGATGGAAGACTTGAGATATTTTACGTAGGCACGGATGATACTCTCTATCATAACTGGCAGAAAACTTCTAATGGTAGCTGGAACGGCGAAGTTGCATTCGGGAATACAGAGGCAAAGCAAGTCTGTGTGGGTCAGAATCTAGATGGAAGACTTGAGATATTTTACGTAGGTACGAATTATGCCCTCTGCCATAGCTGGCAGACAATTTCTGGTGGCTGGAGCGACGAAGTGTTATTTGAAGGTAACGAGGCAAAACAAATCTGCGTGGGTCAGAATGAAGATGGAAGACTTGAGATATTTTATGTAGGGACGAATGATACTCTCTACCATAACTGGCAGAAAACTTCTGGTGGCTGGAACGGGGAAGAGGCATTCTCGGGTACGAAGGGAAAACAAATCTGCGTGAGTCGGAATCTAGATGGAAGACTTGAGATATTTTATGTAGGCACGAATTATACCCTCTACCATAACTGGCAGAATACTTCTGGTGGCTGGAACGGCGAATCTGCATTCTGGGATACCGAGGCAAAACAGGTCTGTGTGGGTCAGAATCTAGATGGAAGACTTGAGATATTTTTCATCGGTATAGATAATGCCCTCTACCATAACTGGCAGAAAAAGGCTAATAATGGCTGGAATGGTGAAGTAGCATTTGAGGGTACCGAGGCAAAACAAGTCTGTGTGGGTCAGAATCTAGATAGAAGACTTGAGATATTTTTCATCGGTGTAGATAATGTCCTCTACCATGACTGGCAGAAAACTGCTGGTGGTAACTGGAATGGCGAAGTGAGCTTATGAACTTTCGGTGATACGTTAGTTGCGAATAGTATTATATGTGGTAAATTAGGGATCTGTAGAAATCCTATCCAATTCGTATGCAATAGGCCTAAAATAGATTTATCTTAATGCAAAACTTTACAATTTCATAGATAAAGGGCTCTCTGTTTCCGCATTTGTAAAGATCTGTGGGACTTCAACGGGGGTCATAAAAAAACTTATGAATGATGGTATTATTACGACTCTCCTATTTGGGTTAAAAGGCTTAACTCATCTCTTCATTTTTCTAAAAATCGAAGACTGCTCTTTTCTTATATTTTTCTTATCTCAGCTTAAAGGTGCAGGCTTAACTTTTCTGGTCTTTGTCATATAGCCATACAGGAGATTCATTTGCTTTTTATCTTTAGAACCTCCCGGAAAACCGGTCTGAAAGGTGTATGTAATCTTCATTCCAGTCCCGGTTTTTTACTTTTGTAAATCGGTTTCGTGAATGTTTCTGAGCAGGATTTTTATTTTCACAATGTTGCCGTGGCTGTTTCGCTTAAGCTCTGAGCAGCCCGCCCACTCGCAAAAAATAAAAATTGAGTCTTGAAGTGGGTTCGATGACATTGAATGGACCTTTAAGGTCTGCCGGGAAATTCATGAAATCGGTTATTTTTTACCTCTTTCGTTTTTTCTCATCGCTAACTAAACTACCATCTTCGAGAGTAATTACCCGGTCAACATAATCAGTATGCCACGGTTCATGTGTTACCATTACAATTGTCTGGCCGTATTTTTCATTCAGTTCTTTGAACACGTCCAGTACCTGTTTTGAGTTATTGGTGTCCAGGTTTGCACACGGCTCGTCAGCGAACAATATGTCAGGTTTTTTTGCTATGGCCCTTGCGATTGCTACTCTTTGCTTTTCTCCACCGGATAATTCGTCAGGGATCCTGTCGTGTTTTTCTTTCAGGCCAACCTTATCAAGGGCTTCAAGAGCGGTTCTGTAAGATTCCTTTCTGGATTTTCCTTCCATCATGGAAAGGATATAAACATTTTCCGCAGCACTCATCTCATTAATGAGTGCATAGTCCTGGAAGACATAACCGACCTGCGTTAGCCTGTAATAGCTCCTTTCTGCTTCGGGCAGGCTGGAAACCTGCAGTCCCCGAATGGTATACTCCCCTTCCGTTGCGTCGTCCAGCAATGCCAGTATCCTTAACAGAGTCGTTTTTCCGCTTCCGGAAGCGCCCATTATCGCCACAAATTCCCCTTTCTTTATTTCAAACGAAACACCCCTTAAGGCCTTGACAGCAGTTTTCCCTGTCCCGTAATACCTTTTCAGGTCCTTTACCAGGATCATTTTTATCGACTCCATATGGCTTTGAGTATGCTCTCTTTTGATACGCTCCAGGCAGGGAGTATCCCCGCTATCACCGATAGGGTAAGCATGGTAACTATGCTTTCGATAAGCAGCACGGGATCGATCTGGGGTCTTATTTCCATGGTTTCGTAGAATATTACAGGATTTGCCTGGAAGTAAAACATAAGTGAAAAGTACAAAACCAGTCCTGCGAATATTCCCAGGGAAACATAAAACATGCTAAGGAACGCATAGGACAATACTATTGATCTCGGGGTAATGCCTACTGCTTTTAAAATACCGATCTCTTTTTTCCTGTTAAGCACGTTGATATAGATGATGATAAGGACCAGTGCTGCACCTACGATCAAACTCACAAACTTTGACATGACATCTAAAGCACCCAGGCTTTGCAGTGCTTGCCTTATGAGAGACTCTGATTTATCAGCCCATGTGAAGACTTGCTCATTCACCCCGGCTTCTCTGATCTTATCCTGTATTTGTTCTTCAGTCCCCTGCCTGTCAACCCTTACGACCACACTGGTAGCTTTACTCTCTTCCAAACCGTATACTTCTTCAATTTCTTTGTAGTGAACTAAAGCATTAAGATCAACAAGTTCAAATGTGCCTTCCATGATGCCTTTGACCTTATAGGTCCTTTTTACGCCATTGCTGTATGTTACATCAACAAGCGATCCTGCTCTGACTTCACCCAGGTTATCATATATTTCTCCAAAAACTGGACTTGTGCCTGCGATTGCAGCACCAATGATGATCTCATCCCGGGAAAGTTCCCCTAAGAAATCTCCTTCAGTGATAATATACGGGTATTGCGAAATTTCATACTCTTCTGTCGGAAGCAAACCCGTCACGGTTACTCCCACAACTTTCTGCTTATGCTCAATAGATGCTCCCACGTCCAGTCGTTTTGTTGCAGCTCTCACACCTTCAACTGCTCTGACTTTCTGCAAGACGTTATCGGCGTTGTTAATGTAGGTGTTGTCGCCAGACGGTTCAATGACAATATCCCCGTAAGGGTAGTCCTGCATAAATCCGGTAAATAGAACCGTCATTCCTCCTATCATTGACGGAAGGAATACCAGGTTCATAAAGATGAGCGAGAGGACAAAAACGATGAACATTAGTGTTTTTTTGTTCCCTCTTTTTACACTGCAGTATGCAATGAGGGCTCCCACCCTGATATCGTCAATCATACTGGAGACCTCTCATTATTCTTTGTCGTTATCAGAGTTTTCGCTCCCTTCCATTAACTGCCTGATTACCTCATCCTTTGATTTTTTTGTCCTGTAATTATTGTAAATTAAACCTCCGATAACCGCCAGGATAAGCAATACAATAGCCGCTTTTCCTGCCCCGCTATCAGTTTCCAGGATTATGAGATTGATTTTCGTTTCGATTTGCTCTTCCCCAAAATCATCACTATACGTTATGGTTACAGGGATTTCGTATTCCCCTGCCTGGTCAGCTACAAAAGTAATTACTGCAGGTCCGTCTTCATTCGGGTCAAGAGTTCCTATAAAAGATTCTTTTAAGCCTTTGAACGGATGGTCAGCATAGACCCTTATTGAATTAATTGTCCTGTCCCCGGAGTTTTCGACTCTCATCGTCAATTCTACAGTATCGCCCATGTGAGGAAGAACAGGGTCAACCTTTACGGATGCAAGATTCAAGCTTCCTTTTTTGTCAAGCACGGTTATTTTTATGTCATATTCATCTTTTTGCTTACCAAAATCATCTTCATACTCTATAATAACAGGGATTTCAAACTCCCCTGACCTGTTTGCCTTAAACTTGAATAATGCAGTTTGACTGCCGTTTAAGCCAAGAGTTCCGATTGTAGAAGTTTTAATCCCTTTAAACTCATGTTCCAGATTAACTACCACAGATTTTGCTATTGCTTCCCCATAGTTTTCTATGCCCAATCTTAAGTCAACCGTATCCCCCTCATAGATATATTCGGGACTGGTTTCGACAGAAGATACTCTTGGTTCGGCATCTTCGCCTATCACCCGTACCTCAACTTCATAATATTTTACAGTTTCAACGGGCTGATTTGCATATGTTAATTTCATTTTTATGAGATGAGGGCCAGGTTTGGCATCAGGGGTTGTTCTCATGTGATATTTCAGGTACCTTTCACTTGTACTATAAGTCAATTCAGAAATTTTGGTAACTAAACTTTCCGTGACTATGATATCCGGGGGGATGCTGATTATTTCAAAGGTAATATCTTCAGGAGTTTTAGTACCGCAACTCTCAAGATTTATTCCCAGGGTGAATTCTTCATCGATACCTATTGAACCGGGACTTATTTCCTGTAACTCTGCGTTTACGCATGCATAACTGGAAATTTCGGCATTAGCCGTAGAGATTCCTGTTAAGATAATTGCAATAACCAATAAGAGCAAATATCTTAGCTTTGTATTTTGATTCATTTTTTGCCCAACTCCATCCGAATCATTTCAATGTATTCAGTAAGATTTTTAAAAATTAAGTCTAATGCAATCATTTGCTGATAGTAATCTTCGATTATTTTGAGCATTTCTTCAGAGTCCTCAGACCCGTTCTTTTTGCATCTTTCAATTATTGCAGGAAGATCTTTAAGCGCAGGGCCGACAAAGACCTCATTCTTGGTTTTTACTGCATTAATGATCATTGTCAACATATCTTTTTGAACTGAGAAGTACAATTTCTTTGAGCCAGCTTTCTTTGTTTTTTCTACGAGAGTAATTCCAGTAAGCAATTTCATTGCCGCACTAACTGCTGAAAAACTATACCCGGTCCTTGTAGAAAGCTCTTCTAAAGTTAGTGGATCCGGTTCAGAATGAAGTATTGCAAGCAATTTAGAGGAAAGTTCATCAAGTCCGTAGGATTTCATCCCCTGATACACAAGATTCTCAAATTCTTCTTTTGCAGTTTTCATTTCGACGCCCTATTTACACAATTTCCAGTAATTACTGTATATTATAGAAATTGTAAATGTACTTTTCTATTCTGAAGGTTTTGACCAAAATCTCATAAAGAAAACAAAGTTAAACAGTAAATATTTTTCACTGTACGTTAACTTTTGCGGTTTTCGTGTACGACATATTGATTTTTGAATATTGTTCTTTGAATATTGGCCTTTGAGAATTAGCTCGGTATAAACAATAAGTCCCCATATCCCGCATTTTTTCGAGAAGATGAAGTGCCGGGCAGGTTTTGGGCAGCCCGACTACTTGAAAAAAATAAAAATCGAGTCTTGAATCCGTTCGGTGTCCGTCCTCCCCGGGCTTCGTAAATCCGGAAATCTTCGTAAGTTTTATATATTTTCCGTGCTAATAATAAATTGTAATTAAGTCTCTATATCGGAGAGTGTTTTTTCCATAATGCTGCACCAAAGGATCACAAGTTGCGAACCTGCAGATTTTCCCAGGGGGAATTTTCAGCTTTTAGTCTGATTTTTCAGGGTTTTATATATTTATCTCTATACTCTGGAATGCCTGATATCATAGTTTTTTAGCATAGTTGAAAACAGCCTTGCGAAACAACAACTCAAAAACCGGGAAAAGCACTGAGCATAGAAAAACGAATTTAAGCGCAATAAAACTAAAAACGAACCATAAATAACATTCTTAAAAACCTTTCTTAGGAGCGGTTTGAAACAATATGACAGAAGAATCAGATGATTCAGACAGTAGTGATAGTAGCGATAGTAGTGGTAGTAGATGGCCTAAAACGATCACAACCCTGACCAGGGTCGTGCTTTGTGGTGTACAGGTATTATTTTTCGTGTACATGATCGCAAAGTTCATGGAACTGGATTTCACAGAGGGTTTCAAATTCATGGGACTTGCGTATTCCTCAGCGTTTGCGTATTATGTCTTTGAGCATTCCGATTTAAATCCTTCAATTATCAAAAGCTAATCCGATGGGAATGTGTGTCTCCCTTTTATCCACATTTTTCCCTTCTTTTTTCCTGTGTATTCCTGCATTTTCCTGTGTTTTGAATGTGTTGAATTCTTTCCTTATCCTTAATGTAAATTTTTAGTCCGCTTGAGCGAGCTGAGCGAGCGAAACGGACCGCGTGCTCCCGAAGCGCAACTCGGGAGGTCGTGCTTTGCGGTGTACAGGTATTATTTTTCGTGTACATGATCGCAAAGTTCATGGAACTGGATTTCACAGAGGGTTTCAAATTCATGGGACTTGCGTATTCGTCAGCGTTTGCGTATTATGTCTTTGAGCATTCCGATTTAAATCCTTCAATTATCAAAAGCTAATCCGATGGGAATGTGTGTCTCCCTTTTATCCACATTTTTCCCCTCTTTTTTCCTGTGTATTCCTGCATCTTCTTGTGTTTTCCTGCGTTTTCTTGTATTTTTTCTGCATTTTCCTGTGTATTCCTGCATCTTCTTGTGTTTTCCTGCGTTTTCTTGTATTTTTTCTGCATTTTCCTGTGTATTCCTGCATTTTTTCGTATTTTTTCTGCATTTTCTTGTGTTTAGAATGTGTTGAATTCTTCCCGAATGCCGAATATCAATACTCTGGGGTCACTTTTTATAAAATGAAAACAATTTTTCTTTGTGGCAGTTATGACCCAATCTATTGAGATCAAAACCGATTCTCCGGGTGACGAAGCCAGGGAGGTTTTAACTTCAGCTCTCAGGCAGTACAAATTCATTGCGGAATACAAAGCAAAGAGGTACGTGGAGAAATGTGCTATTTTTGAGGAGAAGTACGAAATGGACTCTTCCGTTTTCCTTAAAAAATTCGAAGGCGGGGGAATTGGGGACGAGGACGATTTCTTTGACTGGTACGCTGCTAAAAGGGGTCTCGATATTATGAACAGGAAATTAGAGGTCATTAAAGGAATTAAGGTCCGGGCCTGACATTCTTTTTTTTCTTCCATTTCTCTTTTTCAGGTTCTGGGGCCAGCTTTTAGGGATCATTTCTCTTTGCCTAAGTCGCCGGTTTGAATGGTTTGTTTCTCTTTGCCTAAGTCACCGGTTTGAATGGTTTATTTCTCTTTGCCTAAGTCGCCGGTTTGAATGAATCAGTTCTCTTTACCGGGGCAGCCGGAATATTGTATCCTGTGGAGCTTGTCCGCACGCAGTGCGGCTTATTCCGTTTTACACCCGGGATGATTATTTGTTTCATTTCTCAGTGACCCTGAGCAGTATCAATACAAAAATTGGCCCCTCGTTTTTTTGTGTGTACCCCTCACAAAAACAGATTCGGTCTTGAATTGAAACCTGTCTACCCGTGAGAAATGGTGAAGAGCCCTAAAAGTATTGGTCAGCATGTCAGCAGGGGGTTTGAGCGGGAGAAGAAGAGATGTGAATAACACAAATTCTGGTGCTGTGTTTGTATTCGCTTTTTTTTGATTTCGGGATTTTCATGCTCGGGCCTCACTTCGTTCGGGGGAAAACGGTTAGGGACGGTATTCCGGAAGTTTTGTTTTTTCGTTTCCTCTCTGGTCCCGGTTTAAACCCGGTCTCGGAAAGTTCTCTTTTTCGTATCTTTAAACCGGGAGCCGGGGTTGAGGTCTGGCGGGCAGGCAAAGCATGAAAATTAAAAAAGACTGCTAAAAACCCCGCCTTCACAGCATCTCGAAGTAATCCCTGAGCGTCAGCAGCAGGACGCCTTCTTTCTCTGCCACCTCCCGCAGCTCCTCCGTAAACCCTTTCTTGCTGATAATTGCGAAATAGGCTTTCCTGTCGGGGAGCCACTGCACGTGCCCCGCTTTCTCCTTCAGGGCATAATATACGTTGGCGCCTACGGGGCGGTCCTGCCATTTG
Source organism: Methanosarcina sediminis (assembly GCF_052056915.1). Classification (GTDB taxonomy): domain Archaea; phylum Halobacteriota; class Methanosarcinia; order Methanosarcinales; family Methanosarcinaceae; genus MTP4. The sequence continues at coordinate 1,014,009 of NZ_CP195119.1, read as the reverse complement.
CACTCGCAGAAGAGCAGCTCACGGGTCTCGGGGTTGAGGGCGCAGAGGTCGATTTCGTAGTCGTTTTTGCCTTTCGGGGCTTTCGGGATCTTGCCCCACTGGCGGCCTATTTTCTTGAAGCGGAAGGGGAGTTTCCCGGCGGCGTTGAGGGCCAGGAGGAATTCCCTGGAGATTTGCTCGAAGGTCTCCCCCAGGAAGCCGGGGTAGTTTCCGGCAAGGTCCTCAAGGGCCGGAGCCCTGTCGTTTATTTCGAGTTCGTCCCTGTGGGCGAGGACGAAGCGGAACCAGAAGCGCAGGAAGGGGTCGTCTATCCGGTAGATGGTCTTCTTTGTCGTGGGTTTGTCGGCTGCAGGGTGCTCTTTCCTGACAAAGCCCAGTTTAATCAGGACGTCCAGGTAATAGGGTAGGTCTTTTGCTTCCAGGAAGGAGCGGTCCGCGATCTCGGTTGGGCGGGTCGCCCCGCTGGCGATTGCGGAGAGGATGTTCATGAAGGTCGAGGGGTCCCGGAGCTCTTCTTTGAGCAGGAACTCCCCCTCGGCGTAGAGGACGGCTTCTTTTGAAAAGAAGGCTGTTTCCAGTTTCTCACTGAACGAAAGGGCCGGGTCGAAGAACCGCAGGTAAAAGGGCACGCCTCCTGCCGCCCCATAGGCTTGCACAAGCTCTTCGGGGGGCATTTCAGGAAAAAAGCCCGGGAGGTGGCGGAAGCGGATGGGCTCTATTTTTAGCTGGGCAGTCCTCCTGCCGTAAAGGGGGCTCGAATAGGCGAGCACGCTTTTTTCCATCATCGAAACCGAAGAGCCGCAGAGGACCAGGTGGAAGGGACCGTCTTTCAGTATCTCGTCAACGATTAGCTGGAAGACGGACGGGATGGACTCGTCCTCCTGAGCAAGGTAGGAAAACTCGTCGATGGCAATTACCATTTTTTCCCTTCTTTTTCCTTTTCCCTCTTTCTCATACTCCCCTTTCCCATATTCCTGTTTTTCCCGGCTATTCCCGGCTTTTTCCCTGACGAATTTCCAGTCGGACCCCTGTTCCCATTTTGCCTTTATGTACCCGAATACTTCGTCAAATGTATCGAGTTTCGGCTCGTAGTCCCCGAAAACCTCTGCCGCCCTTTTCCGGAACCTGGCGAGGTTCGCCTCCGTTCCTCTCCTGTCAGCCAGGAAGTAGATATGCGGCCTGTCCTTCAGGAAGTGGCTGATGAGCTCGGTTTTTCCCACCCTGCGCCTCCCGTAGACTACAGTAAAAGAAAAGGGCTCGGAACCATACTCCTGCTCCAGCCGGGCCAGTTCCTCTTTGCGGTTGACAAATTTTCGGATCATAATCATTATGATGTAGGTCCGTATATTTATCCATTTTCATTTTTACGGAATAAAATCATTATGATTTACATCCGTATATTTTTTTCCAGTATTTTTTTCCAGTATTTTTTTCCAGTATTTTTTTCCAGTATTTTTTTCCAGTATTTTTATCATAGCTGCCATTGCGTCCCTTGTCATTGCTTCCCGGAAAGCTCCTTAGTTTTCCCCGGCCTGATTAAGGCATAATCTTCCGTGCTCCGGGACTTCTCCCGGCAGCCGGCTTTCCCTTCCAAGACCTGCCCATCAAGTCCCGTTTTTTTTGAATGATGTTATATAAAATGAAAGACTATCCCTTTCAGGGGATAGCTATGAGTTTCACGATGGAAATTAAAACCGATTTCTCACCCCAGGAAGTGGGTGAGGCTATTCGCTCGGCAGTGGAGCATGAGAAGCACGTCGCAAAATACAAGATCAAGCGGTATTCTATGATCTGTGAGGATTTCGAAAAGAAGTTCGGCTGTGTCTCCGGTGAGCTAAGGGAAAGGCTCGAAGCCGGGGACCTGGGCGATGACACTGACTTCTTTGAATGGTATGCTGCGAAAAGAGGGCTCGACCACTGGAGCAAAAGGCTGGAGGTCCTTTCGGGAACTTCTTTTTAAATATATCTGTATATGGGTGCATTTGGAATTCGTTGAGTGCCTCTCAAAAGCAGTTGAGAATCATCTAAGCAATTTGGGAATTGTGGGGGGTGCTTGAGAATCATCTAAACTATTTGGGAATTTTCAGGAATACTTGTGACTTTTCGGGAAAAGTTGAAGATTATCGGGGCAGTTGGACATTATCGGGCATGGTTGATGATTATCGGAAATTGTCGAGGATCATATCGTGAAACTTACTCCGGACCTGGAAATAGAAACAGAGGTATTCCCGCAGGAGGCCGCGGACGTCATCCGTTCGGCCCTGGAACATGAAAGGCACCTTGCAAAAAAGGCTGTAACTCCTTGAAGCCGTAAAGTTTTAAGGGTATGCTGTCCTGCCCTCTCAGGTTTACGGTAATGTATAAATATTTTTACTCCTATCTATTTCTACTTATATTATTTTATTGTTTAGTTTTCTCCCGTGGAGTCGTGTGTAGTGAGAAAAAGCCTTGTTGATCTGGTACTTCGGTCTGAAAAACGTCGGAATCTTCTCCTCTTTATCAAAGAAGATCCCAGGAGTATTGAAGAGATCAAAGAATCCTTTTCCTTACCTGCCATTTCTATCCTGCCCCACCTTAAACAGTTAAAGGAAGGCAAACTGGTAGTCCGAAGAATATGGCCTGACGATAAGGTCTGGAAATATGAGCTTACTCCGGTCGGTGAGGCGATTGTTGAAAATATGGAGGTTCTGCTGGACACCCTGGAAACCCTGGAGAACAATTATGGTTACTGGACTCTGCGGAACCTCGAAGGAATCCCTCCTGTTCTCAGGGGAAGGATCGGAGAACTGAAATGCAGCAGACTTATAAAGCCCGACATAAACCACATGTTCGAGCTTAATCCGGAATACGTGGAAAAACTCCTCCAATCGGAGCGTGTGCTCGGATGCGCTTCTTACTTCCACCCCTCATTTACAAAACTCTCTCTTGAACTTGCAAAAAAGGGCACTGATATTTGTTTTATGTTGACTGACCCCGTGTTTGAAAGGTTCAAAGCCGATTTCAGGGAAGAAATGTGCAGCTTGAAGGGGTTTGAAAATGTAAGGATTTTCGTTTTTCCGGAAGAGTCCGGGATCGCGGGCCTCACGGTAACGGACAGGTTCTTCCTACTCGCCCTTTTTCCGGAAGGGGAGTTCTTCGACAATGAATGTCTGATCTGCTCCGAACCGGCGGCGATGGAATGGGGCAAAGAGCTCTTCTTTCACCTCCAAAAACAGGCTACCGAAGTACTTGAAATTTGAATAAAGGACATTTGAAAAATCCTTTCGTTTTTTGGAACCGTGTTTGTTGAGCAGGGTTTATTGTCCTACTTATTTTTTCTCGAACTTTTCAAAGCCCCGGTACATCCTGAAAAGCACGCCTATCGATGCCAGGAGAATCAGTTTTCCTATCCAGGCTTCCAGGTCGGGGACATACCCTACCAGGAGCTGAATAAGCAGGAGCAACAGCCCCAGAAGCATAATGTTCGAGCCGCCCCATTTTGCAAACCCTGCTTTGTCCCTGATTTTTTTCGGGTCGTAAGCCGTGAGCAGCCCTGCAAGCTTGAAGTGCCAGACCAGAAAGCCGAGTGCAACGAAGAATATGCCGAGGTAAATAAGAGGTTCTGCCGTACTTTTCACCTACCTGGGATTTTTTGATATAGGGATTTTGCAACTGCAGGATAATAAGTCTACTCATTTTTTCATTCTGGTTCGCAAAGCGGAGCTTATGTCCTGATTCTTGATAGAATAGTCCATTAGAGGCTGATCCGTGATAGAATAGTCCATTAGAGATTTATCCGTGAGATAATAGTTAATTAGAGGCTGATCCGTGAGATAATAGTCCATTAGAGGCTTATCCGTGAGATAGTAGTCCATTAGAGGCTGATCCGTGAGATAATAGTCCATTAGAGGCTGATCCGTGAGATAATAGTCCATTAGAGACTTATCCGTGAGAAAAACAAAGGTATGTTATGAAAAGCCTGGAATTTCCTGAAAAACGCCGCCGAAATAAAAATTTGAGTATGGAGGAAACGCCCGAGCGGCGCTTCTCCTGCCTCGAGCCTTTCAAAGTTTCGCAGGTGTAGGAAGCAAATTTGTAGGAAGCAAATTTGTTGGAAGCGTTTGGTTTTGCGGAAGCTAAAAGGCCCTTACTGGCTACTCAATACATTTTCTTCTACATCCCGTACTTAAAAGTTACCCTGCACGCTGCACGGAGAAGACTAAAAGGTCATTTACGTTCATTTTTTCTCATACCTGCCGGTTCCGAGGGCCGTCAGGACAGCCATTGTAAAGATGATCAGGAAGTCTAAAAGGACTGATTTTTCTACCGGATTTGACCCCGCAATGTCCAGGCTTGCGTTGAGAATGATCAGGAGGCCTGTTAAAAGAAGGTTTCCGCTTATCCATTTTGCAAGGCCTTCCTTATCAAGAACTTTCTTTTCATCATATCCAGAAAGGATATTTACCGGCTTCAGGCGCCAGAATACAAGCCCCAGCAAAATGAAGAATGTTCCGTAAATCAGGCGGATAAGGATCAGGGGTTCCAGGGCGTATGCCTCCGATGTCTGGTAAAATGGGTGTGGTAAACAATAGGCGTAGTTGGTTGAGAGTTGGACTGGCTTGAGGTTCACATTTCCTGAAGCTTTTCGTAGATCCGGTTAACGTGTTCCGAGCGCGTGATTATGATTAGCTCATCTCCTTCTTCCAGCTTTGGGTTTTCTGAAGCCAGGATAAAGTCTTTTTTCCTGTAAAGGCCGATGAATTCGGTTTTTTCCGGAATTGGGAGTTCGTGGATTCTTTTCCCTTTATGCCGTTCTCCTGCCAGGAAGCTGATAAAGCGGACATCGGCCCGGACCAGGTTGCTGAGCTGGATGGTGTCCACGTCACGGAGGGCGTCGGTGATGATGGTGGAGGAAATGTGCGGGGGGTTGATGAGGTAGGTGAATCCGAGTTTCTTTGCGACCTGCGTGAACTTTTCGTCGTCAGTCTTGATGATGTTTTTTTCTATCCCGGCTTCCCGGGCGATAAGCCCTATGAGGATGTTGTCCTGGTCGTGGTTAGTGCAGGCTACAACCGCGTCTGCCGCCTCAATCCCTGCCTTTTCCAGGATGTCCGGACGGGTCCCTTCGGCATTTATCACCGTGCAGTCCAGTTCTTCCGCCAGGTCTCTTGCAAGTTCTTCGTCCCTTTCGATAAGGACAACTTCATTTCCCTGCCGGATCTGGCTGCGTGTTAGGTGTGTCCCCAGGGCACTTGCCCCCACAATAATCAGTCTCATTTCCTTGATTTCCCCTTTATGCTTTTTCTGTCTTCTTTTTACGCTTCTTTTTGTGCTTCCTTTTTGCGCTTCCTTTATGCTTTTTTTGCGCTTCCTTTATGCTTTTTTTGTGCTTCCTTTATGCTTTTTTTGTGCTTCCTTTTTGTGCTTCCTTTTTTCCTCTGCTCTTCTTTTCTCTCATTTTGATTTATCTCTGTCGGCTTTCAAACTGCTCCTTTTCGGGTTTAACGCTTGCTATCCAGCCAGGTCCGGGGTAAAAGCAGGATGCAGAGCGGGATTACTTCTACCCTTCCGAGCAGCATGTCCGCACAGAGCACGAGTTTGAGCAGGCCAGGCATGGCCGGGTTCGTAACCCCCACGGACAGGCCTGCAGTTGCAAGGGCGCTTGAGGTTTCGAAGATGGCGTCTCCCGAATCGATACCGTAAAGCATGAAAATAAAGGCCGAAAAGACCAGGACCCCCGAATAGAGCAGCACATAGGTCATGATGCGGTTAATCTCTTCGGAATCAACTACCTGCGCCCCCACTTTCAGGGGGGTAACCGCTTCCCGGGGGAGGAAAAAGCGGTAGAAGACCAGCCTGACCAGCTGCACGATTACGATCAGCCGGAAAAGTTTAATCCCTCCCGTGGTGGAGCCGATGCTGCCCCCTATGCACATGAAGGCGCTGAGGAAGCCTTTTGAGGCATCGGAAACGGGGGCAAGGTCTATGGTAGAAAATCCCGTACCTGTGAGGGCCGAAGCTGTCTGGAAAGCGGCGTCCGGCAGCATCCTGAGGAGCTCGAGTCCCACGCTGCCTCCGGAAAGGGCGAAAGCGAAGACAGGGGTTCCCAGCAGGGCAAGCCAGAACATATACCTGACCTGGGAGTCTCTCGTGAGAGTCTTCCGGTCCCTGAGGATTTCGGGGTACAGGGAGAAGCTGATTGCCCCCATGAAGCAGGAGATAGTAATCAGGAAAGGAATGAGAAAACCCCCGTACGCCCCGATACTCTCGGGCCTTGTGGAAAAACCGCCTGTGGAAATGGCGCTCAGGGTGTGGCAAAGGGCGTCATAAAAAGGCATCCCGGAAAAGAGCAGGAGCAGGAGGGAGAGCAAAGTCAGGGTCAGGTAGACCGCCCCAAGAGCCCTGGCTGTTGCAACGACGCTTGGCCGGATCCGGCTTTCCCCGAAATTCACCCTGTAGAGCCGGAAAGCCGTGGTCCCGGGTCGGATAAGGACTCCGAGTACGAGCACGATGATCCCGATCCCGCCCACCCACTGCAGCCAGGAGCGTGTGAAGAAAAAGAGCCTTGTCGGGGAAGCCGGGGCCAGGCTAAGGCCTGTCGTGGTAAGCCCGGAGACGCATTCGAAGTAGGCATCCAGAAAAGGCATTCCGGCAGATAAAGCCATGGGAACCGCGCTTACGAAAGAACAGAGGGGAAAGGTGATGGCTGCAAGGATGACCGCTTCTTTTACTTCCAGTTCATAGTCCGGGAGCGCTTTGTGGAGTCCCATGCCTATAACCGCGCTTATGAGGACGGTTACCCCGTAAATGGAAACCGCGTCCGTCTCTCCGAGTACCAGGGCGGCGAACATAGGTACAAGCAGGACCCCTGCAAAAACAAGCAGGAGGTGTCCCGTATACCTGAGGACTGCGACCGGATTTACAGGAGAGACGAGTTCGTACATAAGAGCTAATAGCGGTTTTTTCTTTAAGTCTGTTTCATTGAAAACAAGCAGTTTTTTCTTTAAGTCTGCTTCACTGAAATAATTTTGTAAGGATGCCCTAATTTTTTTATGATGGGACCCAATTTTTAAAGGGTAGAACGCCTGATCAGCGAGGAGAGAGCATGGGGGATGATATAAGACATGAATTCCGGCCTGACACCTGATATCCTGCTTGTGCTGCTGGTCCTTGCCGGCACAATCGTTCTCTTCGTGGGGGAGTTTTTCAGGGTGGATGTGACCGCGGGCCTGGTCATGCTGACCCTTGCCTGGACAGGCCTGGTAAGCCCCAAAGAGGCTTTTTCCGGCTTCGGGAGCAATGCCGTTATGTCCATTATCGGGGTGATGATCCTGGGCAGGGGAATTGACAGGACCGGGCTCATGAACCGGGTGAGCCGAAAAATCCTCTCCCTTGCGGGTTCAAGCGAAAGGAGGCTTCTCGGGGTGATCTGCACGGTTGTAGGCCTGATTTCGGCTTTCATGCAGAACATCGGTTCTGTTGCCCTTTTTTTGCCTGCGGTCCTCCGGATTTCCAGGGCTGCAAAACTCCCGGCTTCCCGGCTCCTCATGCCCATGGGCTTTGCGGGGATCCTGGGAGGCACCCTTACCATGGTGGGTTCCGGGCCCCTGATCATCTTGAACGACCTCCTCCGGCAGGGCGGACAGGAACCTTTCGGGCTCTTCAGCGTAACCCCAATAGGGCTTGCCCTGCTCTTTTCCGGGATCGCATATTTCCTGCTTTTCGGGAAATACGTGCTCCCGTCAAAAACTCCCGAAGAGGAAAAAGCAGGGGGACGAAGCTCCCAGCAGCGCCTGATCGAGACCTGGCAGCTCCCTTCCGCAATTTCCTGTTTCAGGGTCCCGGACGGATCCCCTCTTTCCGGAATGACCAGGGAAGAGTCCGGGCTCTGGCGGGACTACGGGCTGCACCTGCTTGCCCTTCTTGAGGGGGATGAACTTTCCTATGCCCCCTGGCGCTACACCCGCTTCGCTCCGGGGCAGGTCCTGGCTCTCCTCGGGGAAAAGGGGGATATCGGACGCTTTGCTTCGGCGAACGGGCTTGAACCTGTGGAGCGGTCCCTGCTCTGCACCGAACTGTCGGGGGAAGGGGCTGCCGGGTTTGCCGAGATTATAATCAGGCCCAGGGCCTCCATTTCCGGAAAGACCCTCAAGCAGATTGCTCTGCGCAAGCACTTCGGGGTAGATCCGATCCTGCTCCTGAGCGGGGCAGAGGAAGTCCGGGAGGATTTCTCCGACCAGGTCCTGCAGGCAGGGGCTACGGTGATCGTCTATGGGCCCTGGAACGCGGTGAGGGCCCTGGGAGAAACTCCGGACTTCGTACTCCTGACCCCCGTGGAAGAAGAAAAAGCAAGGGAGGGAAAAGTCGGGATTGCTTCCCTTTGCTTCCTCGGGGCAATAACTCTTGCTATTTCGGGTTTTACCCTTTCCATGAGCCTGCTTTCGGGAGCCCTGGCAATGGTCCTCTTCCGGGTGCTCTCCATTGAGGAAGCATACAGGGCGGTGGACTGGAGGACGGTTCTCCTGCTGGCAGGGCTGATCCCTCTCGGTATTGCCATGGACACCAGTGGGGCTGCAGCCTTTGTTGCGGGGGAACTGATGAAGGCGGTTACGGGAAGCCATCCCCTGCTCATCCTCTTTTCCATTGCAGTTCTTACAACCCTTTTCTCCCTCTTCATGTCCAATGTGGCTGCAACAGTGCTCCTGGTCCCCCTGGTCCTTATCATAGGGGAATCTACGGGTCTGTCCCCGGGAGCCCTTGCTCTGCTTGTGGCGGTTTCGGCTTCAAATTCCTTTGTGCTCCCCACGCATCAGGTCAATGCCCTCCTGATCGGGCAGGGAGGGTACCATAATACGGACTACATAAAGGCAGGGGGGGTAATGACACTTATTTTTCTCCTGATTGCGGTGGGTATGGTTTATTTTTACCTGTAAATCAGGGAGCCCGTTCGCAGGGGCGAAAGTGAAGGTAAACCGCAATTCCTGAGCCGAAAACGGACTTAAAGCGCCATAGCGCCATAAACAGGTGAAGGAAATGAATGTAAAAAATGGGAGTAAGCAAATCAATATAATATAAGTTACAAAATAGTTAACGTTAGTTACAAAATGGGTAGCTGTCAGAAGGGACTTTAAAGGTAATCTTATTGATCGACCGGTCAGCAGTTGAGCCGGCAGGTTACATAGTTTAAATGTTTGGGGGATCTTGTATGTTAGTACAGCAATTTTTCGTAAGGGGCATAGCGCACAGTTCTTACATCCTGGCCGGAAAGGAAAACTGCGCAGTTATTGATCCGCGCAGGGATACCGACATTTATCTCGAGGCTGCAAAGGCTCTCGGTGTGAAAATTACCCACATCCTGGAGACCCACCTGCATGCCGATTTTATCTCGGGGCATATTGACCTGGCAGAAGTCACCGGGGCAAAGATTTATGCCCCGAAATCCGGGAACTGTGAGTTTGAACATGTGGGGCTGGCAGAGGGGGACAGCTTCGAAATCGAGGACATGAATATCCGGGTGCTGGAAACTCCCGGGCATACGCCCGAACACATTTCCTATGTCGTTTCGGACAGTTCCAGGGGGCCTGACCCTGTGGCTCTCTTTTGCGGGGACACGCTATTCGTGGGGGACGTGGGCCGTCCCGACCTTTTTCCCGGGAAGGCGGAGGAACTTGCGTCCCGGCTTTACGACAGCCTCCATTCCAAACTGCTTTCCCTGCCCGATTCCTGTGAGGTCTACCCGGCCCACGGGGCAGGGTCGCTTTGCGGGAGGTCCATGGGGGCCAAACGTTCAAGCACCATCGGGTATGAACGCAAGTACAACTACGCCCTGCAGATTCCCGACAGGGAGAAGTTTGTAGAGGCGCTTACGACCTCCATGCCTCCTGCCCCGGACCATTTTTCCCGCTGCAGCAACGTGAACCGGGAAGGGCCGGCAAAGCTTGGCACTCTGCCCCCAATCAGGGGAATTCCTCCTGCCGAATTTTTTGAACTTGCGGGAAGAAACGATACCCTTGTCCTTGACACCCGCTGTTTTGAGGGTTTCGGGGGGGAGCATGTGCCCGGCTCTTATAGCATCGACCTGGGAGGTAACTTCGGGACTTTTGCGGGCTGGCTTTTGCCCCCCGAGCGGCAGGTCCTGCTAGTTTCGGACAGTGAAACCCATGCCCTGGAAGCCGTGGTCTGGCTGCATAGGGTCGGGCTTGACAATGTTCTCGGCTATCTGGAAGGCGGGATGTTTGCCTGGGTTACCTCGGGCCTGCCCACAGCTCATGTCCCGCAGCTCTCGATTCCCGAACTCCATGCCAGGTCCCGGGAGGCTGAACCGCTGGTAATTCTGGACGTCCGGGCCCCTTCCGAGTACGAAAGCTTCCACATCGAATATGCTCTTAACATCCCGGTCCCGGAACTTCGGACGCACTACCCCGAACTCGATCCTGAACACGAAACCGTACTCATCTGCAGCACCGGGCACAGGTCGAGTATGGGCTGCAGTATCCTGAAACAGCACGGGTTTACCCGGGTGTACAATGCTGCGGGCGGGATGACCGGGTACAATGCTGCCGGGTACGGGCCGGAATGTCCCATGTGCTCCCTCTCCTGGGCAGGGAAATCCGGCAGGAAGGAAACCTGAGCCTGTAGCAAGCCGGGGGGAAGGGCAGTGGACATATTTTCCATGGAGCAGTGGTCTCCTTATGCGGTCGGCATCGGAATAGGGGTTTTGAGCTGGTTTACCTTCTTGCTTTCGGACAAACCTATCGGAGCCTCAACGGCGTATGCCAGGACAGCAGGGATGCTTGAGAAGCTTTTCAGGGGGGAAAAGGTCGGGGAAATGGCTTATTTCAAGAAGTTCCCGCCGGTTGTTGATTGGGAAGGGATGCTTGTTGCGGGAATAGTGCTTGGATCCTTTCTTTCAGCCTGGCTCTCCGGGACTTTCCGGCTTGAGTGGGTCCCTTCAATCTGGGCTGCCAATTTCGGTTCCTCTCCCCTTTCCCGGGTGCTTGCTGCCCTGGTCGGAGGCTTTTTAATCGGGTTCGGGTCCCGCTGGGCCGGGGGCTGTACCAGTGGGCACGGGATTTCCGGAACGCTCCAGCTTACCCTTAGTAGCTGGGTCTCTGTGATCTGCTTTTTCATAGGCGGCATTATAACGGCTTTTCTTCTCTTTAGCTTCGGGACATGAGGGGGTAAATGAGATGCTGAATATAATGCGGAACCGGAACCCGGGCAGAATAGTGGGCCGGACGGAGGGTCGGAAGCCAGACCGAATGGAGAGCCGAAAAACGGGATGGATGGAGAGCCGGAAGCCAGGCCGACCGGGGAGCCGAAAGTCAGGCCGAACGGGGAGTCGGAAGCCGGGTCGGATGGAGGGCAAGAAATGAGTGCGCAGCCCCGGAAACAGGTTAATGTGGGGTGGGTAAAGGAACTCCATGCCAGGAAAGGGCTTCAGCTTGGCCTGGGCTTTTTTTTCGGGATTATCTTCGGTTTTTTGCTCCAGAAGGGCGGGGTTACCCAGTACAACGTGATCATCGGGCAGCTCCTCCTTTCCGATTTCACGGTGGTGAAGGTCATGCTTTCGGCGGTCATCACGGGCATGCTCGGGGTCCGTTTCCTGAATAGCCTGGGTTTTGTCAGCCTTCACCCGAAGCCGGGTTCTCTGGGGATGAATATGATCGGGGGGCTTATTTTCGGCATAGGTTTCGGGATTCTGGGCTACTGTCCGGGCACTGTTGTAGGGGCTATAGGGAACGGTTTCCTGGATGCACTTTTCGGCGGACTTGTCGGGATCCTGCTCGGGGCCGCGGCTTTTGCCGAACTGTACCCGAAGTTGGAGAGGGACGTCCTGAAAAAAATGGATTACAGGGATATAACTCTTCCTGAACTTTTAAATATCAGCCCATGGGCTGCGGTTTTTCTGGCCGTGCTTCTCCTGGGAGGGGTGTTGTGGGGGCTTGAAAGGCTCGGGTTGTGAGTTCCGGTTTTCCCGGGATTCTTTCCTTTCTGTATATTTTGGGCTTGTTTCGTGGGCTTTCAGGGAAAGAAATGTCTCTGAACTTGCTAAAAAAAACCGTCCGTGGCAGATAAATATTTATAACAAGTAAAGGATTTAATATTAAGTAAAAACGTAAAATAATATTTTAGTGGGGGAAATTTGTATGAAGATACGTGTAGTTAGTTCCAGAGAAGAGATTTTTACGCTCAATCCCAATGAAAGAGTTGTTCATCTGGCTTTCCGCCCTTCGAACAAGGACATCTTTGCGCTGGTTGAAACCTGCCCGAAAATTGAAGTTATCCAGCTTCCTAAATCTTACAGGCGGACGGTTTCAAAGTCAATCGAAATGTTTCTTGAAATGCAGAGAATCCAGCTTATCGAAGGGGATGTATGGGGTCACAGGAAAGACATTAACGAATATTACAGCATCCCGTCCTCTGTGCTTGAGAAGATCAGGGAATTAAAGCTGGAAGGCACACCTGCCGAGCGGATAGAGGAAAAGGTCTCAAGGGAAAGCAAGCTTAATCCCGAGATGGTCGCCTACATCCTTACCAAGGAAACCACAGCCTGAGTTTTAGCTCCTTAAACAAAATGGCTGTTAAAGTAAATAGTTCGTGCAGAGAAATTTTATCAACTTAAAAATTTTAATTACCATTTCTCAACCCCTTTTTTTATAAGGAGGTCTGCAAAAACTTCATGTGTTAATAGCTGAAGCTTTATCGATAACTAAATCCTGGTTGACAGGCTAAAATCTTGATTTGTAGCCTGAATTCTGACTGGTGCTCGAGATTTTTATCGACAGCAACTTTATTGACAGCAACTTTATCAACAGCAACTTTATTGACAGCAACTTTATCGACGGCTAATGATGCTTGAGCCCTTTACAGATCGCAGCTTTATCGATGACTAAATACTGGTTAACAGCCGGAGCTTTCCTGAAGCTTCGGGCCTGTGAGGGCATGGACTGTTGGAAGCTTGTGGTTTGATGACTTTTGATTAATAGTAACAACTATTAACAAAAATTTTTTCTTATTGAGTTTATCCCAAAACCAATTTTTTAATTAGCTGTAATTTTTTGAGATTCTTTTTCGTGAGAGTTTTTGTGGATTGTGGGTTGTGCGGGTTTTTATGAGAAATGGGAATATTATGACTTTATTGGGGCCTCTTCATTATAACTTTTCCATTTCCCTTGCATCCTTTGTAAACTTTTATATATCATCAGACATAAAGGCAAAAATGCGGGGATGAATAGTGGTATCATTTCCTGATACGCAGATATTTTGGGAGTAGCAACAACTTATATAAACTTCCTTCGCAGTTTATTTAAAAAATTATTGAATTGATATGGGGGCCTAAGGGTGAAGTCCGAACTGATGGATATGGTTTTTCTTTCGGAAAAGAGAAAAAATCTTCTTCTCTTCCTGAAAAGCGGGCCGAAAAACATAGATGAAATCAAGGAAATCCTTCAGGTTAGTTCTACTTCTATCCTGCCTCAGATTAAAAAGTTGAAAGAACAGAAACTGGTGCTCCAGGAGGACAAAACCTACGAACTTGCCCCTATAGGAAAAGTTCTGGTTGAAAAAATGGAGCCTATTGTAAGCACCCTGGAACTTTTTGAGGAGAACTTTGAATATTGGGCTGAAAGGGACCTGTGCGGAATCCCTCCCGAGCTTCGGAAGCGGCTGTGGGAACTAGGGAAATGCAAACTGATAAGGCCTGACCTTGAGCGGATGTTCGAATTTGATCCGGAATTCATGGATAACCTCAATAGAGCGGATCACATCTTTGAAAGCATAGCCTACTTCCACCCTGCTCTTATAACCCTCTGCCGGGATATTGCAAATAAAGGGGTGGAAATCTCTCTCCTTGTGGCAGAACCGGTGCTTCAGCGCTGCATAGACGATTACAGGGAAGACCTCCTGCACTTTTTGAGCCGGGAAAACGTAACGCTTTTCCTGTATTCCGGAGAACTGAGAATTGCGAGCCTGACAGTAACCGACGACTCAATGAACCTCTCTCTTTTCTCCAGAAAAAGACACTTTGACGGGGAAAGCCTGGTAAGTTATGACTCATCCTCCCTTAAGTGGGGAATGGAACTTTTCAAGCACTTGCTCAAAAATGCGGAGCAAATCACGGAAATTCCTGAAGGAACCCCCGATAAAGTCCCTGCTGAAAACTCCGGATGAAACTCCGGATTCGATTCCCGATAAACCTGATTTGATTCCTTATAATACCTGATCTCAGGCAAAGTTAACAAGCCAGTTTACCCTGTGACGCTGTCCGCAGTTCGGGCAGATGAGTATGACTTCAAAAAAGTCAGCCTTTTTTTGGAAAGAAACGTGAAAACCCAACCTGTACCCGCAATTTTCACATATGTGAAACTCTTCTTCAATTTTCTTTTCTATAATACCTTCCGAGACGTCTTTCATTTACATACCCCCTCCTAAATCATACAATATTAACAAAGTTTATTTACTCCCTGCTTAATTTTATTACACTCTTCAAATTACTCTTCAAATTACTCTTCAAATTACTCTTCAAATTACTCTTCAAATTACTCTTCAAACCGAAGCAGGAGGAAACCTTATTCCGGGCTTTTACGAACAGCGAGCTTCTTACGACACAAGGGTAAAAACTCTGATTATCGCCATTTTTCTGTCCATCCTGGTTTTTTACGTACTTTCCGTTTACGGGCTTTTCGGCTTCGGGGCGGATCCCGGAGAGAGGCGTGTCCTGCCCATTGTCCTGCTCCTCTTCCTTTTTGGGATGTGGGGCTTTTTCGGGATGAAATTCAGGATCACCTTTGACAGTGTGGCTGTAACCTATCCCCCTTTCAAGTACCACATTCCCTTTTCCGAGATCCGCTCCGTGGAACTCATGGGAAAATTCCCCTGGTATACTGGATGGGGCCTCAGGATTCAAGGGCGCAAACTGCTTTTTGTGGGAAAACACGGAAGTTCCGTGGTCATCACAAAAGAATCGGGGTTTTTCAGGACAGTTGCCCTGGTCCCCGAAAATCCCGAAGAATTCAGGAGAAGGATTGAAATTGCCATTGAGCAGGCTCCGTAACCTTTGAATGGCTATGTCCCTGGAACAAATTGTTCATGTGGAGTAAACCGCACAGCTCCGGAACAAACTCATGGCAATCTATTGAATTGCAAAGCCACAGGACGACCGTTTATATTTTTTTACGATCATGCCGGTTTAACCTGCTGTTTCAGCGTTTCAGCCATATCTACCCCCAGTCTCTTGCATTCCTGAAGGTCCTTGTCCGTGGGCTTGTGCAGGATACGGAGCACCGGATCAATAACGTGCATTCCCATTTCTCGCATCTGCTCCGCAATCACGATGGGCGCTTCTCCGCTCCAGCCGTAGGACCCGAAGGCAGCTCCGACTTTCCCTGCAGGTTTTATGCCGGCAAGGGTTTCGCTCATGAATTTCTCCATGGGAGGCAGCATTTTGTAGTAGAATGTAGAAGAACCGACTGCGATTGCATCCGCTTCCTTCAGTTCCCCGGCTTTTGCGTCGTAGAAACTGACGGCTTTTACATCCACATGCATCGATTCAATCCCTTTAGCTATGGCTTCTGCCATCGCTTTCGTATTTCCTGAAGTACTGAGATAGACAACTATTGCTTTCAACTTATATCCCCCACTCTAATGATATTACTATTAGTTGACATCACTTCGCTGGCATTACTTTAGCCGACATCATTTCGCTGACATTACTTCAACCGACATTATTTTTATTTACATGCTTTAACCGGACAAATATGGTGCCCGGGGTAAACAGGAAGTAAAAATTTACCGTTAGGCGGATTTCCTTGTCTCAGGTTTGTTTCCCCGATCTCAGGATTGTTCCCGAAATTAAGTGAATTTCCCGACGAAGACCCCTCGCATAACAGCTCACAATAAAGGGGTTCTTGCGTTTTCACTCCCCGATCCAGCATTATTTATAAAAATAATTTTAAATAAGGATTTCGTCTGCTTTTTGAGGTCTCCGGACAGGTCCGATCTGTCTCCGGTCCGGAGCTTATGCAAGGTCCGCTTCGATGCGGATCGGAGCAATATAGTTTACCATCTGGAGGGCGATGTTTTCTAGGAAATTCCGGGCATTTCGGGGAATCTTATCCAGGGTATGGGAGGCAAAGTTCAGGCTGCCTATGATTTCTCCCCTGTATTTCAGGGGGACTATTGCAACCGCCTTGATTCCTTCCTTCCTTACCGCATCAGCCATTTCTTCGGAGTAGAAATCCATTGTATAGACTGGCTTTTCAGTCCAGATCTGCCTTGCTTCCCTGGAATTGGCCTGATACCTGCCAACCTTTTCTTTGAACTCGGGGGAAATTTCCCTGTGCGCTACCAGGTTTATCTGATCCAGGAGTTCGTCCTTAAGGTATATGCCTCCCGCATCAATCCCGTTTACCCGGAGGCAGGCTTCCAGAATCTCATTTAGCATGGGCTGCAGGCTCCAGGTCGAACTCAGGGACATCCCGAGTTCCCGCTGGATGTCGAGCATTTTTTCAACTTCCTTGCGCTCGGTTATGTCCAGGACTATACCCTGGAAATGGGTTGCTTTGCCTTCCTGGTCCCGCTGGATAAAGGTTCTCTCTTCAACCCATCGCAGATTTCCGTCTTTGGTGAAGATCCGGTATTCCATTTCAAAAGAGTCGCGCCCTTCTCTTATGCAGTTTTCAAGGGCTTCGGTGACTGCTCCAATGTCGTCTTTGTGGACAATGTTTCCGTAGAGCACTTTTCCCGAACTGAAGTCTTCCACCGTGTACCCGAGCTGCACCACGTTCTGGGAGACAAATTCCACAGGCCAGTTCTCTTCATTTCTCCAGAGGAAAACAACCGCAGGGTTGTTGTTTATTACGGTCTTGAGGGCTTCCTGTGTTTCAAGGGCTTCCTTAAGAGCTTCTTCGCTCTTTTTCCGCTCGCTGATGTCCAGTACAATTCCCTGGAAATGGGTTACTTCCCCATCTTCGTTCCGCTGGATAAAAGTCCTTTCATTCACCCAGCGCAGGTCCCCGGCTTTCGTGAGGGTCCTGTATTCCATGTTAAAGTCCACAGCCCCTTCCATGATCCTCTTCTCGAGCTTTTCCTCCACTTTTGCCAGGTCTTCGGGGTGGATTATATCCCCGTACAGGACCTTTCCGGAGATGAAGTCCTCAACCGTGTACCCAAACTGGATCACGTTTTCCGAAACGAACTCCGCAGGCCATTTCTTTTCGTTTTTCCAGAGAAAGACCACTGCCGGGCTGTTGCTGATAACGGTCTTGAGTATTTCCTGCATTTCAAGGGCTTTTTTGAGGGCTTTTTCGCTCTTTTTCCGGTCGCTTACGTCCTGGATAATCCCCTGGAAATAGCTGACTTCCCCGTCCGAGTTCCGCTGGATAAATGTCCTTTCGTTTACCCAGCGCAGGTCTCCGGTTTTTGTTCGGACCCTGTACTCCATATTGAAGTCCTTGCACCCTCCCATGATCCTTCTTTCAAGCTCTTCCTCCACTTTTGCCAGGTCTTCGGGGTGGATTATGTCTCCGTACAGGACATGTCCCGAGATGAAGTCCTCAACCGTATACCCATACTGGACCACGTTTTCCGAAACAAACTCCGCAGGCCACTTTTCTTCGTTCCTCCAGAGGAAAACCACCACAGGGCTGTTGTTGATAATTGTTCTAAGGGCCTCTTCCCTTTCCATGGCTTCCTGAAGGGCTTTTCCCCTTTCGTTCGGATCGTCATCTCTTTCAGGATGGCCTTCATTCGGAATTTCCGGGCCATACTTTGAATTCTCACTGTCCATTTCCTTCCCACCGCCTGCGCATAATTTCCGTAATCTCTTGTCGGTCCCTTTTGAGGCTTTACCCTTCTTTATATAATTTGGTTTTTATCGAATATCAGTTTTTTTAATGCTAAATATCAGTTCTATACAGGTGGCAAGGAGATAATTATTTATATTATTAAAAAGGTAATAAGATTCCGTATTCCTTTACCTTCCCGGCTGGCTGCCGGGCAGGGATAAACATTCGGTACTCTCCAGCAGTATCTCGCCTTCCGGGAAGCCTGAGCCACTCATGAACCCCTATTACCGGGTAAATCCAAAAAGTACTTAATGCCGTTAAAGCTCCCGAAAATCGGGAGCAAGGTGATAAAGGTTAAATGGCAAAAAAATGGCGTAATCAGTGGAATGGAATACCGGACAAAATGGCAAAAGCAGAAAAAGCATAAAATGGCAACAAAAGAATAAGGGCAAAAAGTAGAAAAAAGCATAAAATGGCAACAAAAGAATAAGGGCAAAAAGTAGAAAAAAGCATAAAATGGCAACAAAAGAATAAGGGCAAAAAAGCAAGAATAAGTTCAAAAAAGCAAGAATACGTCCAAAAGCATAAAACCTCCAGAAAGAAGCTGCGATGGAGCCCCATGACCGGCTTTGTCGCTCTTCTCCTCCCCTTTCATGATTCCTTTCCCCTTCCTTTTCCACTTCCCTTCTTTTCCCGCTCTTTTTGCTTCATTCTTCCAGATACGCTTCGATTTCCAGCCTTACCATCCTGACATGGACAGCTCCTTTGGCTGAGCATCGAGTCCAGGACTTCAAGAATTTCTGAGGCGTTTCCCCTGCCGGCCAGGTGGACCAGTAGCCTGCCTCCGGGTTTCAGGCTTTTCCCGAAGACTGCCAGGACTGAGCTTTCAAAATAAATTTATGGCCCCAGCTTTCCTGGGCAGAGAACTCGCAGCGTAAAGTTCGGGGTCCCAGCGGTACATGGGAAGTAAGCTGTCCGGTTTCCCGATAAATGTTTCCCGGAAGCCGGGTGAAAAAAAGTTGGTGAACAGGTACGACCATTTTGGGGTTGTAAAAGTTGCTGGTAGTCTGTTTGTTAAATGGAGTGATCTTGTAGATGCAGGTCGGAATGACCCGTTCACCAGGTCTGTTCAATCCCTGAGGAACTCGGATGGGCTATATAAATATATGTGTATTATTATATTTCATTTCCTTTTTGTGCAAGTATTTCCCATTAAAGCGGACAAATGAGAAACTTTTTAACGGGTTTTTATCTTTTTTACTTCCTTTTCAGGAAACTACAGCTTTCCTTTCCCCTGATCTGCTTTCCACCAACCTGTTTTATACTATGAAGTTTTTTCCTATTCTATAACACCGTCAGATCATAAGGAGATTCACAATGAGAAGTTCCATCGTCAAAGAGGGCCCTGAAAGAGCCCCTAACCGTTCACTTTTGAAAGCAACCGGGGTTACGGATTCCGAAATGAAGAGGCCGTTCATCGCCGTTGTAAACTCCTGGAACGATATCATTCCGGGGCATATCCACCTGAACAAGCTGGCTGAGGCCGTGAAAGCCGGGATCCGGAATGCCGGCGGGGTGCCTTTCGAGTTCCACACCATCGGAGTCTGTGACGGGATCGCTATGGGACACGAAGGCATGAAATATTCCCTCCCGAGCAGGGAAGTTATCGAGGACACCATCGAGCTGATGGTAAAAGCCCACCAGTTTGACGGGATGGTCATGATCCCTACCTGCGACAAGATTGTGCCCGGGCACCTTATGGCAGCCGGCAGGCTTGATATCCCTTCCATTGTGGTGACAGGAGGGCCCATGCTGCCCGGCTACGTGGAAGACCAGTACACGGACCTGATCTCCGTGTTTGAAGGGGTCGGAGCCTACAAGGCAGGCAAACTTTCCGAAAAAGAGCTCGAAAGGCTTGAAAACCTTTCCTGTGCAGGGGCAGGGTCCTGTGCCGGGATGTTTACGGCAAACACCATGGCCTGCATGACCGAAGCGCTCGGCCTGAGTCTTCCCGGCTGTGCAACTGCCCATGCCGTTGACGCAAAGAAGGTCCGCATCGCAAAGGAGTCCGGGGAACGCATCGTGGAACTCGTAAAGGAAAACATCACCCCGAGAAAAATGGTTACACTCAAGTCTTTTGAAAACGCCATCATGGTAGACATGGCAGTCGGGGGCAGCACCAACACGACCCTGCACCTCCCGGCCCTTGCCCACGAGTTCGGGATCGACCTCCCGCTCGAAGCCTTTGACAAGCTGAGCAGGACAACTCCCCACCTGATCTCCCTCCGGCCCGGCGGCCCGAATTTCATGCTCCACTTCGACCGGGCAGGCGGGGTACAGGCAATCCTCCAGCGGCTTGCTCCGAAACTCAACAGGGACCAGCTGACCGTGAACGGAAAGACCATCGGGGAAAATCTGGAAGAGTACGAGATCGTAAACCCGAAGCTCAATAAGGAAATCGTCACAACCCTCGAAAATCCGAAACATGCCGAAGGCGGAATTGCAGTCCTCAAGGGCAGCTTTGCCCCGGACGGCTCGGTCGTTAAACAGGCTGCAGTGGACGAGAAGATGCACGTTCACACAGGGCCTGCAAGGGTTTATGAGTGTGAAGAAGATGCTATGGAAAGTATCCTTGCAGGCGAGGTGAAGCCGGGGGACATCGTGGTGATCCGCTACGAAGGGCCGAAAGGTGGTCCGGGTATGCGGGAAATGCTCGCTGCAACCGCCGCCCTCGTGGGCATGGGCATGATCGATTCCGTGGCCCTTATCACGGACGGCCGTTTCTCGGGAGGGACCCGCGGCCCATGCATCGGACACGTTTCCCCCGAAGCCAGTGAAGGCGGTCCGATCGCCCTCGTGAAAAACGGGGATCTGATCGAGATCAATATCCCTGAGAGAACCCTGAACCTGAAGGTTTCCGAGGAGGAACTGAAAAAGAGAAGGGCTGCTTTCGTACCCCCTAAAAAGGAAGTAACCGGTTACCTGGCAAGGTACCAGCGTGCCGTGCACTCCGCAAACACGGGCGGAATCGTTGACTGAATAGGCCTGCGTAAAAAAGTCTGAATAACTATTCGAAGGAGTTTCTCTCCTTCACAGCTTTTTTCCTGAATTTTTCTATTTTTGTCCTTTTATGCTTCATATAGCAGAGGAAAACTTCACTTAACCGAGAAACCGTTTTTTTCCGATAAGAGATTGGAAAGCCTCCGCCAGCTTGTCTGGCGGCCCTCACCAAAAATATACAAAAGAAATAAAAAATAAAGACACGATATGGCTAGTTCCGGTTGTATCGGGTCATAACTAAATGTCCATAGCCAACTGTTGCCTGAAATTTCTCTGAAGATTCCTTCTAACTTCTTTGAAACTTCCCTGAAAACACCCGGAAACGTTTATAGTTCCTCACGTCCATTTTTTAACCGGAATCATGAGGAGGTTGGGATTCTGGAAGTAATGGGTTTATGTGCAATTTGTGGGAAATCGGCAAAACTGTATACCTGTCCCATTTGCGGAAAACTTGTCTGCGGAGAGTGTATGAATCACAGGAAAGGCATGTGCGTCCGCTGTGCTCGCGGGAGAGGAAGCCCCGCGGGAGAGCCCGGAGGTCCTGGGATTTATAAATGAGCGGGCAAAAAAAGGGTCTGGGCAGGTGGGTTATAAGCAAGCGGGGCTAAAGCGGGAAAAGGTACTGGAAGAATCAGGTTGAAAAAAGAGGGTTTGGGAAGAAAACCGAACGAAAAGATATTTTTCCCTGTATTTTTCTGAAAACGATCAGGGCTTACCAGCCGTGGATCTCCTCTTCTGGTTCGTTTTCATCATGGTAGAAGCGGAACTCTTTCTTTTCGGAATCTTCCGCAAAGACAAATTTTTCTTCTACTCCCACCTTGGCAAAGGCAAGGGCATCGTCCGCGTCCCTCACGGCTGGCAGGAGGTCCACGTCCACATGGTCGTAGACCTTGCTCTCTGGCAGAAAAGCCGTGACGATGAACCAGTCGATGTCCCCTACGTAATCCTTGCTCACATAGCGGCTCTGTCCCGGTGGAATTTTGGTCGCCTTCTGGTGCATCTCGGTCCCGTCAGCCCGGTAAGCCACAAAACGGATGGTATGGTTGGTTTTATTCTTGATTATAGCCAGTTTACCACTCCCCTGAATTTCAGTGCTATCTGGAATTGACTCTTACTGGAATTGACTCTTACTGGAATTGACTCTTACTGGAATTGACTCTTACTGGAATTGACTCTTATGGAATAGACCCTATTTCAGGAAAATTATACTATGGATTTCTAATTCAAAAAAGTAAATACTTATGGAAGCATAATTTCTGAAAAAAGATTCCTTTCTGGCCGCTGGGGGCAGCCGGAAAGTTCACTTGAACTGGTTAAAACTATCTCTGAAATTTTACTCAGGTCTGGTATTTTGCTCAGACCAGCAGGTTAATGGGGTGCCTGCCCGAGGGTTCGATGTCAAGGTCCGCTACGGCTTCTGCAATCATGATGTCGCTCATGGCAGCCATGGGGAATACGTACTTTGCGTATTCGATAGGGCCGTAGAGGATGAAGTCCCCTGCGGCTGCCTGCTGCAGGCAGGTCGAACCTATGTCGCAGACCCTGTAAACAATGGGGTCTTCTTCTTCTTTTTTCCGTTGCAGCCAGTTCCAGGCCGAGGGAGCGTTGTGAATCCCCGAACCTGTGGGGTGTCCCCACTTTGCCTTGGCAGTGATTGTCATCCTGAGGGCGACTCCTGCCCCGTTTCCCATGGGGGTGATGCTCGGGTCGATCAGTTTATTGACGATGCCGCAGCTGTCGGCAATGGAAAGGAGTCCTTCTTCGAGCAGCCCGGCTCCGTTTTCGAGCATGTCCATCCTTCCTTTCAGGGAGGAGTCCATGGCATTGAAGCCGAGGATAACGGAACTGTCAATATCGGAACTTGCCAGGGCTTCGATTTCTGCTTCCGTGATGCTCATGTTTATGGAATTATAAACAGCCCGGTCCGCAAGCCCTATTTCACTTACGTATTTTGCAGCGTGTGCCCGCACGTTTCCCTCGGAGGAGTCAATGAGGAATGGGGCATCCGAAACTTCCGCAATGAAGTCGATATAACGGGTGATGCTTTCGGGAGTGGTCCCGTAAATGTGTACCATGTGGGGGTTTCCGGTCTCTTCAGAACTTGCTTCCTGCAGGTTGACCACCTTTTCGGCTGCCGCCCTGTCAAAAAGGCCTTTTGCCGCGTCCTCCACAATGCTGTGTTTGTTATAGAAAATGGTTCCTGCAAGCACTGTCGGGAGTTCTCCGGGCTGCCCGCCTACCTTCACCCCTGCAATGTTAACGATTTCCTGTTCGTTCTGGAACTTAAACATTTTGAATCCTCAAAATTAGCCTGTTTAATATAATTATATTCAACTTTTATCGCTTCTGTACATTTTCTCTGTTTCAGAGGCTTTCAGCCGGGCAGATTATTCCTGCCTCTGCATCCATAACAAATTCTTCAGAAATAATCACGTCCCCGTTAACGGGAACTGCAAGAGAACATTGTTTTTTCTTCGGGGAGCAGACGACGAGGGGCTCTTCGGGATATGCTTCGCTTTTGTTTCTGTACTCATCCACGATTTTCCGGATCTCTTCCGTATTGTCAAGCCCTATGCGGTCCAGCATGATAACCTGCTGCTGGAAGCGCTCGACTGCCTCTCCGGGGACGTTTTCTATGAAAGGGATTGCCCCTTCGGACCTGATAATCCTGCCCTGCTCATCGATACCGCCTGCATGGATTGCAAGCAGGGACTGGCCTGCCAGGTGGCCTCTTGACTCTGTTCCGCAGACCAGGATGTACCTGATATTCGAATTCGAAATAGTGTTAACGATTATTTTTTCGACCCCGAGATTTTCGGTTTTGGAACTTCCCCAGAGCGCAGCTTCGGGATATGCTTCCAGGTGGCTTGCAAGGGTTACTACCGCAATCCTCGATTCAGGATTCCCTACCCTGTAGTCTCCTTTTACCACCGGCCAGTTTTCTGCAACCTTCAATTAATCACCTTTATTTAATAAGCTAAATTAATTCCTTTCATGAATTGTCTTTTTCAATTTTTTTCATGAATTCTCTTCATGGATTCCCTTAATAATGGATTCCCTTAATAATGGATTCTCTTCATGAATCCCTTAATGGGTTCCCTTTTTCCTTTCCTTATTCAGGTGGGAAAGTGCGCTTGCGAGCATGATGGCTTTTGTGAAGTGCCCGCCTACCCTGGATGTATCCACAAAGACGTAGTCGTCCATCAGCACGGGAGCCCCGAGCCCGTCTCCTCCGCCCAGGAAAGCGATGGTCCGGAAGATGAGGTTTCCTGAAATGCCGTCAGGGGCCATGATGAAGTTAGACTCCTTTATGGCATCTTCGATGAGAATGGTATGGTGCTTAACCTTGATCCCGAGTTCCGCTACCTGGCTGCTTATGAATTCCCCGTCCGCAAGGGTCCGGTCCACACGCCTGTCCCTTCCTATATCTCCCATCCTGCCTCCGGAAAGCACGCCAACGACCGGTTCTACCCCAAACCTTCTGATATGTTCTGCGCCCAGGGCAATCATGCGGATCTTGTCCGCAAGGGAGTTCCCTTCGTCAATTCCCACAGGGGCAAGGAAAAAAGGCGTTCCGTCAACCGTCAAAAGCAGGGCTAGCCTGTAGATCTTCCTCATGCCCAGGGCCAGCTTCAGGTTGGTAAGGGTTCCGGAAGCTTTTGCAGTCCCCCGGATCGCAGCATCGACCTTCCTTGAGATGAGAAGTTCGATGAGGGTTTTTTCGGGATCTTCGGTATCAACTACCTCGAGCTCGGTCCCGATTTCGTCAATTTCCTTTTTGTTTCCCACCAGGACGACCTGTGCATAGCCCAGCATCTGAGCCCTCCATGCACTTTCAAGAAGCTTCGGGGTGGGTTCCCTTATTCCCATAGCCACCTTCGCCCGCTTTGCCCGGGCCCGTATTTCGATGGCCTCCAGAAGGGTATTCATGCCATTATTTTCCATATAGATCAGTACTGTAGACCATTACTTTTTGGTAAGATTTAAGGTAGTCCCTTGAAAATCAACACAAACATTAATTAACTTTCCCTTTCAACCCGACTTCTTATTTTTGACTTGAGAACTTTGTAGAGAGCCGGATGCTTGCGGAATTTCCGGGGCTTCCGGTTCGGAGTTTCGGATTTTACTTCATTTTTTGCAGTAATTTCTTGAGATAGCCGCCTTTGTGCGGACAAAAACGGTTAAAGACGGTTAAATAGGGTATTCCGGATGTCTCTGTTCAGTGCAATTTATCTGCAACTCTTGCCGGGCCGTTTTGCTCTTTCAAGTGGACTTATACCGGGGCAGCGTTTATACTGTATTTCTGTGTTTATTATCAAAAACAGTGCCAATAGACATTGTACCCAAATCCTTATACATGAAAAATTATTTTAACATATAAGGTTATGAATGAGTATCCTTTTTACTGGTATGGTTACAAATGACGGCAGCAATCGAATGGGCTGAAAAATACCGCCCCTCGACCCTCGCGGATGTCGTGGGGAACAAGAAGGCAGTACATGATTTCCGGAGCTGGGCCGAGGAGTGGCTCGAGGGCACCCCTGAAAAGCGGGCTGTGATCCTGTACGGGCCTGCAGGGATAGGGAAGACTTCCAGTGCTCATGCCCTTGCCCGGGACTTTGGCTGGGAGGCGATCGAGCTTAATGCGAGCGACCAGAGGACGGCAGGAGTCATTGAGAAGGTTGCGGGTTCTGCGGCTTCCATGAATTCCCTTTTCGGGGGAAAGCGCCTGATCATTCTGGACGAGGCGGACAATATCCACGGGAGCTCGGACCGCGGTGGGATGCGGGCGGTCTCGGGGATAATTAAAAATACGCAGCAGCCGATTGTGCTTATTGCAAATGACCTCTACGGGCTCACCCCGACGATCCGGAACCTCTGCCGGGAAATCAAGTTCCTGGGCGTGCAGAGCCGGTCCATTGTCCCTGCCCTGAGAAGGATCTGTGATGGAGAGGAGCTCCAGTGCAGCCCTGAGGCTGTCCTGAAGATTGCGGAAAGTGCCGGAGGAGACCTGCGCAGTGCCGTAAACGACCTCCAGGCCGCAGCCAGCGGCAGGGAGATTATCGAAGCCGAGGACGTCAGCACAGGCGAGCGGGACGTAAAGGAAAATATCTTCAAGGCGATGCAGAAGATCTTCAAAAGCACGGACCCGAAAAAAGCCCTTGAAGCCACATATGGCCTTGACGAGAGCCCCGAAGACCTGGTGCACTGGATCGATGAGAACCTGCCTGTCCAGTATGCGGGAGAAGGTGGGGACCTTGAAGATATCAGGGCCGGTTACAGCTACCTCTCAAGAGCCGATCTCTACCTTGGGCGCGTAAAGAAGCGCCAGAACTACCGGATGTGGAGGTATGCCAGCAACCTCATGGTCTGCGGAACTTCCCTTGCAAAGTCGAGGTCTTACAGGGGCTTTATCAAGTACCAGCAGCCTTCGGTCTGGAGGCGGCTTGGACAGACCCGGGCGACCAGGAACATGCGGGACAATATCGCTTCGAAGATAGGGGAACACTGCCTGGAGTCAATGCACTATTCCAGGAGCAACCTGCTCGGGCTTTATTCCAGGATGGCAAAAGACGAAGTCTCTGCAGTGGACGTGACTGCCGGGCTTGGCCTTGAAATCGAAGAACTGATGTATCTTACCGGAAGCAAAAAAGCAAGCAAAAAGCTCCAGAAAATTTATGATGACGCCCGGGAACTGCAGGCAGCCTTCGGGAGCCAGGAAGAGGCTGAGTTCTTCAAAACCCCGGTTGCCGCAGGAGGCCGGCAAAAAAACCCTGCATCCAGGCCTGCCAGAACCAAACTAAAAACTCCCGGTTTTTTTTCCGAAGCCGAAATATCCGGAAAAGAGGCTGTTTCTTCCGAAACAACCGAAACAACCGAAACAACCGAAACAACCGAAACAACCGAAACAACCGAAACAACCGAAACAACGGCTCCCGTCAGTTCGGATAGAAAGCAAAGAACGCTGGATTTCGGGTTTGATATTATTCAGGACAGTGCGACGAAGTCCGGTAAAATAGAATCAGAAGTGCCCACAGAGGTACCCGCAGAGGTACCCGCAGAAGTGCTTACAGAGGTACCCGCAGAAGTGCCCGCAGAGGTACCCGCAGAAGTGCCCACAGAGGTGCCCGCAGAAGTGCCTACAGAGGTGTCCGCAGAAGTGCCAGGAGAGGTGCCCGCAGAAGTGCCTACAGAGGTACCCGCAGAAGTGCCTACAGAGGTGCCCGCAGAAGTGCAAGCAGAAGAATCTCAAGAAGAAAACCTTCCCTTAGATCCTGTCTCTTCGGAAGAAGCAGCTGAATCTAAAGGGGAGCCAAAAAAACCTGAGCAAAAAACTCAGAAAACGCTTTTTGATTTTTAAGTCGTTTTTATGCCGCTTTTTAAGCGGCTTTATTCTTTTCCTTTATGGGTTTATCTGTATTTATATCCGGATTTTTAGTTTTCCAACTGTTTTCTCAACCCGGATTTTTACAGGTTTGCCAGCGGCTTACTGACAGCTTGGGCAGCCGGGAAAAGGTTTTTATTTATCATTTCTACCCTTGGTGGACTACTCCTCCTTGCTTCCTTTGGAGTCGAGGAAGAAGACTTCCCGCCTGAAAGTTAAAAATCACATAATACCGACATGGAAATACCGACATGGATAATGAGTGAGCGGATTTTTTGGGGGTTGACTTAAAAGAAGAAGTTTGGGGAATTCTTGGGAAGTGGGGGTATGTTCTCCGCTCACTAATTATGGTATATCGAAACCGACTTATAAATACTTTTTTTATATATTAAAAAATATTTTTGGCTATACAGATAATGTATTGTATACTTAGTTGATTTCCAAAATGGCGGATAACCATGATGTCGGTTTTCATGGGTCGTTTTCGAAAAATTTCAGGATTTGGATTGCAAATGAATGATTCCGAGGGTCCGGGAAATATTCGGAAATCGAACATAGCTACTTGTGGGTATAAGGGAAGAACGAGGGATAAATTGAAAGTGAGATTAGGAAGAGATAAAGAAGAAATGATGCATGAAGAAGAGATTTGTGAATAATGGAAAGAAATGAAAGGGATTAGTGAGCGGGCTTGGTGTTTGGGGGAATAGTTGGGGAATAGTTGGGGGATATGAGTTGGGGGTTATACTGTAAAAACAGACCCGCTCACTAAGTCTTCAGTAATATCACATCATATATATAGTTTTCTATGATATATACCTTGATTTATACTAACTGGCGATATATCGAATTTTAATGAAATTCCGTTTTTCATGAGCTCTTTTTAAGGTGATCCCATACAAAATCTCTTATTAATGGAACTGGCAGTCCTATTTTAATATATATATTTTTTCTATATTTCTTCCTTCTCTTCGGTGACAAACCTTCCTTACAGTCTTTATTAAATTCTGTAGGGTACGTACTCCTGTGTTTATCAGATCTGACAAGCAGAAAACACGCCATGAGTGGTAAAAGGTACGTAAAAGTAGAGTAATATGCCGGGAATGTTTACAGCTATATATCCGGATGAATTTTAAGGGACGAACAGTAGGATAAATAGTAAGGGTAAATAGTAAGGAAAAAAACCGATTTGTTAAATGATGCGTGAAGATTACAAAACGGTATATGGTTCGATAGCACATGTGCAAAATAAGCTATGGTAAAAAGTATTTTATGCAAAATAAGGTTTTTTCCATAATAATAATCAGTGTGAGCGGGTTGGGGAGTATGAATTGGGGGTGTTGGGGGGTTGGGGTTATCTTATAAAATTAGAGACCCGCTCACAATTATCCTTTCACGCAATTCTGATATAAATATTTTATGGTTTAATACCTGAGGTCGATTACTCACAATCTCAATTTATGCTTGAAGAAATAGATTTTTCTGACTTTAATATGCTTAAATTTTTCAAATATTTTTCAGGACTCCCGGTTTAAACGTTTTAGCCTGTTGAATGTGAGACTGGCATCTGTTTGAATTATTTTTACTGGGTATCCCAGTCTATCAAAACACATATATATAACTAATGACATTTTGGAGTTGCATTTGAGGAGTAATCTTCCGAAAATGATTCACACTCCAGATGGGCTCGTGGTCTAGACGGTTATGACATCGCCTTTACACGGCGGGGATCCTGAGTTCGAATCTCAGCGGGCCCATACCCTTTTAAACATGTACAATTTTTAATAGAGTGTTCTCTTCCTATTGGTTTTTTTGAACTATCTTTTTCTATTGTAATAGTTCGGTGTGCTTTTTTGGGACAGTAATTTTAGTTTTACATAGCGGGTAACCTGAAGTTATTGGCGTCAGAAATTTTCATTTTACATACTTATTTTTTTATATCACACTGATAATGTTATATAGTAAGCAAAACGATTAACAATAAGAATCTTAGTTACATACACTAAGATTCATCAAAATATAGTTTTCAATGTTAAAGTTCCTTACAAATATAATTTTTCTACGTATGGGGGGTATTAGTATTAAGAGGAGAAGCAGGACTGATATTGCTGTCGATATTTTGAGAGTGGCAACTAACGGGGCAAAGAAGACACATATAGTCTATGAAGTAAATCTGAATTTCAACATTGCTCAGAAGTATCTGGAAATGTTGAAGGAAAAAGAACTCATCAAACATGAAGACGGGCTTTTCATAACCACCGAAAAAGGAAAGGCATTTCAGGAAATGGCAAAGGAGATAAGGTTATAAAAAATCTTTCTCTTGTTCCCTTTTTTATTTTCTTTCTTTTGTTTTTTTCCGTTTCTTTTGTTTTTTCCTTTCTTATTTTAATTTCCTTTTTATTCCTTCTTACCCAGTTTTCCGTTTTCCGGAGTTGTCAAAAAAGGTATTGGGTGTTTCATAAACAGTGTTCCTGAACAATCATCCGACCCCGTATATATAACGGCAGTCCGAAAACATACATATTATGGCGATTAAGGCACTTTTTTTGAACTGCACCCTGAAAAAGTCACCTCAGACCTCCAACACCAGGGCACTCATTGACAAAGCTGTGGGCCTTTTCGGGGAGCTCGGGGTAGAAAGCGAAGTAATCAGGGTTATCGACCATAAGGTAGCTTTCGGGGTTTCGTCCGACGAAGGGGGGGGAGACGAATGGCCTCATATTCTTAAAAAAGTAAAGACCTGCGATATTCTCGTCATTGCGTCACCAATCTGGTTCGGGGTGCGTTCCTCGGTTTGCCAGATGGTCCTGGAAAGGCTTGACGGGACATATGCGGACGGGGACCCCATGACAGGGCAGTACCCGCTTTACGGCAAGGTCGGGGGGGTCATTGTGACCGGAAATGAGGACGGAGCGCACGACATCTGTGCGAACACGCTCTTTAACCTTACGCACCTGGGCTGCACCGTGCCTCCGAACGTTGACTGTTACTGGGTGGGCGATGCCGGGCCGGGTCCGAGTTATATCAAAGCCGGGGGGGACCGGCACCTTTATACCAACAGGACGGTGCGGTACATGGTCCACAACCTGGTGCACTTTGCAAAGCTCCTCAAGGAAAACCCGATCCCAACCAACCTGAAGGAGCTTGATGAAGAGGCCAGGAAGGTCAGCGACTGAATGCACGGCCGTCCTTGCGAGGGAACGCTGAAAGTACGGCCAACAGTGCGAGGGGAACTGAAGGTATGGCCTACGGTGCGAGGGGAAACTGAAGGTACAGCCGACGTTTTGAGAGGAAGGCAGTTGGGGGTACATGTTCAGGCGCATATCCGGGTGCATATCCAAAACTGATAATCATTAATTTCCGGGAACCGGGGGTATTATTTGACTGACGAGGATGAAAATTCGATCAAGCTGAAGGTTGCGGAAGCAGACCAGCGAGATGTTGGAAAGGGCATTGTCCGCATCGACGAAGCTTTCAGGGAAAAGCTGGGACTCAAGCCCTTTGACGTTGTGGAAATTCGGGGAGGCAAAACAACCTCTGCCCTGGTCGGGCGTTCGTATCCAGGTGATGCGGGGCTTGACCTCATCCGTATGGACGGGCTTATCCGCACAAACGCAAAGACAAGTATCGGGGAATATGTGGAACTCCTGAAAGCGGAGTGGAAGGAAGCAAAGCATGTGACCCTGTCTCCCGTAACAAAAGGGATGCAGATTTATGCCCCCAGCGAGGCCCTGGGAGCTGTCTTTATGAACCGTACGGTTTCAAAAGGGGACTTTATCTCCACCACGAGTCTTCGGAGGTCTCCGGACAGGGATATGTACAGCAAGGGGCTCATGTTCGAGGACTTTTTCCAGGACTTTTTCGGCCCGGATTTTGGCCCGTCATTCGGGCTCGGGGAAATAAAGCTGCAGGTGGTTTCGACTTCTCCTCCGGGGATTGTGAAGATCACGGAAATGACCGACATCGAACTCCTCCCCGAGGCAGTGGAGATTCCTCCGGAACAGACCATCCCTACTGTAATGTACGAAGACCTGGGCGGGATCAAGGATGCCATATCCAAGGTCAGGGAAATGATTGAACTGCCCCTGAAACACCCCGAACTCTTTGACAGGCTCGGGATCGATGCTCCCAAGGGCGTGCTCCTCCACGGGCCACCCGGGACCGGGAAGACCATGCTTGCAAAGGCAGTGGCAAACGAGTCCGACGCCTACTTCATCTCCATCAACGGCCCGGAAATCATGTCCAAGTATTACGGGGAATCCGAACAGAGGATCCGGGAGATCTTTGATGAGGCTGAAAAGAACGCTCCTGCTATCATCTTCCTTGACGAGATCGATTCCATCGCTCCCAAGCGGGCCGAGGTAACGGGGGAAGTCGAGAGGAGAGTGGTCGCCCAGCTCCTTTCCCTGATGGACGGGCTCAAGAGCCGAAAGAACGTGATCGTGATCGGAGCAACCAATCGTCCCGAAGCCCTGGACATGGCGCTGCGCCGCCCCGGAAGGTTCGACCGGGAAATAGAGCTCAGGGTCCCGGATACCGAAGGCAGGCTCGAGATCTTCCAGATACACACCAGGGGCATGCCTCTTACCGACGACGTAAACCTCAACAGCCTTGCCCAGATAACCTATGGCTTCGTGGGGGCGGATATTGCGGCGCTTTGCCGGGAAGCGGCTATGAGTGCTCTTCGCCGGATCCTGCCTAAAATCAACCTGAAGGAACCCGAAATCCCGAAAGAGATCCTTGATTCTCTTCAGGTACTGAGGGATGACTTTGAAGAAGCCATGAAAGACGTCCAGCCTTCCGCTATCCGGGAAATCCTGATTGAGGTCCCCAATGTCAGCTGGGACGATGTGGGCGGGCTTGATGAAGTAAAATGTCTTTTAAAAGAAGCCGTGGAATGGCCGCTTAAACACCCCGATTCCTTCCGGACTATAGGGGTAGAGGCTCCCAAAGGCGTGCTTCTCTACGGCCCTCCGGGTACGGGAAAGACCCTTATCGCAAAAGCTATTGCTCACGAGTCCGATGCGAACTTCATCACGGCCAAGGGAAGTGACCTGCTCTCCAAATGGTACGGGGAATCCGAAAAACGGATTGCTGAAGTCTTCATGCGGGCCAGGCAGGTTGCCCCGTCTATCGTGTTCCTGGATGAGCTTGACTCTCTTGCTCCCATCAGAGGGGCTTACGCGGGGGAACCCCAGGTTACGGCCAGGATCCTGAACCAGCTCCTGTCCGAGATGGACGGGCTCGAAGAGCTCAGGAGTGTCGTCGTACTCGGCGCAACCAACAGGCCGGATATCATTGATCCTGCCCTCCTTCGCCCGGGCCGCTTTGACGAACTCATCATGGTCCCTGTCCCTGATGAAGGGGCCAGGCGAGAGATCTTTAAGGTCCACATGAAAAAGATGGCCCTTGCAGAGGATGTTGACCCGGAGGAACTTGTATCCCTGACTGACCGGTACACAGGGGCAGATATCGCAGCAGTTTGCAAAAAAGCCGGGAGGTTTGCCCTCAGGGAAGATATCCATGCCCGGAATGTCTGCCAAAGACATTTCCTGAAAGCTGTCAGGGAAACAGGCCCCTCGGTCACTCCGGACACCATGAAATACTACGAAGCAATAAAAGGGGAACTCAGGACCAAAAAATCAAAAGAAATCGAAAGCCCGTATTATGCCTGAAAATAATTCTGGCTGAAAATAATTCTGGCTGAAAATAATTCTGGCTGAAAATAATTCTGGCTGAAAATAATTCTGCCTGAAGTGTCCTGTTTCGCCTTCATATGGACTATTTTTGTACTCTTCTTTATTTTTCACTCTTTTTATATTTTCTCATATTTTTTTATACTCCCTTTTATTTTTACACTCTTTCTGTTTCTTTCTCTTTTTATCACTGTTTCTTTTTGGTATTGTTTGTCCTAACATATTTGAAGAGTGTTCATTTCCCAAATAATATTTTTATTGGATTTTCCTTCGAAATGGGGTTCGGGGCATAGCTGCTCCTTATATACAAACTCACTAAATTACGTTAACCAATCACGTTAAATATCATAATTACTATCGGTAATATGTATGCAGCTTCCAACACCCGAAGATCTTAAAAAAAGGAGGAATGAGCTCAGACTTACCCAGAGCGACCTGGCGAAAAGGGCAGGAGTAAGCCAGCCTCTCATAGCACGCATAGAATCGGGAGATGTGGATCCCAGACTTTCGACGGTCAGGAAAATCCTCGTAGCTTTTGATGAAGCTGAAAAGGAACGGCAGATCATTATCAGGGACCTGATGCACTCTCCTGTCATCAATGTTTCTCCTGAGGATTCGGTAGAAGAGGTGGTAAGCCTCATGCATGCATATGGTTTTTCACAGATCCCTGTCCTGGACAAGGGCATCCCCGTTGGAAGCATTTCGGAAGACATAATTGTAAAGTTGATGGGTGAGAGTAAAAAGAAGTCCATCTCCCAGATGAAGGTCCTGGACATGATGGAGGACTCTTTCCCTGCTGTTTCTCCCGGGGTTTCAATCTCGGTTGTTTCCCATATCCTGGAGGGGAATCCTGCCGTGCTGGTTGTCGAAAAGGGTAAGGTTGTAGGGGTCGTGACAAAACACGACGTCATGAGACTCCTTCAAGGTTGAGACCCGACTTCCTCTGATTGTTCATGAATAAACAAAGGGTTTAAGCAGAGTATGGCAGTGGAAAGCACACGATTATATACTAGAATTGAAATTAGAACTGAAATTATCTGAAACAAATTATTAGTAACAACTTCCCGGGAATTATTTATCTGAAACAACTTATCAGGAATAACTTATCCGGAATAACTTATCAGGAATAATTTATCCGGAATAATTTATCAGGAATAATTTATCCGGAATAACTTATCAGGAATAATTTATCCGGAATAATTTATCAGGAACTTCAAGTAAGTAATCGTTAATTAGAACCGGTTCATATGTGCCGGAAGGTTATAATGAAAAGGTTCAGAACGTTTAAAAGCTTAAAAAATTAATCGAAACCCATTTAAATTTTTAAAAATTTTGGAGCATAGAATATATGGATCTGGAAGATACCCTTCTCATGATGCCCGGGCCCGTACCAGTTGCCCCCAGGGTCCTGAGAGCCATGTCAAAACCGATGATCAACCACAGAAGTGCGGAATTTGCGGCTATCTATGACGACTGCCGGGAAATCCTTGCCGACGTTTACCAGACAAAGAACGACATCTTTGTCATCAGCGGCTCGGGTACCGCAGGGATGGAGGCGGCTGTTGGCTCCGTGGTTGAAAGCGGGGACAAAGTTGTGGCCATCGAAAACGGGAAGTTCGGGGAGCGTTTCAAAGACCTTGCAGCTCTCTACGGAGAAGTCGTACCCCTGGAATTCGAATGGGGGACTTCCGTTGACCTGGAACTTGTCAAGGAGAAACTCGAAGCAGGGGCAAAGGCAATAACTCTCGTCCATAATGAAACTTCTGCCGGTATCCTTAACCCGGCTGCGGAAATTGGCAAGCTTGCCAAAAAGCATGATGTCCTCTTTATCATGGACGGTGTGACTTCCCTTGGCGGGGATGAGGTAAAGGTCGATGAATGGGGTGTTGACATTGCAGTCGTGGGTTCCCAGAAGTGCCTTGCAGCTCCCCCCGGGCTTGCAATGGTCTCAGTGAGTGAAAAAGCTTTCGAAGTCATGAATGATGTAAAGAAAAGACCATACTACAATGACCTCAAAGCATATAAAAAGAGCGGAGACAAAGCCCGCACCGAAACTCCCTACACACCGGCGATCCCTCTCTTCTATGCACTGCAGGAAGCCCTGCACATCGTAAAGGAAGAAGGCATGGAAGCCAGGATCAACAGGCACAGGGTGCTTTCCGAAGCCGTTAGGGCCGGTGTTGCCGAAATGAATATTGAGATGTTCCCGCAGCTCAACGAGTATAGCCAGTACTCAAACACGGTTTCTGCCATGAAAGCTCCCGAGGGAATTGACGGGGAAGATATCAAAGGCGACATGAAGAAGCGCGGGATTATCGTTGCCGGCGGTCAGGCCCACCTTAAAGGTAAGATCTTCAGGGTCGGTAGCATGGGCAACGTAACTGCCAGGGACGTCCTTTCCACTATTCAGGGCCTGGAAATCGTGCTGAAGAAGCGGGGTTGCCTGGACGGCCTTGGGGCAGGAGTCGAAGCCGCAAACAGTGTTATCGACAAACTCTGATATTGACAAACTTTGAAGCGAAGGGGCAGACCTATAAGGTAAAGTCTATAAACCTTCAGGAATACCCAAGAAAACAAACGCCATAACCTCATAATTTCCATCGGGATAAACATGCCCACTATAGGAATCGCAGATACTACGTTTGCGCGCTATGACATGGGACGCGCGGCAATCGACGAGATCCAGAAGAATGTTTCCGTGAAAATAAAGCGGGTAACTGTGCCGGGGATCAAGGACCTGCCTGTAACAGCCAAGAAACTAATTGAAGAGGAAGGCTGTGATATCGTCATGGCCCTTGGCATGCCCGGAGCCCAGGAAAAGGATAAGGTCTGCGCCCATGAAGCTTCTCAGGGCCTTATCCTGGCACAACTTATGACCAACACCCATATCATTGAAGTCTTCGTCCACGAAGATGAGGGTACAGACGAAAAGGAACTCGCCTTCCTGATGGACAGGCGGACCCGGGAACATGCCCTGAACGTGATAAAACTGCTCTTCAAGCCTGAAAAACTGGTTCGGGAAGCAGGCACCGGTCAGAGGCAGGGTTTCGAAGATGCGGGTCCTTTGAGGATGTGACGCAATTAATTATTTTAGGTAAAAACAAGACCGGAGACCTTTACAGATGAGTATCAGCCTAGGATTTGTGGTAGCTGAATTTAACAGGGACCTAACCTATCAGATGGAACTGCTTGGAAGAGAACACGCCGAATTCCTTGGGGCAAGCGTTAAAGAGACAATCCTCGTGCCCGGGGTCTTTGACATGCCTCTTGCAATCAAGAAACTCTGCCAGAGGGAAGATATCGACGCCGTGGTCACCATCGGGTCAGTTATCGAAGGGGAAACCAAGCACGACGAGGTGGTCATTCAGCATGCTGCCCGGAAGATCATGGACCTTTCCCTTGAGTTTAACAAACCCGTGACCCTGGGGATCCCCGGGCCCGGCATGACCCGGATGGAAGCCCATCAGCGTGTGGACTATGCAAAGCGAGCAGTGGAAGCTGCCGTGAAGCTGGTCCGGCGGCTGTAAAGCCCGGCAAAGCCGTAAATAGCAAAATGGAAAATACAGGAACATTCCCATGACTTCAGCAAGGCTCAAGCGTGTAGAAGAATCCGCAACGATCAGGATTTCCAATATTGCAAACCGAATGGCAAAAGATGGAGTAGACGTCATTAACTTCAGCCTGGGAGAGCCGGATTTCAACACTCCTAAAAATATTTGCGATGCTGCGGCAAAGGCCATGTACGAAGGCATGACCCATTATGCCCCTTCTGCGGGTATACCGGAACTCCGGACAGCCATTGCCGAAAAGCTGAGGACGGAAAACAAACTCGATGTAACCGAGGCAGAAGTGCTCGTAACCCCGGGAGCAAAGCAGGCGATTTTCGAGATTATGATGGGGGTTCTTGCTGACGGAGACGAGGCCCTCCTATTTGATCCCGCCTGGGTAACCTATGATGCATGCATCCGTTTTGCCGGAGCGGACACGGTCTGGGTCCCCACAACTCCTGAAAAAGGTTTCATCCCTGAGGATTTTTCCGAGTACATCACCGACAAAACAAAGCTTATCGTGGCAAATACTCCGGGAAACCCCACCGGTGGAGTTTTCGGAAAGAAAACCCTGAAGTGTATTGCCGATCTCGCCATCGACCACGACCTTCTGGTTGTTTCCGATGAGATCTATGAGAAAATCATCTATGACCGCGAGCACATTAGCATTGGCAGCCTCGAGGGTATGCAGGACAGGACCATCACGGTAAACGGCTTCTCCAAGGCTTATGCAATGACAGGCTGGAGGCTCGGTTACCTTACCGCCCCGCCGGAGATTTTGAAGCTTCTCCAGAAGATCCAGTCCCATTCCGTAAGCAGTGCCACTACCTTTGTCCAGTACGGAGGCCTTGAAGCTCTGCAGGGGCCCCAGGACAAGGTCACGGAAATGGTGGACCGTTTCAGAATGCGCCGTGACATCCTTATAGACGGCCTGAACAATCTCGGCTTCAACTGCAAAAAACCAGAAGGGGCTTTCTATGCCTTTGCCGACGTGAGTGAATTCGGAAGCGGGACCGAAGTGGCAGAAAAGCTCTTAAAAGAAGCCCACGTGGCCGTAACTCCTGGAATCGCCTTTGGGCCTTCCGGTGAGAACTTCCTACGGATTTCTTATGCAACTTCAGTCGACCGGATCAGTGAAGCTCTCGAAAGGATGGAAAAGGTATTTTCCTGAGGTTCTATCTGAAGGTTCTATCTTAAGGTCTTATTTGCCTGGAAGTCCTATCTATTTGGAGGGCTTCCAGAGTTTTTACCTTTAATGGTTTTGCCTTTAATGGTTCGACCTTTAATGGTTCGACCTTTAATGGTTCGACCTTTAATGGTTAGGCCTTTAATAGTTCGGCCTTTGATAGTTCGACCTTTAATGGTTCGATCTTTAATGGTTCGATCTTTAATGGTTCGATCTTTAATGGTTTGACATTTAATGGTTTTACTGAATTTTTAAAAAAAGAAGCCTGGAAAAAAGTTTTTATCAGGTTTTTTCATTACGGGTGTTTTAACGGTAGTGGCTCTGTCACACGTACCTTTTAAGGACCTCTTTTATAATTGCTCCGGTGCTGCAGAGAGGACATTCCCTGGAAAAAGAGATCCTCACAACTTTCGCAGGAAGCCCCCGTTTTTTAAGTTCCTGCTCGAGGGCTTCGGAATCGAAGCGCTGGTCATAGCCCAGGGCAATGATGTCGGGTTTGATCTTCTTAAGGGGTTCGAACATATCGTTTTCACTGCCGAGGATGGCTCTGTCCACTGTCCCGAGGGCACTTACCATTTCCAGCCTCTGTTCCTCGGGCACGATCGGTTTTGGCTTGTGGGTCACGTTGGAGTCCCGGGCAACAATGACATAAAGCTCATCTCCCAGTGCCCTGGCCCGGCTTAAGAAGTAAACGTGCCCGGGATGGAGGATGTCAAAGGTTCCTGTAGCAAGTATGCGCGTCAACAGATCACCTGATTTTAGTATGGGTCGGGTAAATAGCCTTAAAACATAAGAAATTTACTGAAAAAAGGAGCTAGGTTTCCTTCCCATTGACCTCCTGATCAAGAGATATAAGCATATCGGGTGATAGGACCTTGAAAATCTATGAAATAACATTAAATTTGTAGAAATACGGAAAAACAATTGTTTATGCTCTTATATATATATTGATTGAGCCTTTAGTATTTGGGTATGGTTTTTTAAAGGTTTCAATTGCCCTTCAGTAAGAGGTCCTTTCAGAATATATGTTCGATTACCACAAGTAATATATATCTTATTAAAAAATAACTTCTAATCATCTGATTCAGTGGCGGAATTTAAAAATTTGAATGCAGCCTGTCTTTTCCGGGAGTAGCAGTTTCTCTCCTGAAAAAGATGTTACTCCGAGATTATCACAAGTAATATATAATTCCGGTAATTATTACAATTCAGATAAATTTCTAAAATGAGGATACCTGCATGGTTGAAAAATCGGTTCAAGAGATAAATAAAAAAATTGAGGACGGAAGCGTCAATGTCGTCACAGCCGAGGAAATGGTCGGAATTGTGGAAGAACTCGGCGCGGAAGGTGCGGCAAAGGAAGTGGATGTGGTCACCACAGGCACATTCGGAGCAATGTGTTCTTCGGGCCTGATGCTGAACCTTGGACATTCCGAGCCTCCTATCAAAATTCAGAAAATGTGGTTCAACGACGTGGAGGCATACAGCGGGGTCGCAGCCGTGGACGCTTACCTCGGGGCAGCCCAGAACTCGGACGTCAGGGGGATCCAGTACGGAGGGGCCCATGTCATTGAAGACCTCCTTCGGGGAAAGGAAATCAATGTGCATGCCACCTCCTACGGGACAGACTGCTATCCCAGGAAAGTCCTTGACACTTCCATCACTCTCGAAGACTTAAATGAGGCTTTCCTTCTTAACCCCCGGAATGCTTACCAGAAATATGCGGCTGCAACAAACAGCTCAAAGCGGATTCTTCACACTTACATGGGAGAACTCCTTCCCAAGTTCGGAAACGTAACCTATTCCGGGGCTGGTGTGCTTTCTCCCCTCTCCAATGACCCCGAATACCAGACCATCGGCATGGGCACCAGGATCTTCATGGGAGGAGCCCAGGGCTATGTTATAGGAAATGGGACCCAGCACTCCCCCAACAGCGGTTTTGGGACTCTTATGCTGCGGGGGGACCTGAAGGATATGAGCCCGGACTACGTACGGGCTGCCTCTTTTACCGGGTATGGGGCTACCCTCTACATGGGAATCGGAATTCCTATCCCTATTCTCAATGAAAAGTTGGCAGCATCCACTGCCGTGCGTGATTCGGACCTTGTGACTGAGATACTTGACTATGGGGCAGGCAGCCGGGACAAACCCCTTGTCCGGGAAGTAAGCTATGCCGAACTCCGCTCGGGTTCGGTGGAAATCCAGGGCCGGGAAGTCCTCACCTCTTCGATGTCCAGTTTCAAAAACGCGCGGAAGATTTCCAACGAACTGAAGGAATGGGTCAAGCACGGGAAATTCTTCTTGAGCATGCCTGTGGAAAGGCTAGCCAGGGACAGCAAGGTCAAGCCCATGAAACAGACCCAGGCAGTACCGCTGGTAAAAGACGTCATGTCGGATTTTATCGTTACCATAAAGAAGGATCAGACAGTTCAGGACGTCGCAAAAAAGATCTGGGAAAACTCCTTTAACCACGTGGCCGTTATCTCGGACAGCGGCGAACTCGTGGGGCTCGTGACCGCCTGGGACGTTTCCAAAGCGGTTGCAGAAAACCGTTTCGACTCCGTTGAAAGCATCATGACTAAAAAGGTGCTTTCCTGTGCCCCCAACGAACCCGTGGACCTGGCAGCCCGCAGGCTTGACCGCTACGGCGTTTCTGCGATGCCAGTGGTCGATACCCAGATGCGTGTCCTGGGAATAATTACCAGCGACAACATAAGCAAGCTCCTGGCAAGGAGGTACTGAGCATGAAGATTAAGATCATCATCCCCACCGATAAGATCCAGGACCCCATCATTGCCGAGTCAATGGTCGAGACCAAAGTCCTCCTGAATATCATGGTCGCAAACATAGACTCGACTTATGGGGAACTGATAGCCGACGTAAAAGATTCCCAGTTCAACAAGATCAAGAAGGCGCTGGAATCCAAAGGAGCGGTTGTCGCCGTGCTTGACCGGCCCATCACCCGCGATGAGGAGGAATGCGTGGAATGCGGAGCCTGCATTTCGGTCTGCCCCATGAAAGTCTATTCCTTTGACGAAGACTGGAGCCTCTGCGTTGATGAAAAGAAGTGCATCCAGTGCGGGATGTGCATCAAGATGTGCCCCCACGGAGCCCTCAAGCTCGGGGAATGAAAGGAAAAAAGGTCTTTTTCTTTTCTTTTCTTTTCCCTTCGTTTCTTCTTTATCCTTTCAATTTTTCTCTCTTCTCTTCTCTTCGTTTCTTCTTTATCCTTTCAATTTTCTCTTCTCTTCTCTTCTCTTCTCTTCTCTTCTCTTCTCTTCTCTTCGTTTCTTCTTTCTTTTCCGATTCCATTTTCCATTTTTGCGAACTTTTCTTGAAAATATCCGGTTTTCTTTTGGATACCGATTTCTAATTCGAAACTGACATTATTTATAGAATCCAACAAATAATAATATGTATTAGGTTTATTTGAAAAATGAAGATGATTTGTCATTTGGACAAAATACAGAACATTTCCGTATAGCGGTTCAATTAAACCGCTTAATCAAATATCTCTATCAAACCGTTCAATACATGTTTAATTAAACAGTTTCCGCAGAAAAACCGGATTTTCCTTTGTGTATTTTTTCTTCGTTTCGAGAAGCAAATGAAGTGCGGGTTTATTGCGGCAAAAATAGATTTTAAATGGATTTTAGAAGAACCTTAAAAGGGGTTGGAACATGCGAATTCTTGTACTTTACTCAGGCGAACTCGGAAGAAAAGTAATCATGAATCTGATAAATCCCGGGGATTTCTGTGTGTCCTGCGGGGAACTCTGTGACCACTGCAGGCAGGCCAGGAAGTCCTATGCAGGGATGATTGTGGGCATCCATGAGTTTCCCGACGACCTTCCTGCCTTTATCGAGGAGCCCGAGCAGTATCTTCCTCAGAAGCTGCCGGAATGCGACCTGATTCTTGCGATCGGGATCCACGCCGACCTCCTGATAGCCCTGCCTGAAGTGGTGAAACAAACCGGGGCGAAAGCCGTAATCGCACCTTCCGAGGACTCGAAGGCCACCCCTGCGGGGGTGCTTGAACAGCTCAGGAAGGAACTCGAAGGCATAGGTGTGGAGTTCGAGGGTCCAAAACCCTTCTGCGCCCTTGAAAAAACCGGAAAACCCCTTATAGATGCTTTCGTGGACATGGGTTTTGGAAAACCCGTGCTCAGGATCGAACTGAGCCCCGATGGAAAGAGGTTTATCGGGGCTGGCGTCCTCCGTGATGCTCCCTGCGGTTCTACCTGGTTCGTTGCAAAGAAGCTCAGCTGGACCGAAATTTCCGACTACAAGGAAACCATTTCAGGTGCCCACCACTCCTACCCCTGCACAGCCAGCATGGACAGGGATCCCCAGATAGGAGATACCATCCTGCACAAGGCCGGATACATAATCAGGGAAGCTGTGGAAGAAGGGATGGAAAAAGCAAAAAAAGAAAAGTCCCGGCTTGAAGCTTTTCAGGGAAAAGAGTTTTTGGGTCAGGTCCAAGTTTCCGAGTAAATAAAGTAAAAAAGAGATGAGTATTCAGGTCGAACCCGAGTCGGATCTGAACCTTAATCAGGTCTAAACCTTAATCAGGTCTAAACCTTAATCAGGTCTAAACCTTAATCAGGTCTAAACCTTAATCAGGTCTGGGCCTGGAAATACACTTCCTCATAGGGCTGGACTACAACAAAGCCTTCTCCTCTGAAGGCCATCTGAATGGACTCTCCGCTGCTCCGCCCGACAAAGGTCTTCAGGGAGACGTCGGTCTTGATTTCCGGCTCCAGGTTCCCGGACCAGGCTACCGTTGCGTTCGGGTCGGTGCATACGGGGAAGTCTCCCGTCACTTTGAGGGTTAGGGGGTCATGGTGTGTGGTGATGGCGACCATGCCGGTCCCTTCGAGCTTCACGTTGAAAAGCCCTCCTGCCATCATGCCTGAAATCCTTTTTATCATCCTGATGTCCCAGCTGATTGAGGATTCGAAGGCCAGGAGGTCGTTTCCGTTTACAAAGATCGCCTCGTTTTCAAGGTTCAGGATCGAGACTTTCTTGCCCTCGTCTGCCAGGTAGAGTTTTCCCTGGCCTTCGGCTTTTGTGAGGCATACCCCTTCTCCTGTAAGGGACTTTTTTACGAGTTTGCCAAGCCCATGTTCGAGGATTCCTTCCCTTGTAAACTTAATCCCGCCTGTATACGCTACCATGGAACCCCGTTTGCTCCAGACCATGCCGTCAAGGTTTACTTCCAGCAAACGGTCGCGTTCCAGTTCAAAAACCCCCTGCCCTAGATCTCGTTCGCCCGTTTCACTTACGAAGTCTTCAATTGAATATCTAATGTTTTTCACCTCTAAAATATCGTTTTTTATTTATTAATCCTGTTTCAGGTTTAATTCTTTCGCACTGAAGTACATTAATGATACTGTCATTTTATATACTCCCGGGTACTGCCATATATTATACAGTCGTATCCTTCTTACTGGCTTATGAGAAGGTGGAGAATTTTCTGATTTACAGGGGTAGTAGCTTATGAAACCAAAAATTGATTCCACGAGTTTCGGTTCGATAACTGTCGAAGGAAAGGCTTTTGAGCACGATATCCTGATCCGTCTGGACGGCCGGGTGGAAAAGAGAACTAAAAAGCTCTCAAAAGCCCTGTACGGGACCTCTCACAAAATCTCACTTGAGGAAGCCGAGCACATTTACGAAGAGGGCACGGAAAAAATTATTATGGGGACCGGACAAACAGGTTTTGTGGAACTTTCGGACGAAGCCGAGGCCTTTTTCAGGAAAAAACGCTGTTCTATCGAACTTCTCCCGACTCCCTGGGCAATTGAGCGCTGGAACGAGCTAGAAGGCAGGATTGCCGCAATGTTCCATGTGACCTGCTGAATCCATCCGGACAACCTGCCGAAAGCATTCGGACATTGCTTCTTAATCCATCTGGACAATACGGAGTCTGGGTAATACGGATCTTACAGAGTTAATAGAACCGGGTGATGGATAAAGTATAAATCAAAGCAATGCACAGGATAAGAAAAAAATAGGGTTGGGAGGGACGGAGGTTTTATTAATTTATAAAACCCCCTTTTTGCAGTTACATTTTACACGCGCAGACGTATAATGTTATATGATTTAACTAATAATTTACCAACATTCTAATGTTATATATATCTTCTCTTTTTTTACACAGTTTGCTGGCAGAAAACTCTGCTAATCCTTTTGCCCAGTAACTTCTCAAAGGCTCTTCATGCTGTTTTTTACATACGGTTTAGGGTTTGCCTAAGAAGAATGAACAATCAGAATATTTTATAACTTTGGTTTATTTTTTATGCTTTCTGCGTTTTCATATTACACTTTGTTTGCTTTTTGTGAGCCTGTTCCTTCAGGACCTTATGTATTCAGCCTCCCACTCGAAAGCTGTTCCTCCCCCGGAGGCTTTTCAGTTTTTTTCCAGGTGTACGCTCAACTGTGGGAACGGAATTTCGATTCCTTCTTTCCTGTACGCCTCAAAGATGCCTGCTGTCAGTTCGTTCTTGACGGTCCAGAAGTCTCCTGTATTTGTCCAGGCCCTGAGCTGAAGGTTCACCGAGGAATCGGCAAGTTCCGTGGTGACAACTGCGGGTTCGGGCTCAGTAAGGACCAGAGAGTGTCCTTTCATAAGTTCTATAGCTACTCTGATAGCTTTTTCCAGGTCTGAGGAATAGCCGATTCCCACATCCACCGAAACCCTCCGGGTTGGCATGCGGGTTGAATTTATAACCGGGCTTCCCCAGATGAGCTTGTTCGGGATTGTTATGTACTGGTTGTCAGGGGTCAGGAGTTCGGTTGCCATGATCCCGACAGCCTTTACTGTCCCGCTCTCCCCGTTTACTTTCACGTATTCGCCCATATCGATAGGGCGGAGAGCAGCAATCCAGACCCCTGCCGCCAGGTTTGTCAGCGTGTCCTGCAGCCCGAAGCCCAGGACCAGCCCCACCACTGCCGAGAGGCCGATGACAAAGCCGTTTATGTCAAAGCCAAGCGTTCCAAGGAATGCGAATACTACCATGATGTAAAGCAGGATGCTCAAAAAACGTGTAAGGAATTCTACAACAAGCTCCGGCAGCTTTGTGCTTTTAATTCCGCTCCTGAACATCGATACAAGAAACTTTGCGATCACAAACCCTGCTACCAGGACAATAATTGCAAAAAGCAGCGTAGAAACTGTCAAATCCGTATAAGGTATAGTCTGTTCCATTATTCCATTAGCCATTTTATACCCCCTGCTTGTAGTTCCGGTCGGGACAGTAACCGGGAACTTGTATGTTATTTTGAATTTTACTTTTTAACAATTCAATTTTT
This sequence comes from Methanosarcina sediminis, assembly GCF_052056915.1. Taxonomy (GTDB): domain Archaea; phylum Halobacteriota; class Methanosarcinia; order Methanosarcinales; family Methanosarcinaceae; genus MTP4. The sequence goes on along the minus strand of NZ_CP195119.1, from coordinate 969,056 downwards.
TCTGTTTAACTGTTTAATTTATTTTGTCTAATTTTTGGGTGAAATTATTATTTTAGACACTAAAATTATACGCCTAATGATATAAGTATCCTTATTCCGTATGTTTTCCTGTTAAATTTTTATTGGACCTTTCCCGTTTTTCCTATCTTTGCCTTCATCTCCCCTTCATCCTGTTTCTCCCTGCTTATCCCCTCTCCTCCTCATCCTGTTTTTCTCGACTTGTTTTTTCCAGCCGTTTCCCTTCTTAAATCACAAATAATCTTTCATAGAAGAAGTTATAACATAGATAAGAACTGAAAAGTTCACAATTCAAATCTTAGTGGATTCAATTCCTTATAGGATTCAAATCTTAGTGGATTTAATTCCTTATAGGATTCAAATCTTAGTGGATTTAATTCCTTATAGGATTCAAATTCCTATGGATTCGGATGCTCATCAAATACTTCTCTAATAATTAGTAAATACTTGTCAAATTCTTATCAACATGTCTGGAAGGCTCGAATTGAAGTGGATCAAAAAGCTCTTCGGAAAAAATGAAAGTTCTCCTGCAGAAGTAGTTTCGACGGAACTCGGTTTCGAGGAACTCCCTTCATGGCTGGACGCCCGCTTTCGTAGACTCTCTTCGGAAATAGAAGCGGAAGCTTCCAGGATTTTCCGGGACATCGAAGTTCCCCTTGCTGATATAAGGGGAAACAATGCCAGGCTTGCCGAAGCGCAGGTCACGGGGGACTTTGATCTCCGGGCGGTAAAGAGGGCAAAGAGCAACCGGGAGAACATGATGAAGCAGGTGGGAATCTTGCTGGATAAAATCCGGGTTCCGGAAGCTTTCGATGTCAGGACCCTCGATGAGTTCCAGGAAATGGCCATGCAGAGCCTTGACAGTTGTGTAGAGAATATGAGCCGGAGTTTCCGTTATACCAGGGTTGTTTTTCCCCGGGAGTCGAAAGAAGTTACTGACAGCCTTGCCAGGCTGGGACAGGTTCTCAAAGCTCTCCGGGGGCTGCTTGCCGGGCACAAAAAAGAACTGGAAGCTATCGATGTGGCTTTCGCGAACATAAAGGAAATTAAGAATTTATCAGCCTCGGTAGAATCCAATGAGCAGGGTATAGGGTTGAAAAGAACAAAAATCCGGGCTCTGGAAGGTGAAATTGCCGGGGTGGGACAGGCTCTTGAAGAATTCCGGCAGGGGGAAACCTGGCAGAGATCCCAGAACCTGCAAAAAGAAGTTGCTACTGCCGAAGGCCTGGTTAAAAAAACCGAATCAGGGTTGACTTCCCTTGTCCTCCCTCTTTCGAACAACCTCTCAAGGCTCAAAAAACTGCACGAAACCGGGAGGTATACCCTGAAGCCGGAAGTAAAACAGCAGGTGGAAATTTGTCTTGCCGACCCGACAGCTGCAGATCCGGCTTTTTTCCGGGAGCTGCAAAAAATCCTTGAAGACAATGCCCTGGACCTGAAAAGCCCCAAAAAGGCAAAAGCCCTTGCCCAGGCAAAAGCCGCCGAATCCGGGCTTGAAACAAGGAAAAAAGAATACCTTGAAGCCTTGCAAGTCCTTGAGGAAAAGAAGAAGGAGCTTTCCGGGCTGGACACGGGAAAACTTGCGGAACTGGAACATAAAGAGGCAGAGCTTCGGGACAGGGTCAGGCTCCTTAAAGAGGAAATCGAAAATTCCGGTAAAAAGCTTGTCGTTTTAAAAGAAGAACTGGAATCCCGGAAAGAAGAGCTCGGGAAGAATGTTGCCGTAATCGACAGTAGCGTCAAATTGCGGCCAATGCCTTAATCTTTTTTTATAAACTTTTGGGAATGTTCAGCTACTTTTTTTCTAACTTATCTTTCTGCTACACTCATTTTCTGATTTATTTTTCTGCTACACTCATTTTCTGATTTATTTTTCTGCTATACTCATTTTCTGATTTATTTTTCTGCTACACTCATTTTCTGATTTATTTTTCTGCTACACTCATTTTCTGATTTATTATTCTGCTATACTAATTGTTGATTATTTTCATATTGATCATAAAACCAGCCGTCTTTTTGTGTTGAATATGAAACGTGAAGAAGTCCTTTTCCTCTGGCTCAATAAAGGCAGCCCGGAAAAGCCGATTGAAGCCTTTATTTACTGGTTACCATGAACAAAAAAATGTCCCTGACCTCTATCCCAATCTTCTTGACGCTTGTTTTACTGTCGGGAGCCCTGGGTTTGGAAGCGGGTTTTTTCGAACTGCAAACTGTCAATGCGGTTGAAGTAATTCAGAATGGAAGTCCCGAAGTGAATCGAAGTTCCGAAACTTTTCGGGAAGAAAACCTTGAACAAACTGTGAAGGAATCCTCATTGGAGGTTTTTTTTTCTAAAGAGGGTTTTTCCAAAGAGGATTTAAGCCCTACCCGGAAAAAACTCTCCACCGACCTGCTGCGGTTGAGGGATGAACACTACCTGCCTTCCGGGGACACGCCTGGAGCTTTCAGGGGTAGAATGGTACGATTCGGGCAGTTGAGACCTGCCGTTTCTTCTTCAGCTAGTTCTCCCTTTTCCTCCTCTTCTTCAAGTACTTCTTCAAATACTTCTTCAAATACTTCTTCAAATACTTCTTCAAATACTTCTTCAAATACTTCTTCAAATACTTCTTCAAATATTTCTTCAAATATTTCTTCGGAACTGTTGGCAAATTCTGAGGTAAGTTCAGGGGCAGGGGTCGGGGATGCGGGGGAGAAGGTCCATGTCTACGTATACCTGGAAGCTTCCGCAAGCCCCCATGTGCTCGACTCTTACTGCGAGCTTGAAACGCGGGACGAGACCAATAAGATCGCAACAGCCTGGGTCCCGGTGGGTGCCCTTGAAACGCTGGCTTCCCTGCCTGAGGTGACAGGGGTCAGGACGGTCATACCTCCGGTTACCAGGAGCGGGAGGGTTTCTACGGAAGGGGATTCGATCTTAAATTCATCCACTCTCAGGGACCTCTACGGGGTAAGCGGGGCAGGCATTAAAATCGGGATCATTTCGGACGGAGTTGACAGCCTTGCGGATGCCGTGGCTTCCGGAGACCTCCCTGATAACGTGACTGTTTTGAGAAACGTGGGGGGGGAAGCGGAGGGTGAAGATGAAGGCACGGCCATGCTTGAAATCGTCCACGACATAGCCCCCGGAGCGGAGCTTTATTTCCACGACTGCGGAAAAACCAGGTACGAATTCAACGCAGCCATTGATGCCCTGGTCGATGCGGGGTGTAAGGTTGTCTGCGACGATATCGGGTGGCTTGGGGAACCTTACTTTGAAGACGGGGTTGTGGCGTCTCATGTTGCAGAGGTCATAAAAACCCACGATATCCTCTACGTCAGCTCGGCAGGGAATGCTGCAGAGAGCCACTACCAGGGGATGTTTTACGATGCCGGGAATGGCTGGCACGATTTTAGCGGGGGGCGGGGAGATGTGAAAAACCTGCGGCTCAATATTTCCCCTTCCGAAGAGGTCTGGGTTTTTCTTGAATGGGATGATCCCTGGAGGCAATCGGGCAATGATTATGACCTCTGCCTGATAGACGAAAACAGTTCTGAAATAATTATGGACAGCATCGATACGCAGGACGGAAATGGCCTGCCTCTGGAATATATCCTGTACAGCAACGAAGGAAGAACAACCCTGAACGCTTCGGTCCGGGTCCTGAAAAAGTCCGGGGAAGCCAGGGAACTGGAACTCTACATTTTCTACGCCCGCGATATAGACCCCAGCTACCTGGTAGCCGAAGACTCTATCTTCGGGCACCCTGCAGTCCCTGAAGCCGTGGCTGTAGGGGCGATAGCTGCCGACGATCCGGGGTATGATGATATAGAAAATTTCTCTTCCAGAGGGCCGGTTACCATTGCCTATCCTACCCACGAGACCCGCTTGAAAACCGATGTAGTCGGGATCGACGGGGTGAGCGTCACAGGAGCCGGAGGGTTCGGGGATTCCGATGGGGAATCTGCCTGTTTTTCCGGGACAAGTGCGTCAGCTCCTCATGTTGCGGCAGTTGCAGGCCTTGTCTGGAGTGTTTTTCCGGAGAAGTCAGCCGCGGATATCAGGAGACTGCTCTACTCTTCGGCCGTCGACTCCGGTGCCCCTGGATACGACCCTGTGTTCGGATACGGTCGGGCTGATGCTCTCCGGATGTATGAGCAGGCAGCTGCGGAGCCCAGGGCCTTTGACGTGGACTCCGGCGGGGGCGGAGATTTCCTTTCCCTTTCGGATGCCGTAGCCAGCAGCAAACCGGGGGATACCTTCTTCGTATTTCCGGGCACGTACCCGGATAATGTGGATGTCCCCTGGAACCTGACGATTTGCTCGGCTTCCGGAAACCCGGAAGATACCGTAATTGAAGCCGCTGATCCGGGGAAACCGGTCTTCCATGTGCACGGAAATGCATCCAGGATCAACGGGCTTGGAATAAGAGGTTCGGGCCAGGCCTGCGGCGTGTATCTGGAAGGCGTCCGGGACTGCACCCTTTCCGGCAATCTAATTTCTGACTGCGGGCCCGGAGTCTGGCTTGAAGGTTCTTTCAACAATACGCTTGCCGGAAACAACATTTCAAACAACGCTGAAGGGCTGAGGCTTACGGCTTCTTTCCTGAACCGGATCCACGAAAACGAATTTGGAAACACTTATAACATCAATGAGTCTCTCGATGGCACCCTCAATGAGTCGCCCGCGAAAGAAGGGGAAGGAGAAAGAGAAGGAGAAGGAGAAGGAGAAGGAGATGGGCTTTCGAATTTCTGGAACACTTCCTCGGAACTGGCATATCTTTACAAAGGAGGCGTTTACAGCAGCCGCCTTGGCAACTTCTATTCGGATTACGGAGGAGCTGATTCCGACGGAAACGGAATCGGAGATCTCCCTTACGGCAGTGACCCTTATCCCCTTATGGAGCGCCTTTCAGCGTATAACCTGTCCTTTTCCCTGGGGGGTGCGGTCCCGGGAAAAGCCCCTTTCTCCATTGAAGGTGATGTCCTGGAATTCGAAATCCGCTCCACAAGGTCCTGCAATTTCAGCTGGATGCTAAACGGGCTGCCTGTGCAGGCAAACGCTTCCGCAGCTTCTGCAAAGCTCACAGTCAATACCAGTGAAGTCCTGGACAGTATTGGGGAGAGTGACCCTGCAACTCCCTTCATTGCAGGGTACAATGTCACGGTGCTTGCGGAAAACGGTTCGAAAACCCTGACGCAAAGCTGGGACTGGACTGTTTTTCCCACGGAGGAAGAAAGGGACAGGATAGACCGGATAGTTGTTTCGGCTCCCTTTGATGTCGGTAAAAATTCGTCCGTATCCTTCAATTTCACAGCAGGGGAAGTGACCGAGTCCCGGCCCGGAAAGTACAGTGTATACTGCATATCCTTCTATTCTCTTGAGGCTTCCGGCAATGTGAGTGCCAGGCTGGAGTTACTTTCCGTAATCCCTTCTTCAGTTCAGGAAACCCCTTTCGGCGACCCTGTATACAGCTACCTGAATATTGGGTTTGACAACAGCAGTATTTCCGGCTCGGAAAAAATCCTGAACCGGACAATAGCATTCAGGGTGCTCAAGTCCTGGGTCGCTGAAAATGACATCAACCCCTCTTCCATTAGCCTTCGGCGCTATCACAACGGTACCTGGGACCTCCTGAATGTGATGAAAGAAAGAGAAGACGATAGCTACCTTTATTTCAAAGCCGAAACCCCGGGTTTTTCTCCCTTTGCAGTCACTGCCGCCCGTAACATCAATGACAGCTCCGGGGAAAATGGAATTAGTGACGAAATTGATGGAAATGGCGGTAGCAGCGGGAGTGGCGGAAGTGGGGGAAGCGGTGGTGGAGGGGGTGGGTCTCCTGAACCCGCCAGCAATGTTGAAAGTAAGGAACTTGCACAAACGTTCATAACAAACAGCAAGAGCGCCAGGTTCGATTTCACCAGAAAAGCAACGCCCGTTGATTATGTGGAATTTGATCCGAAAAAGAGTGCCGGTAAAACCACAACTATTGTGGAGATGCTAAAGAACCGCTCCGTGCTGGTCTCAGATCTCCCTGATGGGGAAGTCTACAGGCACATGAATATCTGGGTTGGAAACAGCGGCTTTGCAACCCCCCGGAACATCGAAAATGCGGCCGTGGGTTTCAGGGTGGAAAAGAACTGGTTCTCGGAAGAGGGAATTGACCCTGATTCCGTCCTTCTGTACAGGTACGCAAACGAAAGCTGGACCCGGCTGCAGACGGAAAAATATGGGGAAGATGAAGAGTTCTTCTACTTCGAATCGAAGACACCCGGCTTTTCCCCCTTTGCGGTAACAGGGCATGAACCGGATGTTGATGTTTTGTACGCTTCCGTTTCTTCCAATGGAACCGGGGGTGACCTGGAATCCGAAACCGAATCAGATGACGCATCGGGAATCCGGATCACCCGTGAGGGCCCTGAGGCAGGCCTGGAAGAAGGTGAAGAGGGAGAGGCTGTCCCGGCTCCTGGAATTGGGGTTGCAATGGTTCTTTTGCTTGCAGGGGCAGTGTATCGTAAAAAGAGATGAAATAATGAGCTGTACCAGATAATTTGAAAACTCTTTTAAAGGAATATTTAGTTACCTGATAACTATATTTTGGAATCTGTCAGCAGTTTCGAATCTCAAGACTTTAAGTAACTGACTTTTTAAAAATAGAGGTTTATCCATGACTGAAGTGCTCTACTACCTTGACTGCTACCTGAATGAATTCGAAGCCGCCGTGGAAAAAGTTAGCGACGGTAAATATGTTGTCCTGGACCGTACCGCTTTTTACCCCGAGAGCGGCGGACAGCCCTATGATACCGGGAAACTTGTCCGGGAAGAGGATGGGGCAGTGTTTGAAGTTGTCTATGTGGGGAAATTCGGTGACGATATCAGCCATGAAGTCGCGGCTGCCGATGAAACCGCTCAGGTACTCAAAGCCGGAGACAAAGTCAAAGGAATAATCGATTGGGAGCGTCGCTACCGGCACATGCGCATGCATACCGCAACCCACGTGGTCGCAAACGTGATTGAAAGGGAAGCAGGAGCCCAGATCACCGGGAATCAGCTGGGTCTTGATAAGAGCAGGGTGGACTTCAGCCTCGAAGCTTTCGACAGGGACAAGTTTGCCGAATATGAGAAAATGGCCAATGACGTGATAGCAGCAAAGCACCCGGTCAACTTCTACCTGGTCAGCCGGGAAGAAGCCGAAGAGAAACTTTCCAGGCTCACAACCCTGGCAAAGGGCTTTTCCGAGGACATCAAGGAAATCCGCCTGGTAGAGATTGAGGGAATCACCATTGAAGCTTGCGGCGGGACCCATCTGAAAAATACCGGAGAGATCAAGGGGATCAAGATTATCAAGCTTCAGAATAAAGGAAAGAGCAACAGGAGAATGTACTTCACACTTGTGGACTGAGTCCCTATCTTTTTTCCTATTTTTGAATTCGGTTCCAAATCTTTTTTTTGTTTTTCCTTTCTTCTTTCCTTTTTTTTGTTTTTCCTTATATTCTCGTAGCTGTCCCACCACTTTTTTCATTCATTTTTTGCTGTTCCGCTATTCTCCGTATTCGACGTCTAACTATCCAAATATATACTCCATTTTTATATATTATAATTAATCATTTATTTCAGTTGAATACCCCGTTGCTTGCAGCGGGGTGTGCCAGTGTAACTTTGATTAAGAAAATAGCTATAATGAAAGTTCCGGCAGATCATCCTGAAAAAGGCTTTAATGAAATTATTTCCATATTCTTAACTGTCCCTTAAATACATTGAGATCTTCAAGCTGTTCCTTGAAGAGTCCTGCAAAAATATCCGTTGTCCTTTATGGGGGGGTATATTGAGTATCCTGATAGCTGAAGATGAGACGATCTCGAATTTGTGGCTTAAGACCCTTTTGACAAAGTGGGGTTATGAGGTCATTTCAACCCGAAACGGGAGTGAAGCCTGGGAAATACTGAGCAGTGATGGCCCACCCGAAATTGCTATTCTTGACTGGGAAATGCCTGAAATGAAGGGCATAGAGGTATGTGAGAAAGTAAAAAAGGAATTACAGAACACTAACACTTACATAATCCTGCTAACAGGCAGGGACCTGGATGAAGACGTGGCTAAAGGGCTTGAAGCAGGTGCGGATGATTTCATAAAGAAGCCTTTTACTAATGAAGAGCTCAGAGCAAAACTCAATTTAGGTAAGAAGAAGCTGAAAATGTGGTCGCTAAATCTGTGATCGCTGAATCAGTGATTCCGATTTTCAGGCTTTCAATCCGGACGGTTTCTTCATTCACTGTTCAATCCGGTTTTTCCGGATAAAAAAAGGAAGTAAATAGGGTTATTCGATCGGTTATTCAATGGCTAACATAACGTTTGTTGCCTTGATCACCGCATATACTTCATGGCCTTCTTTTAAACCCAGGCTTTCAGCTGAATTTTTTGTGATTATTGAAGCTATTTCCGTACCACCCGGAAGTTCGACCACAATTTCCGAATTTACCGAACCGTGGACTATGCTTTTGACCTTGCCTTTCAAAACATTGCGTGCGCTTATTTTCATACTTTAACCCCCCCTTTCGGGTATTTGATTATTAATATGGTTGCTTCTGTTTATTATAAAAATAATATGAACCTGACTTTCTGAACCTTATTTCTGATTAAATCCGCTCATGGGGTTCCTGGCTTTTGTATGGACTCTGCAGTCTTGAACTCTGAAGCTGGAAAACAGATATAATATAAGCCAAAAAGTCTCCCGGGAGGAGCTTTTATGTTTAAGGAATGTGATGAAACCGGCAATAAAGAAGTCCTTCCCAGCATCCGGATGAAAGCTGTCGTCTACGGCGACAAAACCCTTATGACCGAATCTCTCCTGAAAGCAGGCGGCTTCCTTCCTGCCCACGACCACATCCATGAACAAACCGGCTACATGGTCTCGGGAAAAATGCGGTTTAGAATCGGCGAAGAAACCTTTGAAGTTTCCCCGAGCGATTCCTGGAATATCCCGGGCGGCGTTCCTCACAGTGCGGATATTTTAGACGATTCAGTGGCTGTTGAAGTTTTCTGCTCAAGAAGGGACGAGTATATCGGGTAAACCTGCGGCAGGTTTACAGGTTAACTTCTGTTTTTATTTATAACTCACATTAACTTCTTTTTTTATTTATTAATCAACATAGCAAATTTCTTAGTTCATTTTGCCGGAAAAATATGCCGGATTGAGGGCATTAATGCGAGTAAAATCCTTCTACAAGTCCATTTTTTTGTTTTTTTGTTCTTAATTTTTACATGTTCACGAAATTTTTGGAGAAAATATATATACTTCATTATTATATATGATATATTATATGGAGGTGCATTATTGAGTCTTGTAACCAATATATGGGGATTACTTACGCTGTTATCGGCGGTATGGGTCATTTATGACGTGTTGATGAAAAACCGAACCTTGAGCGACATAATGAAAATCGTGTGGATAGTAGTTGCCCTGGTATTTGGTATATTAGGAGCAGCGGCCTATTACCTGTTCGGGAGGAAAAAATGAGCAGACCCTTATTATGTGATTGATTTCCCGCGATCCTTTTTCTTTTTTAGTTTCCGATGCCGGTAAAGAAACGTTAACCAATTGGTTTCAAACCGGCTTTTCTTTTCTTGAAAAAACTGATTGTTCTGCTGCTCGTCCTTAAATTACTTTTTCTACAAATCCAGGTCTAGATTTTATCTCGCTGGAATGTAGCAGTATTTCAATAGAAAGGAATGGTAAAGGAAGGGAAGTAGAAATGAGCTATCAGTAAGATGGATAAGCTGACTGTCGGAACAGTGAGATTATCATCAACATTCTCTATTCGCTCAACGAACGAGCACACTATTCCCGCAAGAATTCCGGCAGGGCCCATTTTGGCGCCGATGATTATGCAAAGGACCAGCATACCTGCAGTGCCTTCCCAGGCTTTCGTCCGTTTGCTATACTTGAGGTTCCTTATTATTCCGGTAATCCCGTCCCCGTATGCCATGAAAAGCACGGGGATCACTCCGATCCAGAGTGTTTTGTCGATGTACCAGGTCAAAAGCACTATTATTCCCCAGATGAGTGTGAAATCAACCTCGTAGATATTGTCCGGGTCCTGAAACCAGTACATCAGTCTGCCGGTCTTGTGCGGGAGGTATGTCGCAAAAGCAAGTCCGAGTGCAAGGGCTGCCGGCACGACAGGCTCCCGGACAAAAAAGGGCAACAGCATTGCGGTTAGTCCTCCCGCTAAAAAATGGATTACTTTTCTGGCAAAGTATATTGACGAATTGTGCGATCTTCCCTTCTCCAGGGCAAATTCATAAGTCTTTTTTGCCAGAACAAAGATTACAAATAAATTCCAGACCCCAAGGAATGCAAATAAGGGCAGGTCCGCTATTATGGATTCCAATGGGATTTGAAGGAAGGCTTCCATAACACTCTGTATATCTTTAGTGCATAAGTTTTTTTGGATTTGTGATCTCTTCCACTGACGGGACCCCAATCTAATTCATTATCTTCTGACCAAAGGCTTCTTTTTCCCAATCCAACCCCCGGGGGCTTCCCTGCAAAGGCTTTCGGTTTCAATATAGTATTTTATGGGCATTCCACCCTCAGTGGTATACTCAATTCCTAACATATTTTCTCTATTTTTTTCCTTCTGGAATAATTATAGGCAGGTAAATTGGCTGACTCAGGGCAGATATGTAGTACAATCAAATTACTGTTAGCTTAATGAATGTGGTATTTTTCTCCCACTGAACTTGATGCCTGTCTGGCAGATTTTTGAAAATATCCCGGTATTAAGTAACTTTTACTCTCTTAAGGGCCTGTTTTTTCTTTAATTCTGTTTTTCCTGAACCGTTCATTTACCCTTATTTTTGTCAGGTATTTTTCTTGAAAATTAGAGAGGTCGTATACAAAAATTCAAATTATGCTGGTTAGAGCCTAATGATATTGATTAATCAAAAAAATATTCTGTTAAAAATCCTACTATTGTAAAAAATGTGAAAAAATATGAAAAAATAAGTGATATTTGCGTCCTCATCCAGACCTCTGATAGCTCCGAACAGAACCTAATGGGTGGGGGGGTTGTGGTATAGAAGAGGTTCGGAGACACTCTCTATCTGCATTCTGGATGAGAACACAACTTTATCTCAGCAATCATATCTTATGGTACTTCCTCTATTTAATACTTTTGAATTTATATGTAACATGTAATGTTATTCAATAATGGTTTGATTATGTTAATGTTATAATGTTATATGATTGAATTTGATTTTGTTGAATGGGCTTTATTTCTAACGTGTGGCAAAAAACGGAATCAAGTAAAATTATTTAGAATTTATGTGTCGCCTGCCGAAAGTAGGCTAATAACATTCCTTTATTTTTCACATCAAATGAATAATAACAGAATATTTTAAATTATAAAAAAAGTTAAAACCGAGTGTTTGGAGTAAATAGAGGATAAATATAATTGTTATGGAATTTGGCCAGGTAGTGCTCCTTCTGTCAACTTCAAGTTATCCCGAGTAGCACTGCCAGAAAAGCTGCATAAAGAACCGTCAGGGCAATTCCCTCCCATCTTTTTATTTCCCAGCCTGTGGCGATGAACACGAGGAGGACCGTGCTTATGAATATCATGAAAGGAGCAGTCAAAAAGATGCTTATCTCCTCGATAGCTATTGGAAAGAGCAGGCCTGAGACTCCAAGGATCAAGAATATGTTTGTGATGTTGGAGCCGATAACGTTTCCCAGGGCTATGCTTCCGTAGCCGTTTCTGGCAGCAGAGATTGTCACCATCAGTTCGGGAAGAGAGGTGCCTACGGCAACAAGGGTTGTGCCTATGACGGTATCCGGGATTTCGAGCAGCTACGCAAAAAAGATCGACTGCTCAACGAAATACCTTGCCCCAAGTATGACTGCCGCGCTGCCTGCAACAAGAGTCAGGACATCCCTCCTGAGGCCTTTCCTGGCCAGGGCCTGTTCCTCGCTCAGGTTTGAGTTCCTGTTCCGGCTTGCAGAGTTTATTTTTTGCTTCATGCTGTTCAGGTATTCCAACTTAACAAAATAAGTTATAAACTCCTTGAAATA